>NZ_CP159534.1:0-301833 GCF_040529335.1 Streptomyces sp. HUAS MG91 | reverse complement strand
GTTCGTGCCCGCGTTCATGCTGCTCGGCATGGAACCGGCCGCCACCCAGGCGGCGTTCCGCATCGGCGACTCGGCCACCCAGATGATCACGCCGCTCAACCCGTACGTGTTCCTGCTCCTGACGGTGCTGCGGCGCTACGAACCCGAGGCGCGGCTGGGTTCGCTGCTCTCGCGGCTGTCGGTGTTCGTCGTCCCGTTCCTGGTGGCGTGGCTGGCCGTGCTCGGCGTCTTCTACGGGCTCGACCTGCCCCTCGGCCCCGGGGCCGCCCTGCGCACACCATGACGACGGGGGCGCGTCCTCGTCCCAGGACGCGCCCCCAGCTCATCGGATCCCTCGGTTCGTACGACGGGATCGGGCTCCGAGTGCCCCCGTCGGCCCGGCTCAAACAGGCGTGCCGCTCCGGGTGTTCACGCGGCCTGCGGTTCGTCGGAACCGCGGGCCGCGGCCTGCTCCAGGACCCGGTCGGCGGCGGCGAGGGCGTCGCGGATCGTACGGGTCCCGGTGCAGACGCACAGCGTGTAGGTCACGTCGTCGAGCTGCCAGCGCAACTCCTGCGAGGGCCGCTCGCAATGCCGCATCTGCAGATCGGCGTAGCGGCTCAGCAGGGTACGGACGAACGTGGCGTCGGGCATCAGCATGGAGGGCCTGCTCTCGCTCGGGGGGCGGTACCTCCCCATGCCCGGCCTGTCACGGTCCATGCGCACCGCGTGCCCGACGTGACCTGATTCACTCGCGAACGTGCCCTGGTGGGAGGCTAGTTGACGGCCTTGTGGGCGGCCTCCGCCTCCGTATCGGCCGAGCCGGTGCGCAGCGAACCGCCCGCCGTCTCCAGGTGCGCGCGGACGAACCACTGGAACTGCTCCAGATCGCGCAGCTGTCCGATCAGCAGGTCCTCCGTGGCGGTGTCGACGGCACCGGCCGCCGCGACCGCCCTGCGCAGGTCCTCGATGACGCCGGTGTAGACGACGTCGAGCGCCCCGAGATGGGCGATGGCGTCGGCCCGGCCCACGCTGTAGTCCTGCCAGGTCCGGGCGGCCACGAGCGCGCCGGGCGTGCCCTGGCTGACCCCGCCGAGGGCGGCCGCGCGCTCGGCGACGTCGTCGGCCATCGCGCGGACCTTGTCGACCTGCGGATCGATCATTTCGTGGACGGCGATGAAGTGCGGACCGACGACGTTCCAGTGGACGTGCTTCAGCGTCAGATGCAGATCGTTGAGCGCGTGCAGACGCATCTGGAGAATCTCGATCAGCTCTCCGGCCTGGTCCACCGTGAGGCCGGGGACGGTGTACTTCGGAGTGCTCTGCAGAGTCATGGGGGGTGTCTCCCTTCGTACCGGACGGGCTGTCCACCCCCACTACCCGCTCTGCGGGATCCACACATTCCGCCCCGTGCGAGAAGGATCACCGTGGGGCGCGGGCGTGTCGGAATGCATCTGTCCGCCGGAGCGGAGTCCGAATCGCCCGCGTGTCGGGTTGACGCGCTGGCGTCTGCCGCAGTCACGGGCTTCGATCGTGTGACATGCGGCCCCCGCTCCCCGCCGCCGGCCCCGCTCCTTGCCTAGCCTGGGCATCCGCCGACGAGGAGGTGCTCTGATGTCCGAGAACGAGCCGGAACGCTCGGGACTGCTGGGCGTGGAGATGCGGCGTGTGCCGCTGGACGACGGCAGTGTGGTGACGATCGTGTGCGACGCGGGGCTCTCCGCTGAGGAGGCGCGGGCCCGCGCCCGGAACATCACGCAGGACAACCGGATCCGCTAGGGCGTGGGTCCGCCGGGGAGGGCCCGTCCTCCCCGGCGTCTGCGCGGAGCGGCATGCGTGGCGTAGAAACGCCGTACATCGGCGTCGCCCGGAGCGTGCCCGGCGGCGCGGTGGGAAGACGGAGTGCCTCGCGAGGCGGGCACCCCGGCCCGCTTCCGCACCGCGTCGCGACGGGCGGCGCCCCACGGGAGTGAGCCATGCCGCAACCGGCCGCGTTCCACGATCTCGGCGCTCTGCGATTCGACGGCGGGGCCGCGCTCGCGCCCGACTCCGTGGACCGGGTGCGAGCGGCCGTGCGGGACAGCGGCGTCCGCGACCTGTACATCGTGGTCCACGGCGCCCACAACGACGAGGAGGTCGGCGCCGCCGTCGACGGCGCCTACCGCCGCCTGCTGGCCGAGGCCTGGCAGGACGCGCCCGGGCGGGCCGGAATGCTCTCCGTGCACTGGCCGTCGCTCTGCTTCCGCGACGAGGACCTGCCCGGCGTGGAACAGCGGCCGGACGGCGCGGAGGCCGACCGGGAGACGCTGGACGACCTCGTGCGTCATTTGCCCGGCCACGAGGAGGAGTTGACGCGGATCGTCGCCCTGCTGCGGGACCGGTCCGACCACGAGACCGCCTTCGACGACTTCGGTACGCAACTGCGCCGCCTGGCGGAGGTCCCGTTGCAGGACCCGGTGGCCCCGTTCGCCTCCGACGCCGAGGGCGAGATCATTCCGCAGTCCGACCCCCTCATGCTCTTCGAGGACACCAGGACCATGTGCGTCGAGTTCGCGGGCGCGCTCGACGACCTGCGCCGGGCCGGGGACACCGGATCCGCGCGCCCGGCCCGGCACGAGGACGGCCGCAAAGGGCCCGACGTGTCCGAGGAGGGCACCCTCGCCGAGATCCGGGTCGCCGGACCGCGCCCCGCGCGACCGCTGAGCGAACGGGTGGCACGCGCCGGTACGGTCGCCTCCGGCGGCCCGCTGGGCGAGCAGGCCCGCACCGCCGACCAGGCCGCACTGTGGGACGGCGCCCACGAGCTCTTCCGCCAGGTCGTACGCCACATGCTGCGCCGCCGCGCCGGTTTCATCGGGGAACTGGGCCTCGGTCCCGCCCTGCCCGGTCTCGCCGAGGACTCCGAGGTGCGGCTGCACCTCGTCGGGCACGGGCTCGGCGCCCGGCTGGCCGGCTTCGCGCTGCGCGGCCTGGAGAGCGGTGGCGCCGAGCCGGTGATGCTGTCCTCCCTCACGCTCCTCCAGGGCGAGATGTCACACTTCGCGTTCGCCGACAGCCTGCCGCAGCAGGTCTCGGGCCACGGCGCGCTGTGGAGTCTGCAACGCCTCGTCCAGGGGCCGCTGTTCTGCACGTTCTCCCATCTCGACTTCCACCTCGGCGTGCTGTACCCGCTGTCCGCCCAGATGATCGGCGACTCCGCCGACCTGACGTCGATCGCCCGCAAATGGGGTGCCCTCGGCTTCGACGGCGTGCAGGGCGTCGAGGGGCCCGCCCCCGTGTGCCTGGGGGAAACGGGCAAGGAGGACCTGCGGCGCCTGCCCTACCTGAACGTCGACGCCTCCGAGGTCGTCCACACCACCGACCGCCCCTTCAGCGGCCACCACGACGTCATGCACCCCGAGATCGGACAGCTGCTGCGGCAGGCCGCCGACGTGCCCGGCGGCGCCGACTGAGCGACGCTGGACAGATGACGGAGAGTCCGCGGGGCCGGAGATGACGATGCGACCTCCGCAGGTCCTGGAGCGGATCGCGTTCCTCCTGGAGCGCGATCGCGCCCCCACCTACCGTGTCCGCGCCTTCCGCACCGCCGCCAGGGTGGTCGCCGAACAGGGCCCGGACGAGACGGCGCGCCGTGCCGCGGCGGGCACCCTGCAAGCGCTCAAGGGCATCGGCCCCACCACGGCCGAGGTGATCCGCGCTGCGGTCGCCGGCGAGGTGCCGGAGTACCTGTCCCGCCTGGAGGAGGCGGCGCGGACCCCGCTCGTGCCGGACGGCGCGGGCGCCCGGCTCCGGGCGCTGCTGCGCGGGGACTGCCATCTGCACTCCGACTGGTCCGACGGCGGCAGCCCGATCGAGACGATGGGCCGCGCGGCGCGCGACCTCGGCCACGAGTGGGCCGTGCTCACCGACCACTCGCCACGGCTGACCGTGGCCCACGGACTGTCCCCGCGGCGGCTGCGGGAACAACTCGACGTGATCGCCGAACTCAACGCCAGGTGGGCGCCGTTCCGGCTGCTGACCGGCATCGAGTGCGACATCCTCGACGACGGCTCCCTCGACCAGGAGCCCGCACTCCTGGACCGGCTCGACGTGGTAGTGGTGTCCGTCCACTCCAAGCTCCGGATGGACGCCGCCGCGATGACCCGCCGCCTGATCGCCGCCGTCCGCGATCCGCGCGCCGACGTCCTCGGACACTGCACCGGCCGGCTCGTCACCGGACGCGGCCGGCCCGAGTCGGTCTTCGACGCCGACGCGGTGTTCGCGGCCTGCGCGGAGTCCGGCACCGCGGTCGAGATCAACAGCCGCCCCGAGCGGCTCGACCCGCCGCGCCGGCTGCTGCGGCGCGCCGTCGCGGCCGGCACCCTGTTCGCCGTGGACACCGACGCGCACGCGCCGGGACAGCTCGACTGGCAGGTGCTCGGCTGCGCCCGAGCACAGGAGTGCGGCGTACCCGCCGACCGCGTGGTGACGACCTGGTCCGCGGACCGCCTCCTGGACTGGACCCGCGGCGGCGGACAGCGTGGGTGAGACGGGCCGGCGACGCCGAACCCGAGTGGCCCGAGTGAGCCGGGCGACCCGGGGAAGCCGACTCGACACGGCAGCCGAGCCACGGCACAGACAGGAGCACCGCACATGACGACCTTCGTCATCACGATCCCCGGCACCTTCGTGCGGACCGCGGACGCCCAGGTGAAAGCCCAGGTCGAGCGGCATCTGCGGGAGGCGGACCCGCACCGCACCGAGCTGGGCCGAGAGGAGGACCTGGACCTGCTCACCGTCAACGACGACGACACGTTCAGCATGCGCCTCGAAGTGACCGCCGACGCGAGCGCACAGGCCCGCACCCGGGCCGGGGAACTGGCCGCGCAGGCGCTGCGCGCGGCAGGGTTCGACGACGGCGACGCGCCGCTGGGACCGGCGATCGTGACCGGTATCGACAACCCGGCGTGACCGTGCGCGGATCCGTCCCGGGACCACCCCGGGCGGATCCCGCCCCGGCGTCGCGCGCCCGGCCTCGACTCCTCGCCCTCCGCCGGGGCGTGTCGGGGCTAGGCAGTGAGTTCGGCGAGCGCGGTCAGGAGCCGCTCGACGTCCTCCTCGTCGGTGTAGGGCGCCGGCCCCACGCGGACACCGCCCTGGTCGCCCAGTCCGAGCCGCTGGGCCGCCGCCACGGCGTAGAACGACCCGGCGGGCGCGGCCACACCGTGTTCGGCGAGGTGGCGCGAGACGTCGGCGGGCTCCCGGCCGGCCACGGTGAACAGCAGCGTCGGCGTGCGGTCCGCGGCCCTCGAATGCACCGTGACGCCGGGCAGCGCCGCGAGCCCGTCCTCGAGCCGGGTGCGCAGCGTGTGCTCATGGGCCTCCAGAGCCGCGAACGAGGCGACGATCCGCTCCCTGCGGCTGCCCCGCGCTTGCGGGTCGAGGCCCGCGAGCAGATCCACGGCCGCCCGCGCGCCCGCCAGCAACTCGTAGGGAAGCGTGCCCAGTTCGAACCGCTCGGGCACCGCGTCGCTGGACGGCAGCAGCTTGTCGGGACGCAGTGACTCCAGCAGCTCCGCCCGCCCGGTGAGGACGCCCAGGTGCGGGCCGAGGAACTTGTACGGCGAGCAGACCAGCGTGTCCGCGCCGAGCGCCGCGACATCGACCACGCCATGAGCGGCGTAGTGCACCGCGTCCACGTGCAGCAGCGCGCCCACGCCGTGCACGAGGGCGGCGACGGCCGGCAGATCGGGGCGGGTGCCGGTCAGGTTCGACGCCGCGGTCACCGCGACCAGCCGGGTGCGCGGCGACAGCACCGCCTCGATGTGCTCGGGCCGCAGCTCGCCCGAGTCCGGGTCGAAGTCCGCCCACCGCACCGTGGCGCCCACCGCCTCGGCCGCCTGCACCCAGGGCCGGATGTTGGAGTCGTGGTCGAGCCGCGTCACCACCACCTCGTCACCCGGCTGCCAGGTCTTGGCCAGCATCCGGGACAGGTCGTAGGCGAGCTGGGTGGCGCTGCGCCCGAACACGACCGTCTCGGGAGCGGTGCCCAGCAGGTCCCCCAGCGCCGCCCGTGCCTCCACCACGATCCGGTCCGCGTTGCGCTCCGCCTCCGTGGCCTTGCCCCGGTTCGCCAGCGGGGCGGTCAGCGCCGCCGCGATCGCTTCCACGACCGGCTGCGGGGTCTGCGTCCCGCCCGGCGCGTCGAACCGCGCCGGACCGGACTTCAGGGCGGGGACGCGCGCACGCAGCGCGGCTACATCGAAAGGCATGATCGACTCCAGGGAACGCGGGCGGACGGGGGCGCGGGGCGGCGGTCAGCCGACGCGGTCCTTGGCGCGCGGCGGCATGTACGTCGTCCGGCTGGCTCGTACCCCGAGGCGCACCTGCGACTCCAGCCACATCACCGCGGCGCCCGTCGGATCGACGACCGGCACGTACGCACCGTCCTTCGCCAGCCGCTCCTGGAGGGCGGCGGCCACCCCGAGCATGCCGGTGCAGCCGAGGACGACGACATCGGCCTCCCGGGCGGCGACCGCCGCCCGGGCCTGCTCGGCCAGGCCGTCGAGCAGCCGCTCGCCCGGATCCAGGTCGAGCACCGGGATGTCGACGACGCGGATCGGCCCGACGCGCTCGGTCAGGCCGTAGCGGCGCACGAGGCCGTGCAGCATCGGCAGCACGTTCGGCAGCACCGTGATCACCCCGGTGCGCTCACCGAGGGCGAGGGACGTGAGCACGGCCGGCTCGAACCCGCCGACCACCGGGATGTCGACGATCTCCCGTGCCGCGTGCACACCGGGGTCGCCGAAGCAGCTGACGAAGACGGCGTCGGCACCGTCCCGCTCCGCCTCGCGGACGGCGTCGAGGATGCCGGGGGCGGCCAGCGCCTCGTCGTACTCGGACTCGATGGACGCGGTGCCGCGCGCGATGCGGCGGACGTCGATCTCCGTGCCGGGCGCCGCCCAGGCGGCGACCTCCCGGCGGACCTCCTCGGTGAACGCGTCGGTGATGACGGGCAGCACGACCGTGAGCTTCACAGCACCTCCAGGGCGGCAAGGACGTGGCCCACACCCTCGGCCGCCCCGCCCGGCCGCCACAACAGGCACCCTGCACAGCCCCGCCCGCCGGTCAGGGCGACCCGCACAGCCCCCGCACGACGTGCGGCGCCTGGCCGGATCCGTATCTGTGCACACCGCACTTCCACACCCCGCTGGCCGTGCCATGTGCACGGTGACCCGCCCGGCGCGGCGGCCTAACCTCACCCCACCGCACACCGAGCCGGCCGTTCGCTCCCCGTCCCCGCCCGCCCTTCTGGAGTCCCCATGGCGTCCACCTCAGGACACGACGACCACGCGCTGGGCCGAGTCCCCCCGACGGCCCGCTTCCACTGGTTCTCGGTCGCCACCCAGCGTTTCGGCCAGCTCTCCACCCTGGCCAGCTTCCTCATCGGAGCCACCCTCGGCTTCGGCATGACGTTCTGGAACGCCGTCCTCGCCATCACGCTCGGCGCGGTCGTCCTGGAGGTCATGACGGTCTTCACCGGGATCGCGGGCCAGCGCGAGGGCCTGTCCACGTCGCTGCTCGCCCGCTGGACCGGCTTCGGCGCGAACGGCGCCGCGCTGATCGGCCTGGCCATCAGCATCAGCGCCGTCGGCTGGTTCGGCATCCAGAACGCCGTCTCCGCCGACGGCCTGGTCGACCTCGTCGGCATCCTGCCCGCCTGGGGCTGGGCCCTGGTGGTCGGCCTGCTCATCACCGCGGTCGTCGTCCGCGGCGTCGGCTCGATGGCCTGGGCCGCGTACATCACCGTCCCCGCCTTTCTCGTCCTGGCCGGCTGGTCGATCACCGTCGAGCTGTCCAAGCACGACCTGGGCGCCCTGACCTCGGCCCAGCCCGCGGGCCCGCCCCTCTCGCTCCTCCAGGGCACCACGCTCGTCGCGGGCGGCTTCATCGTCGGCGCGGTCATCACCCCCGACATGAGCCGCTTCAACCGCACCGGCAAGGACGTCGTCAAGCAGACCGTCCTCGGCATCACCGTCGGCGAGTACGTCATCGGGCTCATCGGCGTGCTCCTCGCCCTGGCGCTGCGCACCAACGACGTCATCGCCATCGTCACGTCCACCTCCGGGTTCCTGGGCACCCTCGTCATCGTGGCCGCCACGATCAAGGTGAACGACTGGAACCTGTACGCCGCCTCGCTCGGCATCGTCACCTTCGCCGACCGCACCTTCGGCCGCCGCCTCAACCGGGCCGCCGTCACGGTCGTCGTCGGTGTCGTCGGCTCGGTCCTGGGCGCCATGGGCGTCCTCGACAGCTTCAGCGGCTTCCTGAACCTGCTGGGCGTGCTCTTCCCGCCGATCGCCGGGATCATGGTCGCCGAGTACTTCGTGACCCGGACCTGGCGCCCCGCCCTCGACGCCACCCGCCCGTCCGGCACGCTCCCCGCCGACGCACCCGCCTGGGTGCCGGCCGGTCTCGTCGTGTGGGCCGTCGCCGCCGTCGTGGGGAAGTACGTCGACCGGGGGCTGCCCTCCATCAACTCCGTCGTCGTCGCCCTCGTGCTCTACCTCGCGGCGGCCCGCCTCGGCCTGGTGCGCGGGGTGGGCACCGTCCCCACCGACCAGGACGCCCCGGCCGTCCTCCGGCCCGCCGGACAGCCCTCCGTCTGACCCCGGGCGCCCCGGCGCCCGGCACCGCAAGAGAAAGGACCCCGCCATGCTCCGACTGGGCATCGACGTGGGCGGCACCAACACGGACGCCGTCCTGATCGACGGCGACCGGGTGCTGGGCGCCGTGAAGGCGTCCACCACCGCCGACGTCACCGGCGGCATCGTCACCGCACTGCGCGACCTGCGCGCGGCCACCGGCTTCGACCCGGCCGCCGTGCACGCCGTGATGATCGGCACCACCCACTTCATCAACGCGCTCGTCGAGGGCGAACGGCTCGCCCCGACCGCCGCCATCCGCTTCGGGCTGCCCGCCACCCGCGCGCTGCCCCCGCTGGTCGCTTGGCCCGAGCGCCTTGTCGCCGCCATCGGCGGTCACAGCTACCTGTGCCACGGCGGCCACGAGTACGACGGCAGCCCCATCGCCGACTTCGACGAGGCCGAGTTCCGCGAGGTCCTCGACCGGGCCGTCGCCGCGGGCGCCGGCTCCTTCGCGCTGTCCTCGGTGTTCTCCCCGGTCAACGCCGAGTTCGAGACGCGCGCCGCCGAGATCATCGCCGAGCAGCTGCCCGGCGCTCCGGTCAGCCTCTCCCACGAGATCGGCCGGATGGGCCTGCTCGGCCGGGAGAACGCCACCGTCGTCAACGCCGCCCTGCGCGGCCTCGCCGACCAGGTCGCCACCGGACTGACCCGCACCGTCGCGGACGCGGGCATCAGCGCCCCGGTGTTCCTCAGCCAGAACGACGGCACCCTCATGGACGTCGACTACGCCCGCCGCTATCCGGTGGCCACCTTCGCCTCGGGGCCCACCAACTCGATGCGCGGCGCCGCGTTCCTGTCCAGGCTGCCGTCCTGCGCCGTCGTCGACATCGGCGGCACCACCAGCGACGTCGGCATCCTCCAGAACGGCTTCCCCCGCGAAGCCTCCACCGATGTGCAGGTCGCGGGCGTGCAGACCAACTTCCGGATGCCCGACGTGCTCTCCGTCGGCATCGGCGGCGGCAGCCACGTCGTGCACGGCGCGTCGGGCATCGCCGTCGGCCCGGCCAGCGTCGGCTACCGGCTCGGCCAGGAGGCCCTCGTCTTCGGCGGCACCCGGCTGACCGCCACCGACATCGCCGTCGCCGGGAAGCGCGCCGAGGTCGGCGACCCCGCACTCGTCGCCCACCTCGACAAGGCCGTGGTCGACGCGGCGCTGCGCGAGATCGACGACCGGCTCGCCGAGGTCGTCGACCGGATGCGGGCCTCCGCCGAACCCGTCCCCGTCGTCGCCGTCGGCGGCGGCAGCATCCTCGTACCCGACAACCTCGAAGGCGCCTCCAGCGTGGTGCGCCCCGACCACTTCGCCGTCGCCAACGCCATCGGCGCGGCGATCGCCCAGGTCGGCGGCGAGGTCGACCGGGTCTACTCGGTCGTCCCGCAGGCCCGCGACACGGTCCTCGACGAGGCCCGCCAGGAAGCCGTCGAGCGCGCCGTCGCCGCCGGCGCCCGCCCCGGCTCCGTCGAGATCGTCGACATCGAGGAAGTACCCCTGGCCTACCTCCCGGGCAACGCGACCCGGATCCGCGTCAAGGCCGTCGGAGAGCTGAGCCTGGGAGGCCACGATGCGTGAGATCACCGCCGACAACCTGCCCGACCTGGCGCGCGGCGCCGCCGTCCTCGGCACCGGCGGAGGCGGCGACCCGTTCGTCGGCCGCCTCCTGGCCGAGCAGGCGCTCAAGCGGCACGGGCCCGTCACCCTCCTCGGCGTCGACGAGATCGACGACGACGCCGTGGTGATCCCCACCGCGTTCATGGGCGCCCCCACCGTCATGCTGGAGAAGCTGCCCTCCGGCGACGAGATCCTCGGCGCGCTGCGCGCCCTGGAGGACCTGCTCGGCAAGCGGGCCACCCACACCGTCTCCATCGAGGCGGGCGGACTGAACTCGATGTCCCCGTTCGTCGCCGCCGCCGAGGCCGGGGTGCCGCTCATCGACGCCGACGGCATGGGCCGCGCCTTCCCCGAACTCCAGATGCTGCTGCCCACCCTCGGCGGGATATCGGCCTCCCCGATGGCCCTGGCCGACGAGCGCGGCAACTCCGTCGCACTGCGCACCGACGGCAACGCCTGGGCCGAGCGCCTGGCCCGCGCCGCCACCGTCGAGATGGGGTGCAGCGCCGCCGTCAGCCTCTACGCGCTGACCGGCCGCCAGGCCAAGGACCACCTCGTCCCCGGCACCCTCACCCTGTGCGAGCGCGTCGGCCGCGCCATCCGCGAGGCCCGCGAGGGCCACGACGACCCGGTCGCCGCCGCGGCCACCACCCTCGGCGGGCGCCTGGTCTTCACCGGCAAGGTCGCCGACGTGCGGCGCACCACCACCGGCGGCTTCGCCCGCGGTACCGCCCGCCTCGCCGGACTCGCCCAGGACAGCGGATCCACCCTCGAACTGTCCTTCCAGAACGAGAACCTGGTCGCCACCCACGACGGAAACGTCGTGGTCAGCGTGCCCGACCTGATCTGCGTCCTCGACACCGACTCCGGCGAACCGGTCACCACCGAGACGCTCCGCTACGGCCTGCGGGTCAGTGTCCTCGGCGTGCCCTGCGACCCGCGCTGGCGCACCCCCGAGGGCCTGGCCCTCGCCGGACCGGGCTACTTCGGCTACGACCACACCTACGAGCCGCTGCCCGCCGCCGAAGTGTGATGATCGAAGCGTGACCACCCCACCGACCGCCCCCGCCCCGCGGCACACGCTCACGGCCGCGCGGCTGCCCGCACTGGCCGTGGGCGCCCAGCTGCTCGGGTCGGGCGGCGGCGGAGAGGTCGCCACCGGCGCCCTGCTCCTGCGCCGCGAACTCGACCGGACGCCCGTCACCCTGACGCCCGCCGCCGACCTGCCGCCGGACACCGTCGTGGTCCACGTCGGCCAGGGCGGCGCGCCCGACGTCCTCGCCGAGCGCCTCGCCGACCCCGACGACTTCGTCCGCGCCGTCCGCACCGTCACCGACGTGACCGGCCGTCCCGCCGGAGCGATCGGCGTCATCGAGGTGGGCGGCCTGAACACACTCATCGCGGGCGTCGCCGCGGCCCGCCTCGGCCTGCCGCTCGTCGACGGCGACCTCATGGGCCGCGCCTTCCCGCGCATCGACCAGACCGTCACCGCCCTGCACGGCCTGCCCACCCACCCCCTCGCCCTCGTCGGCCCCGGCGGCGACACCGTCGTCGTCCAGGACTGCGCGCCCCGCCGCGTCGAACCCCTCCTGCGCGCCAACGTCCTCGCCCTCGGCGGAGCCGCCGCCGTCGCCCTGCACCCGCTGCCCGCCGCGACCCTCGCCCGGATCGGCGTACGGGGATCAGTGAGCGCCTGCCTCCGCCTCGGCGAGCGCTTCCTCGCCGCCGCCGGCGACCACCGCACCACCCCCGACGACCTCGCCGCCGCCCTCGACGCCGAACTGCTCGCGGTGGGCCGCACCGAGGAGATCGTCCCGCGCCAGGACCTGACCCCCGGCTGGGCCACCCTCACCGACCGGCGCACCGGCGCCGTCGTCCGCGTCGACCTCCTCGACGAATACCTGGCCGTCACCGTCGACGGCGTCACCCGCGCCGCCTGCCCCCGGATCGTCACCGCCGTCGACCCCAGCGGCCGCCGCCCGCTGCGCGCCGATCAGATCCGCACCGGCCAGCACCTGGTCCTGCTCGCCCTGCCCGCCCTGTACGACTGGCCCGCCGAGGCCGCCGCCCTGGTCGGCCCCGCCGCCTTCGGCCTCGACCTGGCACCCGCCCCGCACCGCACGCCGCCGCCCGGCTGGGGCCGCCGCACCGAGGGGAACCGGGTATGAGCGCCGCCCCCACCGTCGCGGACCTGCTCGCCGACCCGCTGCTGCGCACCGCCCGCACGCTGGCCGGACACGCCGGACTCGACCGGCCCGTCACCGACGTCATCGCCTACCAGGGCGCCCTCGACGCGATCGCCGGGCACCTCGTGATCTGCGACGCCCGCGACGCCGCCCCCGCCTACCGGCTCGACGCCCTGGTGCGCCGCGCCCAGGAGGCCGGGGCGGCCGCGCTCTGCGTCACCGTGGACGACACCGACCGGCCGCCCCTGTCGGCGGTCCGGCTCGCCGACCGGCTGCGCATCCCGGTGCTGTGGGTGCCGACCGACGACCCGTTCCGCCTCGCCCTCGACCTGACCCTGCGGGTGCGCGCGCCCGAGGTGGCCAGGGCCCGCACCGTGGAGACCCTGGTGCGCCGCCTCGCCCACCACACCGAGGGCCCGGACCTGATCGTCGCGGCCCGCTCCGTCCTCACCGCCGACATCAGCCTCGTCACCCCCGACGGCGCGGCCATCCTCGGCGACCCGGTGCCGCCGGACACCCTCCGCCCCGACCTCGCCGTCCCGCAGCGCACCGCCCGGCTGCTCGCCCACCCCGTGCACGCCGCCCCGCCCGCCGGGCACCGGCCGGGCGGCGCCGCCCCGGTCCCCGCCTGGCTGCTGTGCCCCGTGGACGGCGTGGACGACAGCCGCGCCGAGACGATCGCCCTCGGCCTCGCGCTGCTCGAACCCTTCATCCGGTCCTGGCTCGCGGGCGCCCGCACCCGCGCCGACCACGACCGGGCCGCCCGCCGACGGCTCCTCACCGACGTCGTCACCGGCCGGTCGAGCGTCAGCCGGGAGACCGTCGAGCGGGCCGTCGCCCTCGGCTGGCGTCTGGAGGACTGGCACCTGGGACTGTTCGTCCGCGCCGGGCACACCCCCGCGGGCGACGGCCCCGACACCTTCGTCACGGCGCTGGTCGCGGCACTCGCCCGGCACGGCCTGACCGTCCAGGCCGTGGCCGAGGACGACGCCTCCTGGGACCTGTGGGCGAGCAGCACCCGCAGGCCCGCCACCGACGATCCGCGCCGGCTGCTGCGCGACGTGCGCCGGGCCCTCGCCGAACTGCCCGTGCGGCGGCGCCTCGTCGCCGGTATCGGTCGGCCGCACCAGGGCCCCGGCGGCCTCGCGGACACCCTGACCGAGGCCCGCAACGCGGCGCGTCTCGCCGCCGCCCGGGAGTTCCGCCCCGCCGTGGAGCACACCGACGAACTCGGCGTCGGCCAGCTGCTGGCCGCCTGGCAGCAGTCCGACATCACCCGCGCCTTCGCCGAGACGGCTCTCGCCCCGCTGCGCGATCCCGAGCACGCCCACCTGCTGACGACGCTGCGGGTGTTCCTGGAGAGCGGCGGTTCGGCCGCCGCGACGGCCCGCGCCCTCGGCCTGCACCGCAACACCGTCGCCGCCCGGCTGCACCAGGTCCGTGACCGCCTCGGCATCGACCTGGACGACCCGAGCTACCGGCTGGCCCTGCAGATGGCCTGCCGCGCCCTGACCGGCACCTGACCGGCCCCGGCCGGCCGGGCTGCGTACGCTGGCAGACATGCGGATCAGACCTACGCTGAACTGGGAGCCCACCGGCGATCTGCCCGCGGCCACGACCGACCTGTCGGCCGTCGTCGACGCCGTGCGGGCGGGCGGCGTCGTGGTGCTGAGCGGTGCGGGCCTCTCCACCGAGTCGGGCATCCCGGACTACCGCGGCGAGCACGGCTCGCTGCGCCGGCACACCCCGATGACGTACCAGGACTTCGTCGGCGGCGAGGAGGCCCGGCAGCGGTACTGGGCCCGCAGCCAGCTCGGCTGGCGCGCCATGACCCGGGCCGACCCGAACGCCGGGCACCGGGCGGTCACCGCGCTGACCCGCGCCGGTCTGGTCACCGGTGTCATCACGCAGAACGTCGACGGACTCCAGCAGGCCGCCGGCGCGCGGCACGTCATCGAGCTGCACGGGAGCCTGAACCGGGTGGTGTGCCTGCGCTGCGGCCGGACCAGCACCCGCGCCGATCTCGACCGGCGACTGCGTGCCGCCAACCCCGGCTTCGAGGCGGTCGCCGAGCGGCACCGGGCCGCGCGGGTCAACCCGGACGGCGACGTGGAACTGCCCGAGGACGCGGTGCGCGAGTTCCGGCTGGTGCCGTGCGCGGACTGCGGCACCGGAGTCCTCAAGCCCGACGTCGTCTTCTTCGGCGAGAACGTCCCGCCCGAGCGGGTGGCCCTGTGCCGGGAGACGGTGGACGGCGCCACCACGCTGCTGGTGCTCGGCTCGTCCCTGACGGTCATGTCCGGGCTGCGGTTCGTCCGGCGCGCGGCCGACGCGGGGATCCCGGTCCTGATCGTCAACCAGGGCCCTACCCGGGGCGACCGCTGGGCCGCGGGCCGGGTCGAACTACCGCTCGGCGAGGCGCTGTCCACCGTGGTCGCCGAGGTCGCCGCCCCCGGCCCCGGCGGTCAGGAGCCCGTGTCCGGCTGAGCGGGACCGGTCAGGCGCCGGGCAGGAAGAGACAGAACAGGTGACCGTGCGGGTCGCGCATGACCCGTACGTCCGGCTGCGGCTGATGGTCCTCGAGCGTCGCCCCCAGGGCACGGGCCCGCTCGGTCTCCGCGGCCAGGTCGTCGACCTGGATGTCGATGTGGGCCTGCATCTGCTGGGTGCCGGGGCGCGGGGGCCAGGTCGGCGGAGTGTGGTCGGGCTCCCACTGGAAGCTGAGGCCGGGGCGTTCGCGCTCCGGAGCGCGCAGCCGGACCCATCGAGGTTGCCGGTCGACCTCCTCCCAGTCCAGCAGGGCCCGGTAGAAGTCCGCCAGCGCGGGCGGGTCGGGTGTACCGAGGACAAAGGCACCGAGCGTCGTCGTCATGCCCTCATGCTGTCAATGCCGGACGTGCGCGGCGGGCTGCCCGGGCCGTTCGGTGTGTTCCGGGCCCTCGTCGGGCCCGGGGAGCTCGGAGTCCTGGAGCTCGGCCAGCAGGGCGCTCTGGCCGGTGAGGAGTTCGGTGAGGATACGGCGGGCCGCGCGCAGGAGTTCGGCGACGTCACCACCGGCGAGCGCGTAGTTGACGGTCGCGCCCTCGCGGGTGGAGACGACGATGCCGGAACGGCGCAGGACAGCGAGTTGCTGCGAGAGGTTCGAGGGTTCGATGTCGATGTCGATCAGCAGGTCGCGTACCGATATCGGTCCGTTCTGAAGCAGCTCCAGAACACGTATCCGGACCGGGTGCCCGAGCATGCGGAAGAACTCTGCTTTGACCTGGTAGAGGGGCGCCTGCACGGGGATCGCTCACTTCCCTGGCTCGGAATGCGGATGCGGGTGTGGAGACGGGGAGCGGCGGCCACGCCCGCCGCCCCGCCCGCTGTGCCGTCCCATCCTTCCCGGCCGGGGGCCGTCGGATCCGAGAGTTCGACGGATGCAGAGATGGAGACTTGAAGAAATCTTCAAGTGGTGAGCAAAGAAAAAGAGCCGGGGCTCAGACTTCCAGCTGCTCCTCGACGCGCTTGAGGTGGTGCCGCGCCATGGCGAGGTTCGAGCGGCCCTTGTCGATGACGAGATAGATGAACAGCCCGTTCCCCGTACGGCCGGAGACGGGGCGGATCAGGTGGTACTGGGTGCCGAGGGTGATGAGTATGTCCTCGATCTCGGCCTTCAGGCCGAGCGTCTCCATGGTGCGCATCTTGGCGCGGATCACATCGGTGTTTCCGGCCGCCGCGACGTTCAGGTCGAGTTCCTTGCCGCCGCCCAGGGTGCCCAGCGCCATGCCGCTCGTGTAGTCGACGACGGCGGCTCCCAGCGCACCCTCGACTTCCGTCAGCAGGGTCTTGAGGGACACTTCCACATTGGTCACGGGTTCTCCTCCAAGGGATGCGAGGGTCGGTTCTCCAGCCCTCGCCGGAACCCTAGACAGTTGACGGCAACCCGGTATGGCATATGCCCAAAACGATTGCCGGAGACTGTTCCCGTGCGCTCTCGTGTGCCCTTCGGTCCGAATCTGATCAGTCGAAAGGATCAATGAGTGATCGTCAAAGGGTGATCTCGATACCGATGTTGGGCTTCTTGCGCACCCGGAGGATCTTGAGGAATCCGTTGCCGATCCGCGAGCTGACGTACTTCTTCCCGAGGAGTTTCTGCGCGTCGGCGGTGCCCGCCTCGTCGAGCAGGCGCGCGGTGCCGGACAGGACGGCGGCGTCGGGGGCGGTACGTCCGCGCACGGTGCAGACGGCCACGGTCACGGCGTCGTTGTTGCGTATCCGCTTGACCTTCCACGAGTCGGCGGGTGTCACGACGAGCACCGCGCCGTCGGCCCGGGGTACCTGCCACACGGGCGTCGCGACCGGTGTGCCGTCCTTCCGGAACGTCGTCAGGCTGATGTAGGTGGCGCGGCGGATCGCGTCGATGTCGGACATGCGGGGGAGTCTAGCGACGCCGGTGTCGCACGTCCGCAGGCCGGGACGCCCTCTGGCGGCGGGGAAGTTGAACCGGGAACAATGGGGGTGCCGGCTCCGCCGTCCCATCCCCGTGACGGCGGAGTCCGGTCCGCCGGGCGTGGTCGTACGTCCTGCGGGTCAGCCGCGGCGGTCCGGCTCCCCGGCGCCGGTGCTCCGGACGAAGTCGCGGACGGTGTCCGCGAACAGTTCGGGCTCCTCCAGGTGGCCGAAGTGCCCGCTGTTCTCCAGCGTCAGCAGCCGGGAGCCGGGGATCAGTTCATGCAGTTCGCGGCCCCAGCGAGGGCCGCAGATGACGTCGTGCAGGCCCACCACGACCAGGGTGGGCAGAGTGAGTCCCTTGAGCGCGACGCGGTCGTCGATGACATCGGGGGTGAGGTCCTCGTCCAGACCGGAGATGTACGTGGCCCGGATCGCGTCCCGGAACGGTGCCAGACGTTCCTCGTCGGCCCAGTAGTCGGCGAAGTACGACGGCAGCACACCGCGGGCGACGGCCACGGTCTCCTCGTCGTCGGAGATGCGGGACATCGCGCCGAACGCAGCGAGCACGCCGGGCAGTCCGGGGTGTCCGGCGTGCCGCGCGGCCCACGCCTCCACCATGCGGCCCGCCTCGGCGGCGTGTTCGGGTCCGGTGACGGGCGCGCCCTCGTAGAGCACCACACCCGCGAGCCGCTCGGGCCGGTGCAGCGCGTGATGTGCGGCCACGAACGCCCCGTGCGAATGTCCCAGGAGGTACACCTCGGGCACGCCCAGGCGGCTGATGAGCACGTCGAGGAAGCCGCTGTACCGCTCCCGGGTGTAGCCGTGCGGGTGTGAGGGCAGCCGGCTGTCCTCGGCGGTCCCGACGGGCTCGACGTAGACCATCGTCAGATGGGTCTCAAGGGCGGGCATGCGCAGGTAGTCCCAGGCGATGCCGGGCCCACCGGAGTGGACGACGCACACCGGTCCGGCGCCGTGCACGTGGTAGCGCTGGACGATACCGGCCAGCTGATAGGTGTGACTGCCGGGGGAGAGCGGGCCGGTGCCCTGGGCGGGCGATGCGGTCATCGAAGGCTCCTGATGGTGCGAGGTGTGACGGGACGACCAGGTGGTGAGGTGTGAGTAATGGGCCGACGAGTGCTGCTTGTCGGCGACACATGTGTCATGCTGCCTGAAGCGGTCCCGAGAACGACTTGCGCAGCGAGGCGGGTGCCGCGAGAGGCAGCAGTGAGGCGAGCACCTTGCCCTTGAACGAGCCGGGTGTGCGGGTCAGTTCGACATCGACCCGGGTGCCGGCGCCTTCCGGGGTCAGCCGGAAGACCCAGCCGCCACCGGCTCCGAACAGCTTCGAGTCGAGGGTGGTGATGGTGACGGTGTCGCCCCCGGGCTGCCACTCGTAGCGCGCCCGCTCCCACGCGGCGGCGGTGCCCTCGGTCACCTCGGCCCAGGTGTCCCCGAGGCCGTGCACCTCGAAGTGGTCGGCGTCGATCGTGGGCCAGGAGGCGGCGCGGGAGGGACCGAAGTCCGTCAGGACCGCCAGGACGTCCGACGGGACGAGCGAGGACACGAGATGAAAGCGGACGACTGCCATGGGATTTCCCCTCACCAATGAATAACTGGTCTGACTGGTGACGAACGCTCGCACGATCTGGTGTGACCTGTCAAGGAGAATGCGGAGGTAGGTGTGAGTGAGGCGATGGAGGACTTTCGTATGTCGTAACCGTCTTGACTGGTGATGAATTTCTCTGCCACGATTCCATCACCGCCCCAACCGGTGCCCCTGATCGGGTCCGGATCGTGGCGCCCGAACTTCCGACCCAGATGGGGAGCACGAGTCATGGCTGTCAGCTACACCGCTGTTGTCGACGTCGACGGAGAGGGCCGCAACGGCGGCCGCGTCCGCTCCTCGGACGGGCTGCTGGAGACCGGCCTCGCCCTGCCGAAGGAGCTCGGCGGATCGGGCGCCGCGACCAACCCCGAGCAACTGCTCGCCGCCGGCTGGGCCGCCTGCTTCCTGGGCGCCCTGCGCCGCGCCGCGACGAGCCGCAATATCCGGCTGACCAGCACCGCCATCACCGCCGAGGTCACCCTCACGCACGGCGACGACGGCGAGTTCACCCTCTCCGCGGTCCTGACGCCGGTCCTCGGCGGTGTCGACCGGAGCACCGCGCAGGAACTCGCCGACGCCGCCCACCAGATCTGCCCGTACTCCAAGGCCACGCGCGGCAACGTCCCGGTCGTCATCGACGCCCGCGCCGCCGCCTGACCGCCCCCTCGGACCGCGGGTCCCGTGCCCCTTCCCCCGGCACGGGGCCCGCACCATCCGTACCGCCGACCGGAGAGAGACGGCACACGCCATGGCTTCCGTCACGTACACCCGCACCCGGATCCCCGAGCGCCGCCGCGCCGTCGCCGCCCCGGCCCGCGCCGCCATCAACCGCACCGACGCCGACACCCCGGTCACGGGCCGCGAGTGGCCCGACAGCGCACAGGTGTGGAGCTGGTCCGCGACAGCGGTCATGTGGGGGTACGGTCCGTCGGCCTCGGACCTCCTCTGAGGCCCGGCCTCACTGTTGAAGCCTCGCCTCGCCGTGGAAGCGGCGTCACCACGCCCCCCGGACAAGGAGTTACGCCGATGACCACCGCACAGGACCTCACCCTGGTCGCCCTGGACGTGCCGCACGAGCAGCGGGCGGAGCCGGGCGGCCTGTCCCTCGCGCTCGCGGGCGCCGAGGCGATCGACCTCCTCACGAGCGGCGCACTGTCCCTGGACGGCGACCGCATGGTGCCCGGCACGCAACGCCCCATGGGTGAAACCCTGTTGGACCGCGCGGCCGCGGCCCTGGACCGCAGGGAACCGTACGAGACGGTGGAGAACTGGCTCTGGCGGCGTGGTCCCGGACTCGCCGCCGCCTATCTGGCCGAGCTGGAGAGGTCCGGAGCGATCGCCCGCCCGAGGCCGAAGCGCCACGGGTTCTGGCGGGGAACCGCGGGCGAGGAACGGGCCGCTTCCCCGGCCCGCCGTGCCGCGGAGGCGCGCGCCGCGTCCTGCGAACCGGTACTCGTCGGGCTGTTGGCGGCCGCGAGGTGTCAGGACACGTCGTCGTGGGACCGCCAGGACGACCGGGACGACGACGCGGTCGTCACCGTGCTCGCCGCCGTCGGCGAGGCGGTCACGCAGCTGGAGGCCGAACGGCTGCGCCGTGCCGTCGAGCAGGACGCGTTCGACAACATCTGGCGCGTTTAGCGGCGTGTCCGGAAACGCCCTCGGGGACCGCCGGACAACACGTCCCTCCCGCGGGAGGAGGGGCTGTGTCCGTGGCCGCCGTCCGCCGGGGGGAGCGCGCTCAGTTCGCGGACTTCACGAGGGTGTACATCACGGACCGCTGCTTCTTGTGGCGCCGGATGCGGCTCTTGGCGACCAGCGACTCAAGGGTGTTGCGCACCACCTGCGGTGTCGGATTGCGGCCCGGGTGCTTCGCCAGCAGTTCCTCACGCAGATCGGCGGCCGGCTGCGGTGCGTCGTGACCGGCGAGCAGGTCGACCAGCAGATCCCCGAGCAGCGGCTGGCGCGAGGTCCCCTTGGTGTCACCCTTCGCCTTCGTGTTCGCCGGGGCCTTCTTGACCGCGGGAGCCTTCCGGGTCGGAGTCTTCGTGGCCGCAGGGGTCTTGGTGGCCGCGGCGGTCTTCTTGGCCGACGGCGCCTGCGCCGGGCCGACCTCGTCCTGTACCTGCTCCGGCAGGCGCGAGGCGTCGGCGAAGCCCTCGTACCGCTCGGCGAGGTTCAGGATGTCCACCAGCAGTGCTTCCTGCTGCTTCAGGACCGCGAGCTGGTCCGCGAGTTCCTGCTGACGCCGGCGGTTGTCCGCCAGATCCGACGCGGCCTGTTCGGCGTACCGCGATCGGAGCGTGGCGGCTGATCGGCTGCTCACAACCGTTCACTCCCTCCATATGGATGTCGCTGCGCATGCTACCCACGTGACGGGTGCCGTGCAGATGCGTGTGGATACCCGATGGTCCGACGGCATGTTCTCCAGGCATGTTCACTCTCCACGATACGCAGGTGTGACCGACCCCGGCAGTCACCTGACGGTAGCCGGGACACACATGCCACGACGAGGCTGACGCCGTACCACCCCGTTCCGGCCCGGCACCGACCGGACCACCCACCCCTTCCTCCTCCATCGCCCCTGAGAAAGGCCGAACCGTCATGAGTACGCAGACCCCTGCGCCGCCCGCGCCCACCACGACCGCCGAACGTTCCGTTCTGCTCAAGCTGTACCTGGGCCGCGGCGTCCTGGCCGTGGTGTGGGCGTTCGTCTTCGCCGGAGCCCACGAGAACGTCGACGCCCTCGCGATCACCCTGCTCGTCGCCTATCCGCTGATCGACGCGGTGTCCTCGCTGATCGACCACCGGACCCTGCCCGACGGCTCGGAGCGCCGGGTCACGGCCTTCAACGGAGTGCTGAGCACCCTGGCCGCCGTCGCCGTGGGGATCGCGGGGGCGGGCGGTGTCGCGCCGGTGCTGCACGTGTTCGGCGCCTGGGCCGTCCTCTCCGGTGCGGCCCAGGTGACCGTGGGGATCCGGCGGCGCGGCCCCGAACTGGGCAAGCAGTGGCCCATGCTGATCGCTGGCGGTCTGTCGTTCCTCGTCGGGGTCTTCTACAACATCCAGGCCGCGGGCGACGATCCGTCCCTCGACGTGCTGTCCGTCTACGCCACGGGCGGCGGGGTCTTCTTCATCGTCCAGGCGGGGCTGCTGGGCTGGAAGACCCGCCAACTGCGCACCGGCACGCTCTGACGGCCGGCCCGTGCACGAAGCCTGAGGGGGCATGCGCGATGCGCATGCCCCCTCAGGCTTCGTGATCCCTGGACAGGCATTGGCCACCTGCGGTCGTGCCCGGCCATGCCCCGCGGCCCCGCAGATCGAGGACGAGCGCGGCGATGTTCCACGCGTCGTCCTCGCCGCGATGATGGCGCCCCTCCAGCGGCAGTCCGGCCGGCTGAAGTGCGTGGGCCATGCCCGGCTTCTTGTGCAGCCCGTAGGCGGCGGCGAAGACGGCCTTGGCGTTGGTGTGGGTGCGCTCCGCGGGACGGCCGAACGGGTAGGCCACGCCGTCGGCGCGACTCTGCCGGGCGAACTGCCGGCGGTCGTACTCGCCCCAGCTCGCCCAGGGCCGCTCTCCGGCCGCGTACTCCTCGACGAGGATCCGGCACGCCTCGGCGAAGGTGACGCCCCGGTCCACCTCGGCCCGGGTCAGTCCCGTCAGTTCGGTGCAGAAGGCGCTCACCGTCGACCGGGCCGGGCGGACCAGGACGCGATGCCGGGACACGCGGCGCCCTGCCGACATGTCGACGACGGTGAGACCGATCTCGATGATCTCGTGCACGGAGCCGGGCGGAGGCTGCTCGTCCCAGCAGGTGGCTTCCACGTCGATGACGTTCAGCAGGGCGGATTCGTGGTGCATGGTGCCGAGGGTAGGGAGTCCCACCGGACCACGGCACCTCAATTCAGGTGTGGGGATCTGTCTGTCTGACGGGCTGTCTGTGCTGTCAGTTGTCGCTGTTGAAGATGGTCAGCACCTGCAGCACCTCCAGGTAGATCCACACCAGCGTCATGGTGAGGCCGAAGGCGGCGAACCAGGCCTCGTCCCGGTGTGCGCCGAAGGCGACGGCGTCCTCGATCTGCCGGAAGTCCAGCGCGAGGAAGCACGCGCCGAGCAGGATGCCCACGACCCCGAAGGCGATGCCGAGACCGCCGCTGTGGAAGCCCAGGCCGCCGCCCGCGCCGAAGGCCGAGAACAGCGAGTCGGCGAGCAGCAGCAGGACGAATCCGGTGGCGGCGGAGACGACGATCCCGGTGAACCGGCGCGTCACCCGGATCCAGCGCATGCGGTAGGCGATGAGCATGCCCGCGGCCACGGCGAAGGTGCCGAGTACCGCCTGGACGACCACACCCGGCGCGATGTAGGTGGAGGTCGCGCTGGACAGGACACCGAGGAACACGCCCTCGAACGCCGCGTATCCGAGAATCAGAGCCGGGGACGGCGTCCGCCGCACCGCCTGGATCATCGACAGGACGAAGGCGATGAGGGCGGCACCGACGGCGATCCCGTACGAGCGTCCGATGGTGGCCTCGTCGACGGGCAGCAGCAGCCACGACAGCACCGCGCCCAGCACGACGGTGCCCAGCGTCGTCGCGGTGCGGACCACCACGTCGTCCACCGTCATCGCGGACGTGACGGTGTCCCTGTCGGCGACGGCGACGCCCGCGGTGGCGTAGGGGTTGGCGGGAAAGCCGGTCACGGGCTCGGCCGCGGCCGGGCTCTGGGCGCGGCCGGCGCCCCAGCGGGCGAAGACCGGGTTGGTGCTCTTCATGGCATTCCTCCTGGACCGCCGATTCGGCGGCGTACGGGCGAAGCGACAAGCTCTATGCGTCACCACTTTGACAGGTGACGAATACGAGGGCAAGGGGGTTACATGTGAGGGGGAAGGTTCTTTCCCGGGCAGGAATCTGTCTCTTTTCGGAGGCGTCGGCCCCTGCGATCGTAGAAACGTGTTCAGGACGGACCGAGTCCTCCAGGCATCGAAGACACCCGACATCGCAGATCAGGGAGAGTGCCCCATGGCCAGATCCAGCGTCACCTTCGACAGCGCCGGCATCGAGATCGCCGCCCACCTCTACACACCCGATCGGGCCGGTTCCGGTCCGTGGCCCGCGCTGGTGGTCGGTCACCCCGGCACCGGAGTGAAGGAGCAGACGTCCGGCACCTATGCGCGGCTGATGGCGGAGCGCGGCTTCGTGACGCTCGCCTTCGACGCCGCCCACCAGGGCGAATCGGGCGGACTCCCGCGCGGCCTGGAGGACCCCGCGCAGCGTGTGGAGGACTTCAAGGCCGCCGTCTCCTACCTCACCACCCGTGAGGAGGTCGACGCCGAGCGGATCGGGCTGCTCGGCATCTGCGCCTCCGGCGGCTATGCGCTGGCCGCCACCGGCGGCGACCATCGCGTCCGCGCCGTGGCCACGGTCTCCACCGCCGACCCGTCCCGCCAGTTCCGCCTCGGCGCCGACGGCGGCCAGGACCCGGCCGTCTTCCAGTCCTTGCTGGACGCGGCCGGACAGGCCCGGACCGCCGCCGCCCGCGGCACCGACCCGGGCGTGATGACGATGTTCCCCGAGACGGCGGAGCAGGCCCGCGCGCTCGGCGGCGACCACGGCGTCGAGGGCTTCGAGTACTACTGCACCGCGCGCGGAGCGCACGAGCGGTCCGCCAGGTTCCTGGCCTGGGAGAGCATCGACAAACTGGCCTTCTACGACGCCTTCTTCGCCGTTCCGCTGATCGGGCCGCGCCCCGTGCTCCAGATCATCGGGGAGCGCGCCGTCACCGCCTGGATGGCGGTCGAGGCGCACCAGCGTGCCACCGGAAGCGCGGAGCTGCACCGGATCGAGGGCGCCAGCCACGTCGACCTGTACGACAAGAAGGAGTACATCGACCAGGCCGTCGACAAGCTCACGGACTACTTCGCCACGCGGCTGGATGCCGCCGGCTGATCCGCCGCGGGCCCTTCGTGTCCCGTCAGGTCCTGTTCTCGGCCTGGAACATCCAGCTCTGCTTCTCCAGCGCGGCGGTCAGCCCGATCAGCAGATCCTGAGTCACGGCGTCGGCCGGGCCGGTCAGTTCGACATGGGTGCGGGCCCGCGCGATGACGGCGGCGAACGTCCGGACCAGCGCGTCGATGGCAACGGTGTCCTTCGTCCAGCCGGCCGGGAAGGCGGGCGCGCCGCTGGTGGCGGCGATCGTGGCGGCCCGTCCGTCCGGGCTGACCCCCAGCGCGGCGGCCCGCTCCGCCACCGCGTCCGCGAAGTCGCGGGCCGTGGTGACCACTTCGTCGAGCTGCAGATGGATGGAGCGGAAGCGCGGTCCGTACAGGTTCCAGTGCGCCTGCTTGGCCACCAGGGACAGATCGAGAAGGTCGACCAGCGTCGCCTGAAGGGCCTCGCCCGCGATCGCGCGTTCCTTGTCCGGCAGGGGGCTGTCGATGACCGTCATGGTGTGCGGTCCTTTCCGAAGGTGTGGCTCGGGTGTGGTGGTCGGCCCCAGTGTCGTGTCTCCGTTCCGCCCCCGGGATCCGTCGATCGACTGACTTCCCCGGGCCGGACGGGAGGTTGCTGGACGAAGGCCGCCGGACAAGTGGTCGCTGGACAAGAGGCCACTGGACCTTTACCGTGGAACGTATAAAGGTCCACCGGCCTTTTATTTGGTACGGGATGGAAACGAGGCAGTTTCATGAGCAAGACCTGGTTGATCACAGGCAGTTCCCGCGGGCTGGGCCGCGCCCTCGCCGAGGCGGCGCTGGCCGCCGGACACCGGGTGGCCGCCACCGCCCGGCGCACCGAGCCCCTCGCCGACCTCGCGGACAAGTACGGCGACCGGGTCCGGCTCGTCACCCTGGACGTCACCGACCCGGCCGCCGCACGTAACGCCGTCGAGCGAACCGTCGAGGCGTTCGGGCGGCTTGACGTGGTCGTGAACAACGCCGGCTACGCCGACATGGCCGCCATCGAGGACACCTCCGAGCAGGCCTTCCGCGACCAGATCGACGCGAACCTCTTCGGCGTCGTCAACGTCACCAGGGCGGCCCTGCCCGTCCTGCGCGAGCAGGGGGCCGGCCACATCATCCAGATCTCCTCCGTCGGCGGACGGGTGGGCGTGCCCGGCCTCGGCGCGTACCAGACGGCCAAGTGGGCCGTGGGAGGCTTCTCCGAGGTCCTCGCCAAGGAGGTCGCCCCGCTCGGCATCAAGGTGACCGTCGCCGAGCCGGGTGGCATGCGAACCGACTGGGCCGGCTCCTCCATGACCACCCCGCCGATCAGCGAGCCCTACCGGAGCGTCGTCGGCGCCTCCGTCGAGGGCATCCGCAGCCAGGACGGCAAGCAGCCGGGCGACCCGGACCGCATCGCCCGGGTTCTGCTCGACATCGCGGAGGCCGACGAGCCGCCGCTGCGACTGCTGCTCGGCAAGGACGCCGCGGCCGTCGCCGCCCGCGCGGCAGCCGAGCGGGCCGCCTCGGACGCCGAGTGGCTCCCGGTGAGCGAGTCCGTCTGATCCGCGTCACCCGGTGCGGCGTAGGGTTGCCGCAGGCGGCGCCGGGTGCGGGTCGCGACGAGGGACCCGAGGAAGCGACGATGACAGACGACCGGCCGACGGACTTCCGGCGCGCGCGCAGCGCCGAGCAGCGCGAGGTCCGCAAGCAGACCATCCTCGAAGCCGCGGCCGAACTGCTGGCGGAGCTGCCCGTACGCGACATCAGCCTGCGGGAGCTGAGCCGGCGGGTCGGACTGTCGAAGACGAACGTGGTGCGCTACTTCGAGACCAGGGAAGCCGTCTTCTTCGAACTGCTCAACCGTGAACTCGCGCGATGGATCGAGGAGTTGCCCGCGGAGCTGGCCCGGGAAGGAGCGGACCCGGCCGCGTCGCCCCGGGCCGTGACGGACGTCCTCGCCCGCTCACTGGCCGGCCGGGCCCTGCTGTGCGAACTGTTCGCGGCACTCGGCACCGAACTGGAACGGAACATCTCCGCCGAGTCGGTGCGCGACTTCAAGCGCGTCCACACCCGGCTCCTGGAAGACCTGGCGGAACTGCTGCGCGGCCACCTGCCCGCGCTGTCCCCGGCCGCCGCCCGGGAACTGGTCTCCCTGACCGTCCTGTACACCGCGGGCCTGTGGCCCTTCGCCCACCCCTCACCGGCGGTGATCGAGGCGCAGCAGGACCCCGAACTCGCGGACACCAAGGTCGACTTCGCCGAACGGCTCGGCCGCGCGCTGCACCTCTCCGCGACGGGACTGCTCACCCTGGAGTGACGTCCGGCGACTCCAGAGCGTCCCGCAGCGCCGTCCGCGACGCGATCCCGAGCTTCGGATAGATCTGGTACAGGTGGGCGCCGACGGTGCGGTGCGAGAGGAACAGCCGCCCGGCGATCTGCTTGTTCGTCAGGCCGGTGGCTGCGAGCTCCGCGATCTGCCGCTCCTGCGCGGTCAGCGCCGCACCGCGCCCGTCGTCCGTACGCGCGACGAACCCGCGCGCCGCCCGCAGTTCCTTGCGGGCCCGCTCGGCCCAGGCGACGGACCCCAACCGCTCGAAGGCGCCGAGCGCGGCGGCCAGCGGGGCCTTGGAATCGGACAGCGCGCGGGCGCGGCGCAGCCGTTCGCCCTGCGCCAGCCGCACCCGTGCCACGGCGAACGGCCACCGCTCCGCCTCGGGTGTCGCCAGGGCCCGCGCGAACAGCCGTGCCGACTCGGCGTCGTCCTCCGCGACCAGCGCCCGAGCGCCGTCCGCGAGCAGCGCCAGACGCGGCGACAGAGCGGCGACGTTCGTCCCGCGCAGCGCGTCCGTGTGCGCGACCGCCGCCGCGCGCCGGTCCGTGCGCACCGCCGCCTCCACCAGATCGAAGAAGACCCACGACGCGTGCGCGACGTACGGGGGGAAACTCCCGGCCGGACTGATCGCGGTCACCCGTCCGAACGCCGCGTCGAAGTCACCGTCCGCCATGTCCGCGAGCGCGTGCACGTGCAACGCGCAGTGCACCGCCTCCCTGATGCCCCGGGGCGCCGCCCAGTTCGTCATCGCCTCGGCGAGCGCGTGCGCGGTCGCCGTCTCCCCGCGCGACGCGGTGACCAGACCCTTCGTGTACTGGAAGAACCAGGTGCAGACGGTGTACCCGGATGTCGAGCAGGCTTCGAGCCCCTCCTCGGACAGTTCCAGGACCCCGGCCCAGTCACCCCGGTGGTAGTCGTCCAGGCACAGGTGCAGCAGGGCGCCGATGTGCCGCCGCACCGCACCGCCCTCGCGCCCCTGCCGGACCAGCCGCCAGGCCGCCTCGCGCACCGCGGGCAGCCGGTCCGGATACAGGGCGGCCGTCCCCACCCGCACGACTCGGGCCGGATCGGTCTCCTCGCGCATGCCCGCGATGATGTCGTCGAGCGCGCGCAGCGTCCCCGCGTCGGCGTGCGCCGGATCGCCCCAGGTGCGGGCGGCGACCAGCAGCAGCGGCGGGGGAGCGGGACGCAGCCGCGCGACGGCCGCGTAGTACGGCGCCCACCATTCCTCGTCGGCGCCGTAGTTGCACAGCAGCAGGAGGATGTGGAGCGCGTCGACGAGCGCCGGGTCCTCGGCGTCGTAGCCGTGGTCGCCCTGCTCGATGGCGCCGACCAGGAGGCGGTGCGCGGTCGCCAGATCGCCGTCGCCGTTGAGGACGAGCTGGACCGCGGCCGTCGCGGACCGCAGCGACCCGCTGTGCCCCGGGTCCGCGCGCCGAGCGTCCTCCAGGAGCGCCGAGGCGCTGTGCAGCGCGCCGATCGCCTCGGCGCCCACATACGCGGCCTCGGACAGCCGGCGGGCCCGGTCGGCGTCGAGCGGGCTGAGATCCGCGGCCCGCGTGAGCGCCGCGATCGCCGCCACCGCGTCGCCCCGGTCCAGGACGCGCCGCGCGGAACGCTCCAGGAGCCGCGCCACCTCCTCGTCCGGCTGGAGGGTCGCCTCTCCCAGGTGCCAGGCGCGCTGCTCCGGCCGGCCGGCCAGCACCCGGGCCAGGGCGCGATGCGCCGCGCGCCGCCCGCTGCTGGTGGCGACCTCGACGACGGCCGACATGATCAGCGGATGCCGGAACACCAGCCGGCGCGGCGACGAGGAGACCCGGACCAGCCCGTCCCGCTCGGCCGGGTCCAGGTCCCGCAGGTCCCCGTGACCCCGGCTCTCCCGCGCGGCGGCGGAGAGCACGCCGAGGTCACCGCTGCCGTCCAGGGTGGCGAGCAGCATCAGCGTGCGGGTCGCTTCGGGCAGCGCCCGGACCCGGGAGACGAACAGCGACCGCAGACGCTCGCCCAGGGGCAGGACGGCCGGCAGCACCTCCCGGGCCCGGCGCTGCTCCGCGCGCAGCGCGCCGGGCAGTTCGAGCAGGGCCAGGGGATTGCCCTGCGCGGCCTCCAGGAGCCGCAGGCGCACCGGATGGGCCAGGTCGGGGAAGCGCAGATCGACGAGGCACGCGGCGGACTCCGCGTCCAGGGCGGCCAGTTCGTGCGCGGGCAGCCCACTGCCGTCGAAGAAGCTCGGGACGCCCGTGCGGGACGCGGCGAGGAACCGGATGCGGTCGCCGGCCAGCCGCCGCGCGACGAAGCCGAGGACGGCGGCGCTCGCCCGGTCCACCCACGGCAGGTCGTCCACGACCAGCAGCACGGGCCCGTCCTCGGCCGCCGCCCGCAACAGCGCCAGCACACCCGCGCAGACGACCAGACGCTCCGGGGCGGGACCCACACCCAGACCGAGGGCCACACGTACGGCGTCCCGGCCGGGCGCGCCGAGCCCGTCGAGGAGTTCCTGGAGCGGCAGCAGGATCTGGTGGAGCGCCGCGTAGCTGATGTCGGCCTCGAACTCGGCTCCCGCCGCCCGCAGCACCCGGGTGCCGTCCTGCGCGGCGGCCGCGGCGACGGCGTCCAGCAGAGCCGACTTGCCGACTCCCGGCTCCCCGGACAGCAGCAGCGCCCCGCCCGGCCGCGCACCGAACAGCCCGGAGACGAGCCCGAGATCCCGCTCGCGGCCCACCAACAGAACCCCGGAGCCGGCGGACGGCGACACATGTCCCGACCCTGATGTGACGCTGCGTGCCATCGGTGTCCCTGTCCCCGTTCTCGTACCGGGACAGTGTAGAAGCGCGTGATCGCCGCACGGCAGGCGGCTCGGGGAGGGTTCCCGCTGGCGGCCGAGGAGGGCCCGGCACACCCGGGACGCAGTCAACCGACGGATGTGTGTGTCCTGCACGCGCCCCGAGACTGAGGCGGTGTCCGCACCCCGTGCCCGGCCCGCGCCGGGCGACGCGAGAAAACGCCGGTGCCGGTCACCGCCCACGCCCTCACCCACGTAAGGACGCGACACCTCATGACCACCACCCCGGGCGCCGACGTACGGCCCCAGGCCCACCCCGGCGGCGGGCCGCAGCCCGCCGCGATGACCCATGCGCAGATCATGCGCGCCCTGTCGGGACTGCTGCTCGGACTGTTCGCCGCCATCCTGTCGTCGACCGTCGTCACCAACGCCCTGCCCAGGATCATCGGCGACCTCGGCGGCGGCCAGAGCGCCTACACCTGGGTCGTCACCGCGTCCCTGCTCGCGGTGACGGCGTCCACCCCGCTGTGGGGCAAACTCGCCGACCAGTTCAGCAAGAAGGTGCTCGTCCAGTCGGCACTGATCGTCTACTCCGTCGGCTCCCTCGTCGCCGGCCTCGCGCCGAACACCGCCACACTGATCGCCGCCCGGGTGATCCAGGGCCTCGGCGGCGGCGGACTGTCCGCGCTGGCGCAGGTCGTGCTCGCCGCGATGATCTCCCCACGGGAGCGCGGGCGTTACTCCGGATACCTCGGGGCGACCTTCGCGGTGGCCACCGTCGGAGGCCCGCTGCTCGGCGGTGTGATCACCGACACCAGCTGGCTCGGCTGGCGCTGGTGCCTGTTCATCGGCATCCCCTTCGCGCTCGTCGCCCTGGTGGTGCTGCAGCGAACGCTGAACCTCCCGGTGACCGGACGCGCGGCCGAGGTCGACTGGGCGGGCGCCTTCTTCGTCAGCACGGCCGTCTGCCTGCTGCTGGTCTGGGTCACCTTCGCCGGTGACAAGTACGCGTGGCTGTCCTGGCAGACCTGTGCGTCGGTCGCGGGCGCCCTCCTGCTGGCCCTCGCCTTCCTCTACGTCGAGACCAGGGCGGCCGAACCGATCATCCCGCTGCGGCTGTTCCGCAACCGGACCATCGCGCTCGCCTCCCTCTCCTCGCTGTTCGTCGGCGTCGCCCTGTTCGCGGGCACCGTCTTCTTCAGCCAGTTCTTCCAGCTGGCGCGCGGTGACTCGCCGACCCGGTCGGGCCTCATGACGATCCCGTTCATCGCGGGACTGTTCGTCTCCTCGACCGTCTCCGGCCGCGTCATCACCCGCACCGGCCGGTGGAAGGGCTGGCTGCTCTCGGGCGGGATCCTGCTGACGGCGGGCCTCGCACTGCTCGGCATGCTCCGCCACGACACCCCGTACGTGTTCATCGCCCTGTGCATGACCCTGATGGGGCTCGGCGTCGGCATGACCCTGCAGAACCTCGTGCTGTGCACCCAGAACCAGGTGGCGGCCGACGATCTCGGCGCCGCGTCCTCGACGGTGACGTTCTTCCGCTCCCTGGGCGGCGCGGTCGGCGTCTCGGTGCTCGGCGCGATCCTCACCACCCGGATCGGCCACTACGCCCGCGACACCCTCACCGACCTCGCGCCCGCGGACCGGCTCACCGCCGCCCGGGCCTCCGGCGACGGCTCGCTCCCTGACCTCGCCCTGCTGCCCGCCCCCGTCCGCACCTGGCTGGAGAACGCCTACGGACACGGCATCGGCGACATCTTCCTCTACGTCGCCCCGATCGCCCTCATCGCCTTCCTGGTGACCCTGTTCATCAAGGAGGTCCCGCTGAGCGACCGGAGCGGCCTGGCCCGGGCGACGCGTTAGCCATACACAAAACCGTAGGGATTCCCCTATGGCCGCACCGTCGGACCGCCCGGCAAGCTGAGATCATGTGCATCAACATCGTCGTCGTCGACGACGACCCCGGATTCCGCCGCGTCGCCACGATGCTGCTGACGGCACGGGGCCTGCGCGTCGTGGCGGAGTCGCCGGACGGCGCGTCGGCCCTGGCCGCGGTGCGGGCGCACCGGCCCGACGGGGTGCTGCTCGATCTCCACCTGCCCGACGTCGACGGCCTGAGCGTGGCCCGGCAGTTGACCCGTGAGGAGCGTCCGCCGAGGGTCGTGCTGACCTCCACCGACAAGTCGCTCTGGTCGCGGCAGGAACTGCGCGGAGCAGGCATCGAATCGTTCGTCCCCAAGGACAGGCTGGTCGACGCCGACCTGCGGGGGCTGTTCGCCCCCGCCGCGCACTGAAGAAGCGGCGCCGGGACCGCTACTGGCCGAGGTAGCGCAACACCGCGAGCACCCGGCGGTGCTGCCCGGACGCCGCCTGGCTGAGCCCCAACTTCATGAAGATTCCCGTCACATGCCGCTCCACGGCGGCGACACTCACGAACAGCAGCGCCGCGATGCCCGTGTTGGAATGCCCCTCGGCCATGTACGCCAGGACCTCCCGCTCCTTCGGCGTCAGGGCCGCCAGCGGATCCTCGGGACGCTTGCGGCCCAGCAGCGCGGCGATGACGTCCGGGTCGAGCGCCGAGTCGCGGGCCACGACACGCTCGACGGCGTCGATCAGCAACTGGGGATGCGCCACCTTCTCCTTGAGCAGGTATCCCACGCCGCTCGGATCGTCCCCGACGAGATCGAGCGCGTAGGAGGCGTCGAGGAACTGCGACAGGACGATCACGGCGGTCCCGGGACGCGCCGCGCGGATCTCGCGCACGGCGTCCAGCCCGTCCGCCTCCAGCTCCGGCGGCATCCGGATGTCGGTGATCACGACGTCGGGGCGGTGTTCGTCGGCGGCACGGACGAGGTCCGTCGCGTTGTCGACCGCGGCGACCACGTCGATGCCCGCGGTCCGCAGAATCGTCGCGATGCCCTCGCGCACGATCGGCTGGTCCTCCCCGAGCACCGCCCGCAATGGTGGGTTCATGGCGGGATCCTAGCGCGAGGTGTCTCGCGCACATGTGGCGGGACCGTGCCGCACCACGCTGTGGGGTGTGCCCCACACATGTGCCGAGGGCGCCCCGACACCGCCCGAGGGGCCGCACGACAGACCCGGCCGCTACCGCCGCGCAGACTGGCGGGAGTTTCCGCCTCATCGGAACGGCCACACAACACAAGGAGACGACCATGGACACACACCTCACCCACCTCCCCGTGGAGATCACCCACTGGGTGACCTCCGCGCTGGCCCTGCGCCGGGCAGGCGAGTTCTCGTACGACACGCGGGACCCGCTGGCCGTCACCCTGGTCGTCGAGGGCGACGGCCAGCGGCTCGTGCGCTGGGTCTTCGCCCGCGAACTGCTCACCGAGGGCCTGGTTGCCCGGGCCGGTGAGGGCGATGTCGTGCTCTGGCCGGTGGACGGCCCCGACGGCGAGCGGTCCGCCTTCTGCCTGCGGCTGGGCAGTACCCGTACCGCCCTCTTCGAGATCCCCGCCGAAGCGGTGGCCGGGTGGCTCGCAGGCACCTACGCCCTGGTGCCCCGCGGTACCGAACTCGACGGGGTGGACTGGGACCTGCTCGTCCAGCCGGCGGAATAGCCGGCGGAACAGCCGACGGAATGTCCCCCACATGTTCCTTGAGCGCCTTCGCTCCCACACCCTTCGAAAGGCAGACGATGCACAGCTTCCCGCGCCCCCTCCTCGTCGACTGGCAGTGGCAGGACCAGGCCGCCTGCCGCGGCATGAGCAGTGCGGTCTTCTTCTCCCCGTCGGGCGAGCGCGGCCGTGCCCGCCGCGACCGGGAGGAGCGGGCCCGCCGCATCTGCGCCGGCTGCGCGGTCGCCGACCGGTGCGCCGCGACGGCCCTCGCGCACGAGGAGTCCTACGGAGTCTGGGGCGGCCTGTCGGGCAAGGACCGCCGCCGGCTCGGCGCGGACCCGGCAGGCAGGACGACGGAGCACGACGCGTCCCCGCGCTGACGACGCGCCCGCACCGATCAGGCGGGGATCGGTATCCGGATGAGGAGGGTGGTGCCGCCCCCGGCGGGGGAGTCGATGGTCACCCGGCCGTCGAAGGCCGCCACCCGCTCCGCCAGACCGGTCATCCCGCTCCCGGCGGACGCCTTGCCCACCCCGCCGATCCCGTCGTCCGAGACCTTGATCCGCAGCATTTCGCCGAAGTCGACGCAGACGTCGATCCGGGAGGCCTTCGCGTGCTTGACCGCATTGGTCACGGCCTCGGCCACGACGAAGTAGGCGTTCGACTCGACGGTGGGGGAGATCCGCCGCTCGTTCGCGCTCTCGACGACCGTGGGCACCGGGCACCGCGCCGCGAGGTCCTTCACCGCGGCCACCAGCCCCTTCACCGTGAGGACGAGCGGATAGATGCCGGAGGCCAGCTCACGGAGTTCGTTGACCGCCGTCTGCGCGTTGTCGATCGACTGGTCCAGCAGATCGAGCGCCGGCGCCTGTGTGCCGGGGATCAGCTCCCGCGCGAGCCGCAGCTCGATCATGAGGCTGACCAGCCGCTGCTGCGCTCCGTCGTGCAGATCGCGGGCCGTGCGCCGGTGCACGGCCTCGGTGCTCTCCATGATGCGCCGGCGACTGTCCTGGAGGGAGGCCGCCATGGTGTTGAAAGACGTGCCGAGCGCTCCGATCTCCGCCACCGAACTGGGCGGCACCCGCACACTCAGATCGCCGCCCGCGAGTTCCTGCGCCGCGGCCGCCGCGCCCCGCACCGGCCGTACCACCGCCCGGTGTTGCAGGACGGTGAAGACGGCTACGAGCGCCAGGGACGCCGCGAGACCGAGCGCCGCGGTGAGCACCGCCTGCCGGCTGTTGGTGCCGGCCGCGTCCGTACGGCGCGCGAGCTGGGCCCGTTCGTCCGCCATGTAGGCGTCGAACCGGGCGCGCAGGGCGTCGACGCGCCGCTTGCCCTCGGCGGTCCGCTCCAGCCCGGCCGCCGCCGGGTCACCACGGCGCACCATCGCGACCAGCGGCTCCGAGTACGCGTGGAGGAACGACGCGACGTCCCGCGCGATCCGTTCGGCCGCGCGGCGCTGGGCCGGGGACGTGGCGCTCCCGGTGAACCGGCGCGATGCCGACGGCAGTCGTTCGCGCGCCGCCGGCCACGGGTCGAGGAAATCCTCCCGTCCGGTGATCACGAAGCCGCGCTGTCCCGTCTCCAGATCGAGCAGCAACTGCTCCATGGTTCCGGCCTCCACCAGCGCCGTCCGGGACGCGCGCCGGTCCGACACCGAGCTGTTCGCGTCGGCGATCGCCCACAGCAGCACGGCGAACGCGACGCCGATCAGGGAGGCCAGCAGTCCGCTCGCCGCGACCGTGAGACTCGTGAGGCCCAGCGACCGCTTGCCGCGCCACGGTGCCATGTCCATCGGGGCTCGCTCCCGGGTGTGAGGGGGTGTCCGCGCGGGGGTGCGCTCTCGGTGATCAGTCGGAGTGGGCCCGCGGGCCGTGCAGCAGACCGGCGGCCGTGGCGTCCCAGTCGACGCCGGCGAGTTCCTGCCCGGCGGGGACGAGTTCGTACGTGTGTGCCAGCCAGGTGGCGAGCGGGGGCACGGGCAGCTCGAACAGGGCGGCCATGTCCCCGGAGGCCAGTTGCATCCGGGCCGTCGTCCCGCCCTGCGGAGCCGCGGGCCAGACCCGTACGTCCCCCAGGCCGCTCATCGAGTACAGGCCTTCCTGGAGCAGGTCCCGCCCGATCCGCCACAGCACCCGCGGACCGGCCTCCGCGGCGAACTCCACCGAGACGACGAGCGGCGCCGCCGGGTCGAACAGGAACCCGGCCGTGATGGCCTGCCGGGCCCGGACGCCCAGGACGCGTTCGATGTCCAGGGTCAGCCGGGGGCGACGGTCCGGGAGTCCTCCGCCGGTCGGGACGCCTGGTTCATAGTCGCTCATGACGTGGGGTCCTTCCCTGGGGCCGAGGCGGGCACGCCCCACTCTCGTCGCCCGCGGACGGCTCTCCATAAGTAAGTTGACCGTGAAACGCGCCGTACCGCCCCGCCCCGTGCCGTGGCCCGCACTCGACGGTCGGCACCCCCGGATGCGGCTCCCGGCCCTCGGAGCACCGATACTGCACGAGGTGCGGTGTGCGAGTGAGTGGCCGCCGCCCGGCGACAGAACCACGTGGAAGGGCATGAACCGGTGACAACCGTCACGTACCAGGGTGAACTCGGATCCAATTCGGCGACCGTCGCGAGCGCCCTCTTTCCCGGGGACCCCCAACTGCCGTGCACGAGCTTCGAGCAGGCCCTGGACGCGGTGACGCTGGGGACGGCCGATGTCGCCGTGATCCCGGTCGACAACTCCGCGGCGGGACGCGTCGCGGACGTGCACCACCTGCTGCCCGAGTCGGGGCTGTTCATCGTCGCCGAGTACTTCCTCGCGATCCGCTTCGACCTCATGGGCGTGCCCGGCACGACGCCGGACCAGGTGGAGTGCGTCCGCAGCCACGTGCACGCGCTCGGCCAGTGCCGCAAGCTGCTGCGCGAGGGCGGCTGGCGCACCCTCGTCTGCGACGACACCGCGGGAGCCGCGCGCGAGGTCGCCGAGCTGGGCGATCCGCGGCACGCGGCGCTCGCCCCGCCCGCCGCGGCCGCGCTGCACGGTCTGGAGGTGCTGCGCGCGGGCGTCGAGGACGACCCGGACAACACCACGCGGTTCGTCGTCCTGTCGCGCGAGGCCGCCCCGGCTCCGGCCCTCGGGGAGCCGACGATGACGAGCCTGTTCTTCTGCGTGCGCAACATCCCGAGCGCGCTGTACAAGGCGCTCGGCGGATTCGCCAGCAGCGGTGTGAACCTCACCAAGATCGAGAGCTACCAGATGGGAGCGGGCCGCAGCGCGAGCCGCTTCTACGTCGAGATCGAGGGTCACCCCGACGACGAGCGCGTCGCCCTGGCCCTGCACGAACTGCGCTTCTTCTCCAGCGAGGTCCGGGTCCTCGGCGTCTTCCCCGCCGACCCGCACCGCGAGCGGAGCGCCTGAGCAGTACGCGCGGACCCGCCGAACGGGCACACATGTGCCCCTCGGTCGGAAACACACCTACCGGCACGGCGCACGTTCCGGCCACGCTCTAAGGTGTGCGTATGACTCTCCATCGCAAAGGCCTGGTCCTCGACTTCGGTGGTGTGCTGACGACCCCTCTGCTGCCCGCCGCGCTCGCCTTCGAGCGGCGCGCGGGACTGGCGGAGGGGACGCTGCTCACCGGCCTCTACCTGAACCCCGAGGGGATCCGCCGCACCGAGGAACTGGAGCGGGGCGCCATCGGCCAGCCGGAGTGGAACGAGGCGGCCGGCCGGCTCCTCGGCGTCGACCCGGACAACCTGATGGGGCGCATCTTCGCCGACCTGAGCCCCGAGCCCACGGTGGTCGCGGCGGCCGCCGCCGCGCGCCGGGCAGGGGTGAAGGTCGGCATCCTCTCGAACTCCGTGGGCCTCACGCCGTGGAACCTCTACGACGGATACGCCATCGACGAGCGTTACGACGCCGTGGTGCTGTCCGAACTCCACGGCACACGCAAGCCCGAGCCGAAGATGTTCCAGCTCGTCCTGGACCGGCTCGGCCTGCCGGCCGAGGAGTGCGTGTTCGCCGACGACACCGCGCAGTACCTGCCCCCGGCGGCGGAGCTGGGCTTCGCCACCGTGCACGCCGAGGACCCCGCGCGGACGGTCGCCGCGCTGGAGGACGCGCTCGGCATCTCCCTGACCGACGACATCCCCAGGGCCGACGACATCTCCGTGACCGGCGACATCCCCCGGGCCGACCGCCCCTGAGGCGCCGTCGCCACGGCACCGGCCCTCCACGCGGTCAGGACGCGGTGCCGAGCCCGCGCAGCAAGGTGTCGACGACGACGTCCGCCGCCTGCCCGGAGCTCAGCCCGGGCAGCTGCCGGGCGACCAGGTGCATCAACTGGGGGAGCAGCGCACTCGCCCAGCCCTGCGGCAGCCCCGGCCGCAACAGACCCTCGTCGGTGGCGCGTTCGAGAAAGACATCGACCTCGTGGACCGATGCGTCACGGCGCTCGCGCAGGCTGTCGTCGGCGAGCATCCGGGTGAGGTCCACGGGCCAGTCGCGGTTCACGCCGATGATGTTCTCGACGTAGCGGTGCAGGGCGACGGCGACGGGTGCCTCGCGCAGCCGGGCGTCCTCGACGGCGTGCTCGATCGCCGTGAGACGAGCCTCGTGGACGGCGCCGAGAAGCTCCTCGCGGGAGGCGAAGCGCCGGTAGACGGTGCGCCGGTCGACACCTGCCTCGGTGGCGATGCTCGCGATGCTGGCGGCGGGGTCGGCCGCGAGCATGCGGGCCGCGGTGGTCAGGACGGATTCCAGATTGCGTGCTGCGTCGGCTCTCACGGGCCGAGTGTAACGGTCCCGTGTGGAGCCTCGCGCGGCTAGAGCCGCAGCAGAGTGGAACTCCCCACCACAACTGACACATTCAAGTAACAGTTAAGGCGACAGAGTCCGTCAGCACACATGTGTCGCGCCGCCTGCCTTGACCCCCGTCCTCCCGAGACATTTGTGCCACGTCGCACGGCACACCGTCATGTGACTGATGCGCGGATCCGAGTGCCGCGACAGGCTGAAGCCGCCCACACTCCGGTGCCCCCGTCGGCATCCCGGAACGCGCACGGCCGCCCGCCGGCCCGACACGGAGAAGAGGATCCGACGTGACACCGGTCGAGCAGCAGCGCACGATCAGGAGCAGCAATCCGGTGCTCCGCCTGCCGCAGTTCACCCCGCGCGGCGGCCAGAAGACGGCGGCCCGCGACGCGCGCGCCGTGGCCCGGGACCGGATCGGAGCGGGCCAGGACGTCGAGCAGCCGGCCACCGGCGAGCCCGACGCGCCCCCGCTCCTCGTGGGCGACCTGATGACCATCGGCGACGTCCTGCCCCGCGCGGCGGCGGCCCTCGCCACGACGGTCCTCACGGCCGTCCTGGCGTGGACGCTGCTGCCGCTCGGCGCGCTCCCGGCCGCCGTCCCGTACGGGATCGCCGCCGGGGCCGGGCTGCTCGCCGGGGCGCTGGTCGTGACCCAGTGCCGCAGAAACCTGTCGTCCGGGACCCTGACGCTGACGTTCGCCGCGTGCCAGGGCGTGTTCCTCGGCGCGCTGTCCTGGGCGGTGTCCCACTCGCTGTCACCGGGCGTTCTCGTACAACTGGTGCTCGGCACGATGGCGACGTCCGCCGGGGCGCTGCTCGCGCGTGCCCTGCACTGGATACGGGCGAACCGGCGGTTCTACGGGTTCCTGGGCGCAGCCCTGCTGGGGCTCGCCCTCCTGGCGCTGGCGGACCGGCTGCTCCTCCCGCTCACCGGGGCGGACACCCTGGGGCTCCACCCCTTCGGGCTCGGCCTCTTCACCGGGCTCCTCGGTGTCGCGCTCGCCGCGTCGTTCCTCCCCCTGCACTTCGGGCAGGTCGAGGACGGCGTCACCTTCGGCGCCTCCCGCGACCGGGCCTGGTCGGCCGCGTTCGGCCTCACGCTGACCCTGACCTGGCTCTACGTGGAGACGGCACGGCTCTTCACCCTCTACCCCCACGACGAGGTCTATTGAGCGACCCCTGAGAGACCGCACAACCGATTCGCCGAGCAACCGAGCAACCGACAGAAGGCCCACCTCCCCATGCGCCACGCCCCACCACCCCCGACCCCACGCGACACACGCCCGGCTCCCGAGGGGAACGTGTGATGCGCCGCCCTGCGACGAGACGTCGCCGGGCCTGGAACGCGGGCGCGGATCGACCCCGACTGACGCTGGTCCCCGGCTCCGACGCCCACAGGACCGTAGAACTGGCCGCTCTCACGGCCGAGTCGATGCCCGCCGACGTCCGGGGCGCGCTCGTGCGCCCGGCGCGGGGCGCGCTCGTCGCCACCTGGCTGCCGCTCGGCCGGACGGCAGCCGTGCCGGAGGGTCAAGTGCTGCTCTCCTGGACCTCGGTGGGCCCGGACCGCACGGACGTCACGGCTCATCTGGGCCGCGCCCACGGCGAGGCGCTGCTGGCCGTCTGGCCGGGACTGCGCGGCGAGTGGTCCGGCGTGGTCCGCCCCACGGTCGTCCAGGTGCTCGGGCTGTACGCGACCCTTCCCCACGTAAACACCTCAGTGTTGAGCGGTAGCCGTCAGTAAGTGCTACATTGAAGTGACATTTAAAGAGATACCTTCACCGAGATCGAGAGAGAGAAAGCGCATGATCACCTATGACCGGCTGTTCATCGGGGGCTCCTGGACCGAGCCGAGCGACCCGGAACTCCTCGACATCACCTCGCCCCACGACAGGTCGGTGATCGGCCGCGCCGCCCAGGCGCAGCCGGCGGACATCGACCGGGCGGTGGCCGCGGCCCGGACGTCGTTCGAGGCGGGTGTGTGGCGGCGGACCGCACCGGCGGAGCGGATCGCGATCCTGCGGCGCTTCAACGAACTGCGCGAGGAGAACGCGGAGAAGGTCGCCGACCTGATCTCGCTGGAGAACGGTTCGGCGGGCTGGTTCACCCGGGCCGGCCAGCCCGGACTCACCCGACAGGCGAAGGCCTACCTGAAGGCGGCGGAGGAGTTCGGCTGGGAGGAGACCCTGGCCCCTTCCGACCCGGCGTCGCCGGTGCGCAGCGTGGTGCGGCGCGAGGCCGTCGGCGTGGTCGCCGCCGTGATCCCCTGGAACTCGCCGTTCTCCTCGGCCACTTCGAAGATCATCCCGGCGCTGCTCGCGGGCAACTCCGTCGTGCTGAAGGTGTCTCCGGAGAACTCGCTGAGCATGGGCTACCTCGCCGAACTGATCGAACGGGCCGGCCTGCCGGACGGCGTGCTGAGCGTGCTGCCCGCCGACCGCGAGACCAGCGAGTACCTGGTGGCGCACCCAGAGGTGGACAAGATCGCCTTCACCGGCTCCACCCGCGCCGGGCGTCGCATCGCCTCCCTCGCGGGCGAGCAGCTCAAGCGCGTCAGCCTGGAGCTCGGCGGCAAGTCCGCCGCGATCATCCTCCCGGACGCCGACATCGAACGGGCCGTCTCCGGCCTGAAGTTCGGCTCCCTGCTCAACAACGGCGAGTCGTGCATCGCCCAGACCAGGATCCTCGCCCCGCGCAGCCGCTACGAGGACGTGGTCACGGCGCTGAAGGGGATGGTGGAGTCGCTCAAGGTCGGCGATCCCGCCGCACCGGACACCTTCATCGGCCCCATGATCCGCCCCGACCAGCAGCAGCGGGTCCGCGACTACATCCGGACCGGCATCGAGGAAGGGGCCCGGCTCGTCACCGGCGGCCCGCAGATCCCCGACGGCCTGGAGAAGGGCAACTACGTCACCCCCACCGTCTTCGCCGACGTCGACAACTCCATGCGGATCGCCCAGGAGGAGATCTTCGGCCCGGTCCTCGTCGTGATCGCCTACGACGACGAGGACGACGCGGTGCGCATCGCCAACGACTCCGAGTACGGCCTGTCCGGCGGCGTCTGGTCCACCGACGAGGAGCACGCGCTCGCGGTCGCCCGCCGGGTGCGCACGGGCACCGTCACGGTCAACGGCGCCTCCGTCGGCTTCGACGGCCCGTTCGGCGGCTTCAAGGCCAGCGGCATCGGCCGCGAGTACGGCGCGGTCGGCCTCGGCACCTACACCGAGTACCAGACCATCACGCTCTGACCCCGGGGCCACCACGCAACCCTTTGATCACGTGCTCAACGTGTCCGCGCCGCGCGGACGGAAAGTGAGGAAGCGTCATGAACAGCAGGCGGAGACCGGGACGGACGGAGACCGGTGCGGGGGCCCACCGGAGCGACGGCGGCCTGGGCCCGCTGCTGCGCGTCCGTACCGACGTACTGGAGATCGCCTACCACGACGTCGGCCCGGCGCACGGCACGCCCGTGATCCTGCTGCACGGCTGGCCGTTCAGCCCGGTCGGCTCCTACGCCGACGTCGCGCCCGCGCTCGCCCGCCGCGGATACCGCTGCTACATCCCGTACCTGCGGGGACACGGAGAGACCCGGTTCCTGCGCGCCGACACCCTCAGGTCCGGCCAGCAGGCGGCGCTCGGCGCGGATCTGATCGCCTTCATGGACGCCCTGCACCTGCCCCGGGCCCTGTTCGCCGGATACGATTGGGGAGGCCGCGCCGCCGACGTCGCCGCGGCGCTGTGGCCCGCACGCTGCACCGGCCTCGTCTCCGTCAACGGCTACCTCATCCAGAACATCGCCGTCGCGCAGGAGCCACTGGCTCCCTCCATGGAGGAGGGCTACTGGTACTTCTTCTACTTCCTCACCGAACGCGGCCGGGAGGGTCTCCGGCGCAACCGCGAGGACCTGGCCCGCGTCGTCTGGCACCGCAACTCGCCCGCCTGGCGGTTCACCGAGGCCGAGTTCGCGCAGACGGCCCAGCTGTGGACCAACCCCGACTACGTCGACGTGGTCGTCCACGGCTACCGGCACCGGCTGGCCGCCGCCCCCGGCGATCCCCGCTACGACGACCTTGAGCGCAGGCTCCTCGACCAGCCGACGATCACCGTCCCGACGGTCACCCTGGACGGCCGGACCGACGGCGTCATCCCGCCCACCGACGGCAGCGGGTACGCCGCGCACTTCACCGGCCCGTGGACCCACCACATCGTCGCCGACGCGGGCCACAACCTCCCCCAGGAGCAGCCCGCGGCCTTCGCCGACGCGGTCGTCGAGGCCGACGCCATGCGCTGACGGCGTCCGTGCCCGACGTCAGCGCGCGAACTTCCCGACGGCCGCCTCGGTCACCGGCGTGAAGAAGTTGACGAGGTTGCCGTCGGGGTCGCGGAACAGCAGCGACCGGTTCCCCCACGGCATCGTCGTGGGCCCGGCGACGAACTCGGGGACCCATCCGCTCAGGTTCGCGTGCACACGGTCCACGTCGTCGACGCGGAACTCGGTGATCACACTGTGGTTGTCCGCCGGGCGCGCCGACCCGGGAGCGAACAGCGGAACCGTGCGGGTGCCGGCGATCGCGAGCGTGGCGCCAGCCGTGCGCAGTTCGGCGAAGTCCTCCGTGGCCCACTCCGCCCGCGCCCCCGTGGCCCGCTCGTAGAAGTCGACGAGACGCGGCACGTCGCCGGTGATGATGCGGATCGAGACGAAGTCCATGGGAATCTCCTTGGCTGTGCGAAGGGCTTGCGTCTCGCAGGCTAGGAGCAATACAGGACAGTTTCGGTCCGGTATGAACGGTAGAGTGCGGCCATGTCCCGACCCACCGGCCGCGTGCTCACCCTCCTGGAACTGCTGCAGTCGGGCGGCACCCGGACGGTGGCCGAGCTCGCCGACCGGCTCGGCGTCGAAGGACGCACCGTCCGGCGGTACGTGGACCAGCTGATCGACCTCGACGTGCCCGTGGAGTCGGTGCGCGGCCGCTACGGCGGCTACCGGATCGGCCCCGGGTACCGGCTGCCGCCGCTCATGTTCAGCGACGACGAGGCGCTGTCCGTGCTGCTCGGCCTGATCGCCGGGCGCCGTGCCGGACTGACGACGGATCCCACGGCGAGCGAGACGGCGGCCGCGAAGATCCGACGGGTGCTGCCCCGGCCCGTCGCCCGCCGTCTCGACGCCCTCCTGGACGGCCTCGCCTTCACCGACGGGACCGGCGCGACGGCCGTCCCGGACGCCTCGACCCTGCTCACCCTCGCCGACGCGGTACGCCACCACCGGCCGGTGTCGTTCCGCTACACCGACCGGGACGGACGGCGCGGCGAACGCACCCTGCACCCGTACGGCGTCGTCTCCCACGCGGGCCGCTGGTACGTCACCGGCGCGGACGCCCCCAGCGGCGAGGACCGCACCTTCCGGCTCGACCGCATCGCCGACGCGCGGACCCTGCCCGGCACGTTCGACGCGCCCCCGGACCTCGATCCGGCACAGCGGGTGATCACCGGATTCGCCACGGCCGCGTACCGCCACGAAGTGGTCCTTCGCGTCCACGCGACCGTCGAGCAGATCCGCGCCCGCCTTCCCGCGAGCGTCGCGTGCGTGGCGGAGGAGGAGCCGGTGCCGGGCGGGGACCCGGCGGCCGAGCGCCGGCTGCGCGTCACCCTGCGGGCGGAGCGGCTCGACTGGCTGCCACCGGTGCTCGCCGCACTCGACCGGCCGTTCGCCATCGAGCACCCGGCCGAACTGCGCGACCTCGTCGGCGCGTTCGCCGACCGGCTCGCCGCCTCCGCCCGCCGCACCTGACGGTCAGCGGCCCGGGAGGCGCAGCCCGTGGCCGACCGGGAACAGCGTCCGCGACGGATCGTCCGCCACCGGGACCGACACCGGCAGCCGTCCGCTCGGGCCGTGCTCGCCGAGGACGACCCCCACCGCCCGGTCGAGGGCGGTCGCGCCGTTGCCGTACGTCGCCAGGTACACCGGCGCGCCGGGGAAGCGGTTGATGTCGTACGGGGTGCGCACACCGACCACGACCACCGGGCTCGACGCCGCCAGCAGCGCGCGGACCAGGTCCGCCTGCGCGGCGCCCGGACCGTTGGTGGCCACGACCACCAGAGCGGCGGAGCGCGCCTGCCCGACGGCCTCCTCGATCACGGCCGGGCCCGGCGCGGCACCGGCGTCGAGCGCCGTCACCGTGTGCCCGCGCGAGCGGAACGACGCGGCGAGACGGGCCACGGCGGGGGAGTCCGCACCGGTGACGAGGACCTCGTGCGCGCCGGTGCGGACCGGGAGCGCGCCGCCGTCGTTCTTGACCAGCGTCGTGCTGCGAGAGGTGATCGCGGCCACGGCCGACCGGAACTCCGGCGCGCCGACGACCCGTTCGGCCCGGTCCGGGTCGGAGGCCGCGGCGAACAGGCCGCGGCTGATCTTGTGGCTCAGAACGCGGACCACCGAGGCGTCGAGCCGGGACGTGGGGATCCGCCCGGACCGCACCGCGTCGAGCACCGCCGTGTACGCGCGCGGAAGGTCGGGGGACAGCACCAGCATGTCGACGCCCGCGGCCAGCGCGGTGACCGCCGCCCTGTCCGGCGGGTACTGCCCGCTCGCGCCCCGCATGTCGAGGGCGTCGGTGACGATCAGACCGTCGAATCCCAGCTCCTCACGGAGCAGACCGGTGACGACGGCGTGCGACATGGTGGCGGGCACTCCGCTGGGATCCAGAGCGGGAACACTGATGTGCGCCGTCATGATCAGGTCGACGCCCGCGGCGACGGCCGCACGGAACGGCGGCAGGTCGATCGCGTCGAGCTGGGCCCGGCTGTGGGTGATGCGCGGCAGTCCCACATGACTGTCGGTGTCCGTGTCGCCGTGCCCCGGGAAGTGCTTGGCGGTGGCGGCGACCCCGCCGAGGTGCAGCCCCTCGACGGCGGCGCGCACGAACGCCGAGACGGCCCGCGGAGAGGCGCCGAAGGAGCGCACCCCGATCACCGGGTTCGCCGGATTGACGTTCACGTCCGCCACCGGCGCGTGGTCGGCGGTGATGCCGCACGCCTCCAGCTCGGCGGCGGTGATCTCGTGACTGCGCCGGGCGTCCGCCGTCGACCAGGTGGCGCCCAGCGCCATGGCGCCGGGCTGCTCGGTGGCCGGCGGAGTGGGCAGCCGGGACACCGCGCCGCCCTCCTGGTCCACCGAGATGATCAGAGGGAGGCCCGACGTGTCCCGCGACACCTGTTGCAGACCGTCCGACAGCCGGGCGATCTGGCCCGGCGCACCGAGGTTGTCGTCGCCGCGCGCGGAGAAGTAGATGACACCGCCGGGCCGGTACCGGCGGACGACCTCGGCGGGTGTGTCCACGCCGTAGCGCTCCCGGTTGAGGGCCGCCGCGTCCTCGCTCACGCGGACGGCGTCCCGGCCCGCCACCTCGATCATGAACAGCTGGCCGACCTTCTCCTCCGGCGTCATCCGGGCGGCCAAAGCCCGGGCCGCTTCGCGGGCGGAGCGGGACGCGGCCGAGGACGGGCCGCTCGCCGCGCCCCAGAGCAGGGCCGTGCCGACGGCTCCAGCCAGAGCCTGCCTGCGGGAGGTCGTCCAGGGGAGTGCGGAATGTGTGGCGATGGGACTGCTCCTTCGGCCGTTTTGCCCGCACCCTACTGACGCGCGCCGCCGCCGGGCCGGTCCGCCGCGCGGTCATACGTGTCATGCGTCGAGCGGCTCCGGACCCGTGAGGTGTGGCCGGATCCCAGGACCGGGGCACGACCGGCCAGGAGGGGAGCACTTCTCCTGACGGAGAGCGGGTGCGCCGGCCGTCCGACGCGTGTCACGGACGGCCGGCACACCTGTGTACGGGCGTCAGCGCCGGGCGGCACCGTCGCGCTCGGGCGAGCGCGCCCCGCCCTGGGCCACGACTGTCGTCGTCCGCTCGCCGGTCGGCAGGTGCCTCCGGTAGGCCAGCAGCACCGCGCCCGCGCACAGCAGCGCCAGCACCACCAGCGCGAGCAGCAGGGTCGTCGTGCCGAACAGCGAGGTGACGGCGGCCAGCACGATCGGGGTGAGGAAGCCCGCGTACGCGAGGGTGTAGAAGACACCGGTGAGCCCGGCGAGATCGCGCGGTCCCGCGATGCGCTGCACCTCCAGCAGACCGCTGACCAGCCCCGTACCGATGGCACACCCCAGGACGACGGCGGCGGCCAGGCCCAGCCAGAGCGACTGCCAGTACTGGGCGCCGGTCATCACGAGCAGTCCGGCGGCGGCCAGGAACAGGAACACCACCAGGCCCCGCGCGGACGAGGGGGAGTCGATCCGCTTCGCCCACGGCTGGATCAGGGCCGCCACACCGAGCGTCAGGCCGGTGAGCGCGGTGGCGTAGGCCAGACCCCAGGAACCGGTGGAGCCGGAGAGCAGGACGGGCAGGTACCCGTAGGCGAGAGCAGCCGAGGCGAAGAGCCACGGGGCCGCGACCGCGACGACGCGCAGGAACCGCCTGTGTCCGGCGGCCGGCACCCGCAACTGCCGGCGCAGCGGCCCGCCGAGGTCGCCCGGGCTGGTCTCCGGGATCCGGCGCACCAGCCACACGAACGGCGCGGCGACCACGATCTGCAGGACGAAGGGCAGCACCTCGGGGCGCGGCCCCCACTGCGCGAGCGCGCCCGCCACCAGGGCGCCGAGACCGGAGCCGAGGGTGAACGCCGTCGACGCGCGGCGGGCCCCCGCCCCGGCGTCCGCGGCCGGGTCGTGCGGCGCCTGCGACAGCTCCTTGAGCCAGCTGTTGCCGACCGCCATCGCGATCCCGACGGTCACTCCGGCGAGCAGGCGCCCGATGAACAAGGGAGCGACACCGAGGGGCCCGAGCGCGAGCACCGCGCCCGCGGCGAGGGCCGTCAGCGTGCCCACCGACATGACCGGGCGCCGCCCGTACCGGTCGGAGAGGGCTCCGGCCAGCAGCAGCGCGGGGGCCAGCCCGCCCACGTAGACACCGAGGAGCAGGTTCACCAGGAGTGTCGAGTAGTGCTCCTCCTGCTTGTACAGCAACAGCAGCGGGCTGAACTGATTGCCGCACCAGCTCATGACGAACACCGCGCCGAAGACGACGCGCCACGGCGGAACGGCGGACGGGCGCGCGGCCACGGAGCTCACATCGCCCCCTGATGCCGTGCCACGTGGTCCGCCAGGACCGCGACATAGCCCGCCGCGTCCCCGGCGGACAGCCGGCCCAGCAGCTCCCGGTGGTCTTCGACGACCACCGGCAGATGCTGTGGACGCGTCGTCAGGAGTTGGTGGCGCAGCCGCTGCTGACGGTCGCGCAGCAGCGTGAAGAAGTGCACGGCGATCGCGTTGCCGGACGCCCGCACCACCGCGGAGTGGAAGATCTCGTCCACCGCGACGAACGCCTCCAGGTCCGCCGCGTCCAGATGCACCTGCTGCTCTTCCAGGCACTGGGTCAGGGTCCGGACCAGGTCGTCGGACGGGCCGCCCTCCGCGACGACCCGGCGGGCCGCCTCCCCTTCGAGGACCTGACGCATCTCCAGGACGTCCTGCGCCTCGCGCGGCGCGATGGGGGTGACCACCGCCCCCCTGCGGCCCGCGAGATCGAGCAGCCGCTCGCCGCTCAGCCGGAGGAAGGCCTCGTGCGCGGGCGTCCGGCTGATGCCGAGTTCCTCGCTGATCTCGCTCTCGGTGACCAACCGGCCGCCCGGCAGCCGCCCGGTGATGATCGCCTGTTTGACGTGCTGGTACGCGGTCTCCGCCGCGGAGCGCGACCCCGAAATAGATGGCATAGCCACGTATCTTTCCATGCGTGCATCGATGCATGCAACGCGCCCCCGGGCCCCGCCGGGGTCGCGCATGGACATCCGCGGCGTCCCGGTGGTTGCATGACCGCGAGAAGCCGGAGGTCAGCGTGGGGAGGCAGCACGTTGTCCGAGCCGACCCGGGCTCCGTCAGCTGCTCCCAGAAAGGCATCGGATGCGTGAAACACTGAACAGCCACCCGGACATCCACTGGCCGGCCGGATTCTCGCCCGAGGACGCCCATCGGTTCTTCCGGCGGGAGGCGACGGTACCGATCCCGCCCGACCGGGCCTTCGCCCTGCTCACGGATGTCGCGAGCTGGCCGGAGTGGTCCCCGGGTGTGACCGAGATCGGCATCGACGCGCTGGCCCAGGTGTTCACGGTGCGCTGGTACGGGCACCGGTTCGAGGTGTTCGTGGGGGAGAACAACCCGCCGCACCGCGTCGGCTGGCTGGGCATCGGCGCCGGAGTGCAGCTCTACCAGGCATGGCTGATCACTCCCGTCGACGACGGCACCCACATCCTGACCGAGAACGTCGTCCGCAGCGGCACACCGGAGGCGCAGGACACGCTGTCGGCGCTGTGGACGGAACGGCTCGACACCTTGTGGCAGGCCCAGTTCGACAGGATGTCGGACGCCCTCACACCCTGACGCCGTGCGGACGGCCGTGGCCGGCCCGGGAGGATCCGGACCGGCCACGGCCGTCTCATCAGCGACCTACGTCGCGGCGGGTCAGTGCCGCGGGGCGACGCAGCGGAAGCTGCTCGCGTCCGCCACGTCACCGTGGCCCTTGTACTGCGGAACCCGCGGGTAGAGGCACAGGTCGCGCGTCACCTTCTTGCCCGAGGCGTCGGTGACCGCGGCGTCCAGCGTCCGCGGAGCCTTGCCGTGCTCGACCCAGTCGACCAGCGAACCGAGCGCGTCGGTCGGGGCGGGACCGGTGTTGCCGTCACCGGCACAGTGGTTGACGCCCGGAGCCAGGAACACCCGGTAGAAGTCGTCGACGCGCTGCGCGCCGCCGAGCTTCTTCTCGACCCGCTCGCGGTAGTCGACGGTGCCCTGCGTGGGGATCAGCTGGTCCGCCTGTCCCTGCCAGGTCAGCAGCTTGCCACCGGACTTGCGGAAGCCGGACAGGTCCGGGTCGTCGGTGCCGATGACCTTGTCGTACTCGGCCTGGGACTGCCGGAACAGCTTCTGGAACTCGCTATAGCTCGCGGTCGCGACGTTGTAGTCGCTCTGCTTCTTGACGAAGGTGGAGATCCACTCGGACGGCACCGGGAACGGCGATCCGACCGAGACCCCGTCGGAGGCGGCCAGCACCGTCAGGTCGGAGCCGATCGACGGGCCGTACCAGAGCTTCTGGCCCGAGGTGGAGCGCGGGCCCTCCCAGATCTTGCGGACGACGGCCGCGTCGGCGGCCGAGAAGGTCACCTTCTTGCCGTCGCACTCGAGGGTCGTGCCGATCAGGCGGCGCGGGTCGTAGTGGCACGCGGCCGGGTCGCCGATGATGCCGTCCGCGGCGCCGTCGAGCGTGTCGCAGGCCTTGACGGCGGACTGGGTCGCGAGGGTGAGTTCACACGCGCTGGGGTAGCTGTGCTCCTCGTTCATCACGACCTGGGGCCAGGCCGTGGCGACCTCGAACTCGTCCCAGTTGATACCGGGCGCGTCGGCGAGGATGCCGTCGTAGTCGCCGGGGTGGCTCTGCGCCTCGGCGTAGCCCTGGCGGCCGCCGGTGGAGCAGCCGTTGAAGTACGAGTACGAGGCGGACCGGCCGTAGACGTCGCCGATGACCTGCTTGGCGACGACCGCGGCCTCGTGCACGGAGCGGGAGGCGAAGTTCTTCAGCAGGGTCCGGTCGACCTCGCCCCGGCCGTCGAGGGCCCAGCTCACATCGAGATAGCTGCCGACCCCGGCGTCGGTCGTGGCGGTGGCGTAGCCGCTCTTCACGGCGGCGGCCAGCCCGGAGCCGTAGTCACCGGCCGCGTAGGCGCTGCCGCCGAGTCCCTGGAAACGGCCGTTCCAGCCGTGCTCCGGAAGCCACACCTGGACCTTGGCGTGGTCCTCGGCGCCGACGTGGCCGAGGGTGATCGTCACCTGGCAGTGCGCGGGGACGTTCTCGACCGTGTCCCCGGGCAGCGGAGTCACCGGGGGCACCTCGACGTCGCCCGCCGGCTTGCTCACGGCCGCCACCGATTCGATCTTCGCGCCGCTCGGCGCCTTCAGCGCGAGCGAGTCGGACGCGCACCGGAACGGAGCGGCGGTGGAGCCGCCGGACTCCGCCGTGGCCGTGGGCAGGTACACCGCCGCCGTCACCAGCGGCACGGCGGCCGCGAGGACGGTCAGAAGTCTCTTCATGGGGTTCCCTCGTCTGTCGGGGGTGGTCATGGGCAGGTGGTCGATGGCAGGTGTCGTGTGTCTGCCATGGGCGCAGGCACACGTGTGCACAGGAAGTGCGGGGTGGCTTCTGGCCGGTGTTCACATCCTGCACGCCTCGGTGCGGACGGACATCAGTCAACTGACCGTCGTCGGGGCGCGGAGGTGTCGTCGGGCAGCCACTCGGAGTGTTTCTCCCGCGCCCAACGCACCGGGACGGAGCCGGTCCGCATGCCGAGCCGCGCCTCCGGATCCTCGTACGCCTTGCGCAGGTGCGCGACGAGCACGAACGTGATGCCCCAGGCGAGGCAGTCGTGCACGAAGATCGCGCTGGTGCGGGAGATCGCGGGAAGCAGTCCGCCGCACCACATCAGGAGCCCGGTGAACAGCATCAGCAGCACGGCGCCCGCGATCCAGCCGGCGTAGAGCTTCTGGCCGGCGTTGAACTTGCCCGCCGGGCGCACCGACGGCGCGGTCAGACGCCGGCGGGCCGCGCGCAGCCACTGCCGGTCGTAGGGCGCGAAGCGGTTGAGCCGGCGCAGATCCGCGCGGAACGCGGGGGACAGCAGGCCGAGCAGGAAAGGCGCGGGCAGGAGGATCCCGGACCACTCGTGCACGGTGACCATCAGGTGGCGCCGGCCGACGAGTTGGGCGAGCGGCGCGAGGTACAGACAGGCCGCGGTCACCAGGCAGAGCAGCATCAGCCAGCCGGTGGCGCGGTGGACCAGTCGCTCGGCCCGGGTGAAGCGGCGGACCCGCGCGCCGGTGTCAGGCAGCGGTGCCATCGCCGTGCCTGTCCTCTCCGTCGAGCCAGCCGTCGATGTCGTAGCCGCGCTCCTCCCAGTACCCCGGCACGACCTCGTCGGTGACGGAGATGCCGGACAGCCACTTCGCCGACTTGTAGAAGTACATGGGCGCCGCGTACAGCCTGACCGGACCGCCGTGCTCGTGGGTGAGGGGCTTGTCCTGCATGGAGAGCGCCACCATCACGTCCGAGCGGCGCGCCTGCTCCAGGGTGAGGTTCTCGCTGTAGGCGCCGTCGAAACACGTGAAGCGGACGGCCCTGCCCTCGGAGCGGACCCCGGCCGCGTCGAGCAGATCGGCCAGCCGCACCCCCTCGAAGGGCGTGTTCGCCACGCGCCAGCCGTCGGTGCACACCACGTCGTGGACCACGCGAGTCTGCCGCATGGCCCGCAGCTCCGGCAGGGTGAAGGTCCTGGGCCGGTCGACGAGCCCGCCGATGCGCAGCGCGTAGGTGTGAGCGTCCTTGCGCGGCACCGACCCGACGACGCTGTAGTAGCGGAACCCTCCCGGATTGGGCAGGAGGCCGGTGACGCCGGTCGGGTCCGCCTGGGAGGCGGCGCCGAGCACGGCCTCCCAACCGCGTTGCAGATAAGGGGCGGTGGCGATGCCGGCCGCCCCCGCGGCCAGCGTGGCGAGCATCGCCCGCCGCGCCACGGGCGGCCCGCCCTCTGTGCCGTCGCGCTGGTCTGACATGTCTGTTCCCGTCCTGTCGTCGTGCTGAGGGGGCGGCCGACGCGGCGATGTCATGACCGGCCGGTCCACACGTCGAGCCGACGACCGCTGATGCCATCACCGCTCTGTCTGGTGACGATCCTTGCATGGGTGTGACTCACCGGTCAATACGGTGATGGGTGCCGCTGGGTGGTCTGCGGTGGGGGAGCGTGGATGGTCCCGCGCGGAGCCGGGCCGCTCCGGGCCGCGCGGCGCTCCGGTGACGTCCGGGCCTGCCAGAGTGCGGGCGTGCTCTCGCGCGGGAGCGCGGGCGGGGCGGGAAGGGAGAGGCTTGCATTCTCGTAGGTCACTGGTCAGTATGGTTACGTGAATCATGCCTTTCCTTGTGGGACGCTCCCCCTCGACTTCGTCGGCACGCTGCGCGCGAGGCGCAACGACCTGCCGATGGAGAAGCTCGCCACCCCCGAGCTGCTCGACGACTGGTTCGTGGAGTCCGGCATGCTCGATCTGGCTCCGGGCGCGAGCGAGGTGGACCTCACCCTCGCTGTCGACCTGCGCGAATCGATCTACTCACTGGTCGCGGCCCGTCTGCACGGCGAGCCGCTGCCCCCGGACGCCGTGGCCGAGCTGAATCTGCAGGCGTCGGGGATGCCCGTGACGCTGCGGCTGGGCCCCGACGGCGCGACCCGCACCGGCTCGGTCGGCCAGGGCCTCGCGGCGCTCGCCCGGGAGACCGTCGAGATCCTCGGCGGCGACGACGGGGCGCTGCTGCGCGAGTGCGCCCGCCCCGAGTGCACCCAGGTCTACCTCGACCGCTCGCGGGGGCACCGGCGTGAATGGTGCGCGATGCGGACCTGCGGCAACCGCGTCAAGGCCGCCGCCTATCGGGCCCGCCAGCACAGCACCCAGGGCTGATCGGCCGGCCCGGCGCGGTCGGCTGTCGCCCGGGACGGAGCGGAGGGCGGTCGGCGCCGCCTCGCCGGGTGAGATGCGTGTACCCGGATGTGCATGTGGGTGTGAAGAGGTGTGAACCCGACCGGGATCAGCCGTCCGTGCCCGCGGGGCCGGACTCCGTGCTCGTGTACATCACCGAACGCTGCTGCTTGTGGCGCTGGATCCGGCCCTTGGCGACGAGCGACTCCAGCGTGTTCCGCACGACCTGCGGCGTGGGGGAGCGGTCCGGATGCTTCTGCATCAGCTCGTCCCGCAGCTCCCTGGCCAGTCGCGGCTCCTCGTACTGCGCGAGCAGCTCCACCAGGAGGTCCCCGAGCAGGGGCTGCGCCGCCTTCTCCCGCGTGGGGGAGGGCTTCTTCCGTTCGGGGCGCGGGGCCGCGGGCCGCGCACCCTCGTGCCGCTCGGCGAGATGCATGATGTCGACCAGGAGGGCCTCCTCCTGCTCCAGCATCTTGATCTTCTCGGTCAGTTCCTGCTGCCTGCGACGGTTGTCTTCCAGATCCGACGCGGCCTGCTCTACGTACCGCGATCGGAGCGTGTCGGCTGATGGGCTGGTCACAACCGGTCACTCCTCACTAGTGGTGGACGCTGGGCATGGTACCCACGCCGGTGCGCCCGTGCCGAGGAGTGCGGAACATACATGTGTCGCCCGGGACGGCTTCTCGCCCCGCGGGGCGTGGGCCGTGCCGGGGCCGGCCGGGGGGGCCGGCCCCTGGCTCGTCGTCCGTCAGAAGCGGTCCACGTCGACGACGGCCTGGGCGAACGCCGTCGGTGCTTCCTGCGGCAGGTTGTGGCCGACGGCCAGCGTGCGGTGCTCGTACTTCCCGGTGAACATCGAGCGGTACGACGCGCCGTCGCCGGGTGCTGTGAACGGGTCGTACTGGGCGTCGATGGTGATGGTCGGCACCGCGATGTGCGGGGCCTCGGACAGCTTGTCCTCGTAACGGTCGTAGCGTCGCTCGCCCTCGGCCAGATCCAGCCGCCAGCGGTAGTTGTGGATGACGATGGCGGCGTAGTCGGGGTTCTCGAACGCGGCCGCGGTGCGCTCGAAGGTGGCGTCGTCGAATCCCCAGGTCGGCGAGACGATCTGCCACACCAGCTTGGTCAGGTCGTGGCGCAGGTCCTGACGCTCCATCGCCTTCTTGCCGCGCTCCGTCGCGAAGTAGTACTGGTACCACCAGGTGTGCTCGGAGGTCGGCGAGATCGGCTCCAGCTGGGCCTTGCGGTTGGTGATCAGGTAACCGCTCACCGAGACCAGTGCCTTGACCCGCTCGGGCCACAGCGCCGCGAGAATGTCACCGGTGCGCGAACCCCAGTCGAATCCCGCGACGACGGCCTTCTGGATCTTCAGGGCGTCCATCAGGGCGATGATGTCCAGGGCGATCACCGACTGCTGGGCGTTGCGGACCGTCCGGGAGGACAGGAATCGCGTCGTGCCGTGGCCGCGCAGGTAGGGCACGATCACGCGATAGCCCTGGTCGGCCAGGAGCGGCGCGACGTCGACGTAGCTGTGGATGTCGTACGGCCAGCCGTGCAGCAGGAGAACGACGGGCCCGTGCGAGGGGCCCAGCTCGGCGTAACCGACGTTCAGTACGCCGGCCTTGATCTGCTTGAGCGCGGGGAACGAGGTGTGCGTACCCGGGGTGACGGTCGGCACCACGGGCGCCTTCCCGGCGTGGCCCGGGGTCGCGGCGGCGGCGTGCGAGACGCCCTGCAGTCCGGCCAGTGAGGCGGCGGCCGCCCCCGTGCCCAAGCCCACGGCCTTGTTGAAGCTACGCCTGTTGATCATGTGAAACCTTCCGTGCGAGTGCGGTGTGCTTACCGACAGGGCCACTCTTCTCCGCGCCTTCGGTGCGCGCATCAGTCACTTGACCGTCGTACGGGCCACTTCCCGGGTGTGCGGTGTCCGGCGTCCGGTGGATGGTCAAGTGACGGATGTGTGCCTGCTGTTCGCGGGTGACAGTGAGGACGGAGATCGACCGTCACTGTCGCGTCACCACCTTGACAGGTTATTAGGTGCCTGACAAGTTGGTTACCAGACAAAGCGGTGACGCCGAGGCGGTTCGCCTCGGCGCCGCGTCGACTCCTTCGGTTCGTCCGAAGCCGCCGATCTCTTTGATCCCTCTGATTTCTCTGATCCTTCGAGAAGGGTTTCTCGTGTTCACCATCAAGCGTGCGAACGGCCGACGGATTCTCACCGGTATCGGGGCCGCGGTCGCGGCCGGTGCCGCGCTCGGCGCCCTCGCGCTGAGCGGCACTGCCAACGCCGATGCCGACGCCGGACGTTCGCCGGAGCCCCGGGGCGCGGCCAAGCCCACCATCGTGCTGGAGCACGGCGCGTTCGCCGACTCCTCCAGCTGGAACGGCGTCGTCTCCCGGCTGCGCGCCGACGGATATCCGGTCGTCGCCGCCGCCAACCCCCTGCGCGGCCCGCACGCCGACGCCACCGCGCTGCGCAGCGTCCTCGACCACGTCAAGGGCCCCAAGGTCCTCGTCGGACACTCCTACGGCGGTTCCGTGATCAGTGAGGCCGCCGCGGGCGACCCGCAGGTGAAGGGGCTCGTCTACGTCGCCGCGTTCCTGCCCGCCGTGGGGGAGTCGGCCCTGGAACTGACCGGCAAGTACCCCGGATCCACGCTCCCCGACGCTCTCGACCCGGTGCCCGTCACCCTGCCCGACGGCACCAAGGGCACCGACCTCTACATCCAGCAGGACAAGTTCCGCCACCAGTTCGCCGCCGACGTCCCGCCGGCCCAGGCCGCGCTCGCCGCCGCCGGGCAGCGCCCCATCGCCCAGTCCGCGCTGGAGGAGAAGGCCACCACGGCCGCCTGGAAGTCCATCCCCAGCTGGGACATCGTCACGACCCGCGACCTGAACATCCCGGCCGCCGCGCAGCGGTTCATGGCCGAGCGCGCCCACGCCCGCACCACCGAGGTCGCCGCCTCGCACTCCGTCGCCGTCTCCCACCCCGGGCTCGTCACCCGCGTCATCGAGGACGCCGCCCGCGCCACCCGGTGACCGGCGCCCGCGGAACCGGTCCGCATCCCCGTACCCGAACCGTCTCGAAAGCGAGAACGCCCGCCATGGATCTGAAGCTCGAAGTCGTCGTCGTCCCCGTCTCGGACGTCGACCGGGCCAAGGACTTCTACTCCGGGAAACTCGGATTCCGCCTCGACGCGGACTTCCCCATCCACGACGGCTACCGCATCGTGCAGGTGACGCCGCCCGGCTCCGCCTGCTCCGTCATCTTCGGCGACGGGCTCACCACCGCTCCCGCCGGCTCGGCGCAGGGCCTGCACCTGATCGTCACCGACATCGAGCAGGCGCACGCCGAACTCACCGGACGCGGCGTCGACGTCACCGGCCCGTTCCACGACGCCACGGGCGCCTTCCATCACGCGGGAGGAGCGCAGCGCGTGCAGGGGATGGCGCCGGACCGGCCCAGCTACGGCACCTTCGCCTCGTTCGCCGATCCCGACGGCAACGAATGGTTCTTCCAGGAGATCACGACTCGCGCGCCCGGCCGCTGAACACCGACACCGCGCCGCACGCGCCGTGACCGCGTCGGCCACCGCCGAGTGACGTGTGGCGCGGACTGCTGAAGGTATCTCCATTCGTCACCGTCTTGACTGGTGACGAATGGAGAGGCAAGCTGAAGACGGTCCAGGCGGTCACCGGGACGCGACCGGCAGCTCAGGAAACTCACGGAAGAGGGAACGAGTCATGCCCAAGGCACTCGCGACGGACGCCGCTGCGGCACTGCGCAGCGCGAAGTACGGCAAGCTCCCCGAGCGGATCCGCTTGGAGGACATGACCACGGTGGTGGAGGCGGACCCGGACGGAAGGACGAAGTCCGGCTACAACCCCGAGGGTTCATGGAACTACTACTCGTGCCTGGCCCTCGATCTGGGGCTGTGACGAGGGGCCGCGGTCAGGAGGAGCGATGCCGGTGAGCGGTCGGGGCGCCGTCGTCGGGGTGCAGGGCGTCCAGCCTGTCCAGTGCGTCGCGCACCGAGGCGCGCGTGGTCACACCCAGCCTGGGCAGGATCCGGTACAACTGCGTCCTGACGGTCCGGTGGGGCAGACCGGACAGCCTGCCGATCTGCTCCACCGTCAGACCCGACGCGGCCAGTTCGGCGATCTGCCGCTCGCGCCGGGTGAGGCGGCCCGGGGTGTGCGCAACGACGCCCCGGCCGGTCGTCGTCATCGTGGAAGACATGCTCGCTCCGTGTCTGTCGGTTCCGTCCGGTTCGCCGGCGTGTCCCATGGTCGTTCGGAACCCGTGCCCGACGCGATGGAGCCGCCCCGACGCTCCCGGCCCGGAGACCATGGGGCTGCCCCTACAGAGCCACGCCACCAAGGGAGATGATCGCGGTGTCCGACCCCCGTGAACTCGGAGCGTTCCTCAAAGCCTGCCGAGCGCGGCTGACGCCGGAAGCCTGCGGACTGCCCGCCCCGGACACGCCCCGCAAGGTCGCCGGACTGCGCCGCGAAGAGGCGGCCCGGCTCGCGGCGATCAGCGTCGACTACTACACGCGCCTGGAACAGGGCAGGGTCCGGGCCTCCGCGGCCGTCCTGGCCACCCTGGTCCGCGCGCTGCGCCTCGACGAGGACCAGCAGACCTACCTCTACGACCTCGCCGGCCGCACCGACGCCCGCCCGCGCCGCCGGACCCCGCAACGCCCGCGCCCCGCGATGCTGCGGCTCCTGGACCAGCTCACCCAGACACCCGCCCTGGTCCTCGGCCGACGCCTCGACATCCTGGCCTGGAACCCGGCGGCCACCGCCCTGTACACGGACTTCTCCGCACTCCCGCAGGGCCGGCGCAACTACCTCCACCTGCTCTTCACCGACCCCGCCTTCCGCGGCCTGTACCGGCAGTGGCGCAGCGACGCCCGCGACGCCGTCGCCGCCCTGCGCATGGAAGCCGCCACCGCCCCCGACGATCCGGACCTCGCCCGGCTCGTGGGGGAACTGTCCGTGCGCGACAAGGACTTCAGCACCTGGTGGGCCGAACACCGCGTGATCACCGCCACCTACGGCACCAAGCAGTACCGGCACCACCTCGTCGGCGACCTCACGCTCGACTGCGACACCTGGGCCTGCCCCGACGGCTCCGGCCAGCGCCTGATGGTGCTCACCGCCGAACCCGGCAGCCCCTCGTACGACGCGTTGCGGATCCTCACCTCCTGGACCGCCGAGCACCCCGTCGACCAGGAACCGCTGCGCGACCGAACGGCCTGAACACCCACACGTGTGCCCCGGACGCCCGATATGTGAGATGGTCCCGTGAACGATCGATCCAGAACTGCTAAGTTGACGGGACTTGGAAACATGTGCGGGGGTTTCCGGTGGGCGCTCCCACGCGCCGCCGGCCGGCGAGGTGGGGATGGACAACAAGCTGTTCGGCCGGCTGCTGCGTGAGGCGCGGCAGCGCTCGCTGATGACGATGGAGGGCCTCGCCGAAGCGTCGGGTGTGAGCGGCCGGGCCATCAGCGACATGGAGCGCGGACAGAGCCTGCCGCGCCCGTCGACCCTGAGCGAACTGATGGACGCGCTCGCCCTGGACGACGCCGAGCGGCGCCGCCTGGCGGACGCCGCCGCACGACGCACCGCCCGGACCGGGACCCCGCGCCAGCTGCCGCCCGACCTCATGGTGTTCCGCGGCAGAACGGCGGACCTCGCCGAGATCCGCCGCCGCACGGCAGCGGCCGAGACGCCCGGAGCGCACGCCGCCATCGCCGCGATCTCCGGTATGGCGGGCATCGGCAAGACCACCCTCGCCGTGCACTGGGCCCACCAGATGGCCGACCGCTTCCCGGACGGCCAGCTCTACGTCGACTGCCACGGCTTCGACGCGACGGACAGCCCCCTGGACCCCGGCGAGGCCCTCGCCGGCTTCCTGCGCGCCCTCGGCGTCCCGAGCGGCGACATACCTGACGACACCGAGCAGCGCAGCCTGCTGTTCCGGGAACGGGCCGCGTCCCGGCAACTGATCGTCGTACTCGACAACGCGCGGGACTCCGCGCAGGTCAGACCCCTCCTGCCCGGGTCCGCGACGTCCCTGACCCTTGTCACCTCGCGCAACGAGCTGTCCGGCCTCGCCGCGGTCGAGGGCGCCTCGGTGCTCAACCTCGACGTGTGGACACCGGACGAAGCGTGCGCGGCCCTGGCCGCACGGATCGGCGAACGGCGCTGCCGCGCGGAACCCGAGGCCGCCGCCGAACTCGTCGCGCTGTGCGGTCTGCTGCCGCTCGCCGTCGCCGTGGTCGGCGCACAGCTCGGCGCGGCACCCCGGCTGCCCCTGCGCCTCGCCGTCGCCGAACTGCGCGCCACCCAGCCGCGACTGGACGGCCTGACCACCGACGACCGGCACGTGGACGTCCGCGGCGCCTTCTCCTGCTCGTACCGGACGCTCGACGACGCGACGGCCCGGTTCTTCCGGCACCTGGTGCGGCACCCCGGGCCCCTCGTGTCCACGGAAGCCGCCGCCGCGCTCGCCGCGGTGGAGCTGCCCCAGGCACGCCGCCATCTGCGCGCGCTCACCGCGGCCGGCCTGATCTCGCGGGACGCCGACGGCCGGCACGTCCTGCACGACCTCGTCCGCGCCTACGGCGGCGAACTGGCCGACCGGGCGGAGCCGGACGAGAACGCCGGGTGATCCCACGACGCTCAGTCCAGGGCACGCAGCGCCCCGGACACCGCCGACTCCAGAAAGCCCCGGCCGGCCCGCGCGTTTCCCATGACATGCAGTCCCTGGACGAACGCGGTCAGGAAACGGGCCAATTCCGCCGGGTCCTGGGCGGCACGCAGCTCGCCCCGCGCCTGCGCGCGCCGCAGCGCGTCGGCGAGCAGAAGCTCCACGGCGGCCATGGCCGCCCCCACGCGTTCCACCGTCGGAGGGTGTCCCGAGCGTTCCGTGACGGCATTGACCAGCAGACAGCCCCGCTCCGGCTCCGCCAGGTCCGCCGCGGCCAGCGCGAGCAACAACTCCCGCACTGTAGTGCGGATGTCGCCGTCGCTCCGTAAGCGTTCCGCGAAGTCCCGGACCAGGTCGGCACAGTAGAGGTCGAGGGCGCGCGCGTAGAGCCCTTCCTTCGAGCCGAACGCCGCGTAGAGACTGCCGCTGCCGATGTGCAGCCGCGCCGTCAGGTGCGGCAGGGGCGTGGCGTGGTAGCCCTGCCGGCGGAAGAGCCGCATCGCCCGCTCCACTGCCAGGCCGGTGTCGAATCCGCGGGGGCGAGCCATGTGTGTCCTCTTCGTCCAGGTGTCACGCGGACTCGACTCTCCCAGACCGTCCCGCGCGCGGCATGAGTCGATCGACTGCATGCCTCCGCCCGCCTGTGCAGGTTCTTAAATTAACCAGTGAAGTAATCGGTGGGGCTGTACTTCCGGCCTCCCGGGTCGGCATGGTAGAGCCCGCACACTTGCTCAGACGCCCGCCCGGCCCGAAACCCGCGGCCGGCCCCGAGGGCAACGACGGAAACGGTCCGAGGACACACATGCACCTGCATCTGAAGTATCCGCTGGAACCCGACAGCGCACCTCGGCATGCGGCGGCAGTTGTCGAGGCCGCCCTGGACATCAGCGGCGCGGAGCTCGACTACAGCCCCGCCAGCATCGAACTCGTCGAGGACATCGTCGACAGCTTCCGCAGCGACGGCGCCACCTGCGACGAGATGGCCGAGTCCCTCGCCGAGTTCGGCTGCTACGTCGGCGAGATCCTGGTCCGGCACGCGGGCGGGACCTGGCACCACGAACCCGCCGCCCACCACCCGGTCCCGCTCGTCGTGGACCTGCCCGGCCCGCGCCGGTGCCACCCGGTCGACTGGGTCTTCCGGCGGCTGGAGCACGGACCCGACATCAGTATCCGCGCGCTGTACGCGACGGCCGTCCACGAGGAAGCGCGCGACATGTGACGGCCGGTGTGCACACCTGACTGATAGGATCCCAGCTGATCCGGGAGCCGTCTCGGCGTCGTGTGTCACACCGCCCGGAAGCAGACGGCACAGCACTTTTTTCGGCACATCCGGTGACACACCCGTGGCTCCGTGAGGGAGCGCCGGGGCAGGGGAGGGCGCCGTGAGCGCGCACAGGCAGTCCGACGACAGAGCTCCGATCGGCCGTGCGCACGAGCGCGACCTGGTGGAGACGTTGCTGGACGCGCTGCCCGACGGCGGCCGCGTCCTGCGTCTGACCGGTGAACCGGGCTCGGGCAAGACCGCTCTCGTACGGTTCGCCGCGCGGGCGGCGGCACAGCGCGGCACCCCCGTCCTGTCGGTGACCTGGGCCCCGGCCGAGCGGGACCTCGCCCATGCCGCACTGCACGGGCTGCTCCACCCCGTGCTGCCCCGCCTCGGCGACCTGCCGGGCCCCGAACGCGCCGCGCTGGCCGCGGCGTTCGGCGAGGGCGCCGCCGAGCCGGAACCGACGGTCCTGGCCCGCGCGGCACTCCTGCTCATCACCCGTACTCCCGGGCCCGTCCTCCTCTGCGTCGACGACCTCGACCGCCTCGACACCGCCAGCCGCGACACACTCCTCGCGATGACACACCTGTGCCACGCCACCCAGGTCGGCATCCTCGTCACCGAACGCACCGCCACCGACCGGTCCCCGACGGAGGCCCGCACCGCCGCCCTCGCCCCGCTCCCCGAGCCCCACGCCCGTGAGCTGCTCCGCCGCCGGGGCCGGGCACAGGCCCACACCGAGGAGGAGCTCATCCTCGCCGTGGCCCGGGGCAACCCTCTCGCCCTCACCGAACTGTCCCTCAGCGGCCCCGGTCTGCGCGAAGCGGCCGGGTTCGGCATGCTCCCCGCGACCCCGCGCCTGGCCGACGCCTTCGCCGACGACCTGCGGACCCTGACACCGCAGGGCCACGGCCTCCTCCTCACCGCGGCACTGAGCACGTCCACGCTCGTCGAGGAGATCCTCGACGCAGGCGCCCGTCTGCTGGGCGGCGCGGAGCACGCGCGCAGCGGTCTCGACGAGGCCGTGGCACGCGGCCTCGTCACCGTGGAACAACCGCACCTGCGGTTCGCGCGGCCCCTGTTCCGCGTCGCCGCCCTGCACCGGGTGCCCGCCACCCGGCGCACGACCGCGCACGCGGCACTCGGCCACAGCATCACCGACCCCACCCGCGCCGCCTGGCACACGGCCCAGTGCGCGACCGGCACCGACGAGGCACTCGCCCGGCGCGTCGAGGCCCTGGCCGCGGGGCCCTGGCCGGACACCACCCTGCTCGTCGCGCTCGCCGCGCTGGAGACCGCGGCCCGGCTCTCCCCGGACCCGGAGCACCGGGCGGACCGGCTGCTGCGCGCCGCCGAACTGGCCTGCCACTACGGCCTCGGCGAACAGGCCCGGCAGTACGCCCGCGGCATCGACCCCGCCGAAATCGGCGACCTCGGCCGGGCCATGCTCCTGTGGCTCCACGACCTCCTGCCCGGCAACCCCCCGGTCGGCGCCGAACGGATCGGCCAACTCTGCGCCGCCGCCCGCTCGGTGGCCGCCCGCCATCCGGCGCTCGCCCGGAAACTCCTGCACGCCGCGGCGGGCCGCTGCTGGTGGGAACAGGCAGCAGCCCCCGAGCGCGAGCTGGTCGTCGCCACGCTGAAGGATCTGCGCACCGCGCCCTGGCAGCCACGCGAACTGGCCGCCCTGGCGCTCACCGACCCGCTCTCGATCAGCCACACACCCCTGCGCGCGGCGGACCCGCCCACCCCCGACGACCAGCTCATCCTCGGCCAGGTCGCCCACCTCACCGGCGATCTCGAACGGGCCGGGGAACTCCTCGAAGCCGCCGAACGGGCCGCCCGGGCCACCGGACGCCACGGACGGCTCCCGCACATCCTCGGGGCCCGGGCCCTGGGCGAGATCTGGCGCGGCACCCAGTGGCGGACCGCACACGCCATGGCCGACGAGGCCCGCACCATCGCCACCCGGCTGCGCCTCGACAACTACGCGGCCCGCGCCACCGGCGCCCAGGGCCTCATCGAAGCCCTCCAGGGCCACCACGACAAGGCGCTGGAACGCGCGGCGGCCATCGAGGGAGCCTCCCGCCACCTCGACCAGGGCCAGCACCTCAACCTCGCCACCCTCACCCGCGTACTGACCGCCTCCGGAGCAGGACGCTACGCCGACGCCTACACCCAACTGCGCGCGTCGTTCACCGAACTGACCACGCCGTACTCGTTCCAGCAGTTCTGGGGCCTGGCCTTCTTCGTCGAGGCCGCCCTGCCCGCCGGCGAGGCCGAGGACGCCAGGACCGTCGTCAAGGAGATCGCCGACCGCACCCGCGACGGCCGGGCCCCGCTACTCCGGCAGGTACTCGCCTACGCCGACGCGGCCCTCGCCCCGGACGAGGAGGCCGAGGTCCGTTACCGCGCGGCCCTCGACGGCGACATCGCCGCATGGCCCCTGCTGCACGCCATGACGAGTCTGAGCCACGGCGTGTGGCTCAGGCGGCGCCGTCGCGTCGTCGAGTCCCGCGCACCCCTCACCGTCGCCGAGTCGCTCTTCCGGACGCTCGGCGCCACCTCCCGGGCCGACCTCGCCGCCTCGGAACTGCGCGCCGCGGGCCGCACCGACAGCGCGCCCGACCAGGACAGCCCGGCCACGGCGCTCTCCCCGCAGCAGCTGACGATCGCCCGCCTCGCCGCCGACGGCCTGACCAACCGCGCCATCGGCGAGCAACTCCACCTGTCCGCCCGCACGGTGGCATCGCACCTCTACCAGATCTTCCCCAAGCTGGGCGTCAGCTCCCGCGCCCAGCTCGCGCAGCGGACCGACCTGCGCTGATCAGCCGAGAGATCGCTCCGGGTCACTCCTCGACGCCCTCGTCGGCCGACCGCAGCACGCCCGACAACTGGGCCCGCGCCGTCACCCCGAGCCGGGGGAAGATCCGGTACAGATAGGCGCCGATGGTGCGCGGGGAGAGGCCCAGCTCCTGGCCGATCTGCCGGTTGGACAGGCCCCGCCCCGCGAGCCGGGCGATCCGCAGCTCCTGCGCGCTCAGCAGCCCGGCCACGGGGGCGGGCCGCGTGCCGGCCGCCGTGGCCGTGTCCGTCCGCTGCCCCGAAGCCCGTAGCTCCTCGGTGATCCGCGTGACCCGGGCCTCGGCGCCCATCATGGCGAACGTGGCCGCCGCCTGACGCAGCGTCACACGGGAATCGGTGAACTCGTGCTGCCGCCGCAGCCAGCGCCCGTGCGCCAGCCGCAACGACGCCTCCAGGAACGGCCGGTGCGCGAGATCCATGTGGAAGGCCCTCTCGAACAGGGCCGCCGCGTTCTCGTCGTCCGCCAGGATCGCCTGCGCCACGGCCAGTTCGACCGCGACGAGCGGCGCCCGCTCCGGCCCCAGGTCCCGTTCCAGCGACCGCAGCCGGGCACGGGCCGTCCCGGCCTCGTTCACGGCGGCCGCCGCCTCGGCGAACACCACGAGAGCGAACAGCGCCGGAGTGCAGCGCGCGGGATCGGCGAGGAGACGATCGAGAGCGGCGTGACCGGCGGCCACGTCACCGCTCTCGACCCGCGCCCAGCCGGTGCCGACGGCGACGATCTCGTGCAGCGCGCTCACCGGCACCCGCCCGGCGGCGAGGGCATCGGAGTCGGCCGGCTCCGGCACGGTGCCCGTACGCAGCGCGCACGTGAGGCGTTCGAGGATCTCCGCCGCGGCCCTGTCGTCGCTCAGGGCGCGCCGCTCGGCCTCCTCGCGCGACCGGCGGAACGCCGTCTCGGCCTGCCCCCAGTCACCCGTCACGAGATGCGCGAGCCCCTGCCCGAGCACGGTGGCGGGGAGCCGGTCGGGAAGGTCGTGGAACAGGCACAGCCGTTCCGCCTGCCGGTGCAGGTCCAGCGCTTCGAGCGGCGCGCCGGCCCGCAGCGCCGCCTCGCCCAGCCGTTCGAGATCCCGAATGGCAACGATGTCAGGGCCACGGGCGGCCAGCCGCGCGAGGACCGTGGCGGCCCGGCGGACCGGCGCCGCGCTCGCCATGGCGTGCAGCAGCCGCGGGTCACCGGCGACCTCCGGCGGCAGCGCGTCGAGGTAGCCGAGGAGCGCGTCCGCCCGTTCCCTGTCGTCGGTCAGCAGGGGCGCGACGAGGTGGGCGAGTTCGAGGGCGCTGTCCGTCTCCGCAGCCCCCTCGGGCCGCGGCCAGCGGGCCGGGTCGATCGTGGGAGCGTCGCCCCCGAGCCCTGTCAGCGTCTCGGCGTACAAGGAGCCGAGGGGGCCGAGCGGATGGTCGGACGCGTGGCGCGCCAGCGACCGGGACGTGCGCGTCCACCCGGCGCCGTGGGCGAGCTGGGCGGCCCGCAGCAGGCAGCGCCCCTGGTCGCGCGGCGCGCTGTACAGACCGGCCGCCCGCCGCAACAGGCGCAGCGCCATGGCGGGTTCGTTCTGCCGCAGGGCCGAGCGGTGGACGTCCTCCAGACGCGCGGCGAGGTGCGGGTCATGGCCCTCCACGGACTGGGACAGGTGCCACAGCTGAAGCACGGAACCCCGGGTGAGTTCCGCGGCGAGCGCCGCGTGCGCGCGACGGCAGGTCCGTGGCCCGGTGCCGTGCGCCACGGCACCGGCCACCGCGGGATGCGTGAAGTCGACGCGCATGCCGTCGAGGACGACGAGCCCGAGTCGCTCGGCGGGCTCCACGGCGGTGAGCCCGAGCGGGTCGCCGCCCCGCATCCGGGACGCCGCCGACAGCAGCAGAGGGATGTCCGCCGCCGGATGCAGGGCCGCCAACAGGAGCAGGTCGCGCGTGGCCGCCGGGAGCCGCGCGGCGCCGGGAGCCAGCGCGGCCGCGAGCCGGTCCGACGACGCGGGCAGGTGTGGAGGGAAGTCGTCGGTGCGGGCGGGGAGTTCGAGGAGCGCGAGCGGGTTCCCGGCGGCCCGCGCCATCAGGTCGCGCACGGCCTGCGGGTCGTGACCGGGGCGCCGCGCCGCAAGCAGCGCGGCGGACTCGGCCAACGTCATGGGCCCCAGGGACAGCACCGGAAGACCCGGAGAGAGCGGGCCCGCGGGCGGGGTGCGGGACGTCATCAGCAGGCCAAGGGGATGCCCCGCGCAGCGGCGGGCCACGAACATGAGCACGTCGGCGCTGGGGGAGTCCAGCGCGTCCCAGTCGTCCACCGCGATCAGCAGCGGCCGCACGACGCCGACCGACTCCAGCACCTCGAGCACGGTGAACGGCAGCCGCGCCCGGTCCCGCCTGCCCGGCGCGCCGTCGACCAGGAGCGCCTCCAGCGCCCGCAGCTGCCCGCTGCCCGACGGCAGCCGCGCGTCCCCGAGCAGTGGCCAGAGCATCTGCAACAGGCCCGACAGATCGGACGGGGCGCTGCCCCGCACACCCGCGCAGCGCAGAACGGACATCCCGGCGGCCGCCCCCAGCGCGACGCCCGCCTCCAGCAGCTCCGACTTGCCCGACCCCGCGCCGCCGCACAGGACACGGGCCGCGCCGCCCGACGACGCGTCCCGCACGAACGTCCGCAGCAGCTCCCGTTCCGCCTCGCGGCCGATGAGCCGGGCGGCGCCCGCCGGACCGTGGTCCGGCGGGCCGACGGGCTGCGGGGCGCGGCGGCCGAACTCCGGCCCCGCGGCGGACAAGGTGTCGATCCGGATGGTCATGGGCGCTCCCTGTTCCAGGACATCGAGCGCTTCCGACCGCACCACGGGGAGCCCTCTTGTCGTGGCTCCCATCCCACCGGACGACGCCGCGCGACAACAGGCAGTTCGCATGCAGCTTGCCGCACGCACCCCGCCCGCCGCCGGTCAGTCGGCGGTCCGCCGCTCCTGCGCGGTGAGCTCGGCCGTGAACTGCGCACCGGCGAGCAGCGCGAGATTCGACAGCCACAGCCAGATCAGGAACACCACGGCACCGGCGAGGGATCCGTAGAGCCTGCTGTACGTGCTCAGCGCGGACGCGTACAGGGCGAACCCGGCGGAGACGACGAGCCACAGGACGGACGCCAGAATGCCGCCGGGGATGCTGTGGGCGCGCACCCGCGCCGCCACCGGGCCGGTGTGGAAGACGATGACGACCAGCAGGGCGACCACGCCCATCAGCAGCGGCCAGCGCAGCAGACTCCACGCCCACGCGGCCATGGTGCCGAACCCGAGGGAGCGGCCGAGGCTCTCGGCGACGGGCCCGGTCAGCAGCAGCACGAGCGCGCTGAGCACCAGCAGCCCGAGCAGCGCCAGGGCGGTGATCAGGATGCGGTGCGCCTTGTGCCAGGGCGAGCGGCGGTCCGCCACCCGGTGCATGCGGTGCAGCGCGCGGCGGAACACCGCGAGGTAGCTGGACGCGGACCACAGCCCGCTCGCGGCGCCCGTGATCAGCAGGGTCCACGCGGCCGTGCCGCCCCGCAGGGTCCGCGACAACACGTCGTGCAGCTGTGTGCCGGACTGCGCCGGCGCGTAGGCGGTGACATGGGCGACGAACGCCTCCGCCGTGCCCGGACTGATCAGGCTGAAGCCGATGGCGGTGACCAGCAACGAGGGCAGCACGGCGAGGATCGCGTAGTAGGTGAGGGCGGCCGCGTAGTCCGACACGTCGTCGCGCCACATGGACAGCGGGGTGCGGCGCAGCGCGGCCTGCCACTCCACGGGGAGGCGGACGGCCCGCCATCTCGCGGTGAACGAACGTGGACGGGCGGCGGAGGCGTGCGGTTCAGCGGACATGAGGCCTTCGGTGAGAGCGGCTGGTGAGCCGGATGTGCAGGCGGAGACGGTACGGACTGAGCACGGTCTCCGTTTCCCGTGCGAGCCCGGTGAGCGCGGGCAGCACGGTGTGGGGAGAGGTGTCCTCCCGAAGTCTTACCCGCAGGACGACATCCAGTCGCCGTCGTCGCACCCGCGTGCGAGCCCGGCAGTGCGCGACGCCGTCGACGGCCGTCGCCCGACGCGCCAGAGCGTCCTCCAGGGCCCGGGTCCGCAGGACACCGTGGGGCGCGGGCAGCGGCACCAGCCGGCGGAACCCGCCGCGCAGCTGGCGCACGGTCCCGTACGCGAGGAGCAGGGTCGCGACGATCGACACCGTCATGACGGTCGGCGTCCACCAGCCGCTCTCGCGCAGCGAACCGAGCCGCCCGGCCGGCACGATCGAGGTGTGCGGATCGGGCAGCGGCCACCGGTCCGGCAGCTCGGGGGCCCACGACGTCCGGCCGGCGGACAGCCAGAGGGCCGCCGCGAGCAGCACCGCGCCGAGCACGGCGAGCGCGAGCCGGTTGAGGATCGTACGGCTACGGGGCATCAGCTGAGGTCTCCTTCGGCCTGCTGGTCCGGCACCGGGGAGGGCCCCGCCCCGGTGGACTCCCAGGAGTCGTCCGGCCGGACCCGGACCCGGAGCCTCAACGGGCGCCGCAGCTCACAGGAGTCCAGCACACCGCGCGCCGCCTCCCGCACCGCGTCCCGCGCGCTCTCCCGCTCCCCGAAGGCGAGCCGCGCCCGGACGGTGGCACGCCGACGCCCCACCCGCACCCGGACCGGCCCGATGCCCGGCACGTCGCCCACGGCGTCGCGCACCAGGAGCGCGACCGCCGCCCGGTCCACGGCCGCCCGCACCCGCGGATCGGACGAGGAGACGGTGAGCAGCCCGCGTCGGCCGGGGGAGAGCGCCAGGAAGATCATCAGGACGCCGAGCACGGCGAGCCCGGCGGCGACCACGCGCACGACCGGATCGCCGGAGCCGTGGCCCGTCAGCCAGTGCACGGACTCCGTGCGCCAGGGCGCGGCGGGGCGGTGCGCGAGATGCACCAGGACCAGATCGAGCGCGAGGGCGCCGCAGAGCACCGTGCCGGCCAGCGTCAGCAGGCCCGCCGGCACCCTGCGCGGCGACCACCACCGCAGCGGCGTCCGCCCGGTGGGCACCGGCGCGCCGGGCACCGGGACGCTCCACCCGGGCCGCGCGGGGAGCAGGGCGGTGACCCCGACGCGCGGAGTGTCGACGTGCAGGCCCGTCAACTCCTCGGTGCGGGCCGAGACATGGGACTGCAACCGGCGGACCGAGTCGGACAGCGCCGCCTGGCAGGGGAGGGCCACCTCCAGCGCGACGTCCGCGCGCCGCCCGCGCACGCTCGCCGACCCCTTCGCCGTGTCCGTCGCGGGACGGCCGCCCGCCTGCGCCGCCTCGACGGCGGCCCGCTCGGCGATCTTGCGCACCGCCCGCTCGGACACGACCGTCGTGCCGCGCCGGGCCGCCGCGGTCACCGGCGGCTCCGCTCATAGGCGTCCCGCAGGTCACGGAGGCGGCCGCCGCCGTCGGACCAGTGGCCCGCCGCGGCGCCCAGGCCTCCGAGGGCGGCCACGAGCAGGAACGCCCCGAAGCCCCCGAAATATCCCGCGAAGGCCAGTGCCATGCCGGCGGCCATCCCGGCGAACGCCCTGCTCCCTGTCACTCTCGTCCCCTCTCGCCCGGCGCTCTCACGCGCCGGTCACCGATCCGCCGACTGCCGTCCACCGCGGACCGGTCACTCCACGCGGGAGTCCGCGGCCGGGGTCTCGGCGTCGTCCTCGGGCAGGTGCACGTCGTTGATCGTCACGTTCACCTCGACGACCTCGAGGCCGGTGACGCGCTCCACCGCCGAGATGACGTTCTCGCGCACGTCGCGCGCCACGTCCGTGATCGGGACGCCGTACTCCACCACGAGGTCCAGGTCGATGGCGGTCTGCCGCTCGCCGACCTCGACCTTCACCCCGCGCCCCACGTTCGGCCGGCCGCCCGGCACCCGGTCGCGCACCGCGCCGATGGTCCGCGACAGGCCGCCGCCCATGTCGTGCACCCCGGGGATCTCCCGGGCCGCGATGCCCGCCACCTTCACCACGACGACATCCGCGATGGAGGTCCTGCCGCGGTCCGCGGCGGGCTGGTCGGCTCCGGTGGCGCCACCGGAGACCGCCGTGGTGCGCACCGACGGTCCCGTGCGCACCGCCGGAACGTCCTTGACGGTCTGCGCGGTCTGCGTGCTGGTGGTCATGATGTGGCCTTCTTCCTCCGGCGGGTCGCCGGCTGTTCCGTTGCGCTTGTTCCGATAGACCCGTCCCGGGCGCATCTGTGACGCGGCCCGACGAAGAATCTTTCTCCGCCGTGCCGGGCGGAACCGGTCACCGGCGTCGACCCGCCCGAAAAAGCCGCGTAACAGAACGCCGCGCGGGTGTGTCCAACCAGCAGGACGAGACGAGAGGAGCCGCCCAGTGGCGGGGGCCCGCATCGATACCGCACCGCCGGACGGCAGGGGCGCGAGGGATGACACCCTGTTGGTGGTCCGTGCCGCGGAAGGGGACGAGGACGCCTTCGCGGCCCTGGTGCAACGACACGCCCCGGCGCTGATCCGGCTCGCGACCCGGCTGCTCGGCACCCGCACGGAGGCCGAGGACGCCGTGCAGGACGCGTTCATCAGCGCCTGGCGGCGCCTGCCCGAGTTCCAGGGCCAGGCGTCGTTCGGCACCTGGACGTACCGCATCGTCACCAACCGCTGCCTGAACATCCTGCGCGGCCGCCGGCCCGCCGCGCCCCTGGAGTCGGCGGGGGAGGTGGCCGCGCCCGAGCACGTGGTGTCACCGGCCCGGATCGCCGAGGGGCGCGACGCGGTACGCGAACTGAGTCAGGCCCTCGACCAGCTGTCGGCCGAACAGCGCGCCTGCTGGGTGTTGCGCGAACTGGACGGCCGGTCCTACGAATTCATCGCGGACGCGGTCGGAATCAGCCAGGAGGCTGTCCGCGCCCGCGTCTTCCGTGCACGACGCTGTCTGACACAAGCGCTGGGGGCCTGGCGATGACCGCTCACACAGAACCGCCCAACCCGCACGACGACCTGACCGACGACGAGCGGCTGGCCTGCGGTAGGCCGCTGTCCCTGGTCTGGGAGTCGTGGGAGGAGCAGTCCGACGATCCCCACCTGCGCACCTGCCCCCACTGCCGGGACGCCGTGGGCGACCTCGACCGGCTGGAGAGCGCGGTCCGGGAGCTGCGCGAGGAGCCCCTGGACGACGACGGAAGCGACGCGTCGACGCTGACCCGCCGGGTCATGGACGTCGTCCGCCTCGAACTGCGTCCGGGCCGCCCACTGCCGCTCGGAGGACCGGACGAGGACCTGTGGGTCATGGAGGCGGTGGCCGCCCGGAGCCTGCGGGCGGCGGCCGAGACGGTGCCCGGCGTCCAGGCCGGTTCCTGCCGGCTGCGGCCCGCCGGCGGCGCGGCCGCCGACCGCGTCGAGGTCCGCCTGGAGATCCACGCACCGGCCGACGCCCATCTCCCGGACCTCGCGGAGGACGTCCGTGACCGGGTACGGGACGCGGCCGACCGCGAGCTGGGCATGGAGATCGCTTCGGTGGACATCCGTATCACCGATCTCACCGACAGCACCGGCAGTGCTGGTCTCGACAACAGCACCGGTCTCAGCGACCGTCAGGAAGGCGGCACCCGATGACCCAGCACACCGTGCCCGGCACCCTCTCCGAGGACATCGCCCGGGCCGTGGCGGGCCTGCCCGACGTCGCCTTCCTCAAGCCCGACCTCGCCGGCCGGCTGCGCTCCGCGCTCTCCCGCGCGGAACCGGCCGCGCCCGCGTCGTCGTCGGCGGGCGTCCGGCTGACCGGCCCCGCCGACGGCACCGGGCCCTGGCGCGTCCAGATCCAGCTCGTCGCGCGCGGGCGGGCCCGCACCGTGGACGTCGCCCGCGCCGCCCGCCGCGCGGCGGAGGAGCAGCTGGCCGCGGCGCTCCCGGACCAGGCCGTGCCCGCGCACGTCACGGTGACGGTCACCGGGCTGGTCTGAGCGGAAAGAGCGGTTGCGGCGGGAGCGCGCGCGATCCACGCCCGTCCCTCCGCGTCCGCTCACGCGGTGCTCCGCCGGGATCAGCCCACCAGGTCCGGCGAGCGCAGCATCTCCGGCGGGATGCCCCACGCGTCGACGAGATCGACGGCGAGCGGCCGGACCTTGCGGCAGAGGTCGTTGATCTCCCGGCTGATCGCCTTGGAGCGCTGGACGGTGAGCCGGCCGTGCTCCATGAACCAGGCGCGGTCGGCCTCGATCGTGGACAGCGCGAACAGATCGCACAGCAGCCCGAGCGCGACCTTGTTGTCGTCGTCGGGCAGGGTGCGCAGCCGGTCGACGAACGCCTCCAGGACCAGCCGTTCGACGTGCACGCGCGCCACCGCGATGACGTGGTCCTGCACGTGGGAGAAGACGGCGCCGGGTTCCCGCTCCTGGTCCATCCCGCGCTTGAGGCGGCGGGCCAGCCCGGCGAGCATGTGCTCCTCCCGGAAGCGGACCATGGCGAGCTGGTACTCCGAGTCGAGCAGACCGGCCTCCTGGTCCCACTCGTCACCACCGGGCAGCAGGTCGCGGACCCGCTCCAGGAGCTTGTGCACCGAGGTCTTCTCGATGACCGTCTCGACGGCCTGGCCGGTCACGAACCGCACCATGCCGAGCTGGTCCATGTCCTCGAACTCGTGCGCGTAGTTGGTGAGGAGGCCCTTGGCCACGAGCTGGAGGAGCACGTGGTTGTCGCCCTCGAAGGTCGTGAACACGTCGCTGTCGGCCTTGAGCGCGGCGAACCGGTTGACGGCGAGATAACCGGCGCCGCCGCACGCCTCGCGGCACTCCTGGATCGTGCGCGTGGCGTGCCAGGTGCCGAGCGCCTTCGTGCCGGCGGCCCGCGACTCCAGCTCGCGCCGCTCCTGTTCGTCGCCCGTCTCCGTCGAGAAGACCTCGTGGAGCTGGGTGCGGACCACGTCCTGGGCGAAGTGCAGGGCATAGGTGCGGGCGACCAGCGGCAGGAGCCGGCGCTGGTGCATCCCGTAGTCGAGCAGCAACTGCTCCTCGGTGTCCGGCGCCGCGTCGAACTGCCGGCGGCGCACCGCGTACTTCACGGCGATCGCCAGCGCCACCTTGGCCGCGTTGATCGCACCGCCGCCGACGCTGACCCGGCCCTGGACGAGCGTGCCGAGCATGGTGAAGAAGCGGCGGCCCGGGTTCTCGATGGGGCTCTCGTAGACGCCCTCGGGAGTGACGTCGGCGAACCGGTTGAGCAGCGCCTCCCGCGGCACCCGCACGCCGTCGAACCAGATGCGGCCGTTGTCGACGCCGTTGAGCCCCATCTTGCGGCCGGCGTCCTCGATCCGGACGCCCGGAGCGGGTGCGCCGTCGACCCGGACCGGCACGACGAAGGCGTGCACGCCCTCGGCCCGGCCGCCCACCTCGAGCTGCGCGAAGACGACGGCCAGTTCGGCGTGGCGGGCCGCGTTGCCGATGTAGTCCTTGCGGGCGCCTTCGCCCTGTGTGGTGATGACGAACTCCTGGCTGTCCGCGTCGTACGTCGCCACGGTGCCGAGCGCCTGGACGTTCGAGCCGTGCCCGGTCTCGGTCATCGCGAAGCAGCCAAGCAGCTTGCCGGTGATCAGATCCGGCAGATACGCGCGGTGGTGCCGCTCCGTGCCGAGATGCAGGATCGCGCCCCCGAACAGGCCGAACTGCACACCCACCTTCACCAGCAGTGACAGATCACCGAACGCGAGCGTCTCGAACGCGGCGATCGACGCGCCGATGTCGCCGCCGCCCCCGTACTCCTTCGGGAAGCCCATGCCCGTCTGCCCGGTCGCCGCCAGCGCGACGGCGAGCTCGCGCACCCGCTCGCGGAACGCCTCGATGTCGAGTTCCTCGGCCTCCTCGAGTACGGAGGCGTGCTTCACGAGGTTCGTCCGGACCAGCTCGCGGATCTCGGCGTACTCGCCGTCGAGCACCTGGGTGAGGGCCCGTACGTCGATGTCCGGCCGGCTGTAGCCGCCGGAGGGCGTGGAGGTGTCGGTGATCATGGACCCCTGGTACCCCGTACCGGTGCGGCCCAAGCGGTCGAGGCAGGGAGAGCCACGGAGGCAGTCGGCACGGTGGTGGGCGGCGAGGACCGCGTCACCGCCATGTCATCATTCAATGACATCGATTGATGACAAGAATGGGAAGCCCTCCTTGCAGCCCTCCATACCGGCGCCCGTGTCCACCCCCGACGCGGCGGCGCCCGCGCTCCGCCACCCGCGGGCCCTGGTGCCCGTCCTCGTCTCGCTCGGCATGCTCGTCGCCGTCGTCAGCAGCCTCGGCGCTCCGCTCATCCCGACCATCGCGGCCGAGGACCACGTGTCCGTCTCCACCGCGCAGTGGGCGCTCACGGTGACGATGCTCGTCGGCGCCGTGGCGACGCCGGTGATGGGACGCCTCGGCGACGGTCCGCACCGCAAGCGCGTCATCCTCGGCGGGCTCGGCTTCGTCCTCGTCGGCAGCGTCCTGGCCGCCCTCCCCGCCGGATTCGCCTGCCTCCTGGTGGGCCGGGCCCTCCAGGGCGTGGGCATGGGCCTGGTCCCGCTCGCCATCGCCACGGCGCGGGACGCTCTTCCCGACACCCGGGCCCGCTCCGCGGTGGCGACGCTCTCCCTCACCACCGCCGCGGGCATCGGGCTCGGCTACCCGATCACCGGGATGTTCGCCGAGTACCTGGGCATGTACGCGGGATTCTGGTTCGCGGCCGCCACCGCCGCCGCGGCCCTGACCGCCACGCTGATCGTCGTGCCCCGCGCCCCGCACCGCCCCAGCGTCCCGATGGACGTTCCCGGCGCGCTGCTGCTCACCGGCGGCATGGCGGCCCTGCTGCTGACCCTCGCCGAAGGGGAACGCTGGGGCTGGACCTCGGCCGGGCTGCTCGGCCTGGCCGCCGCGGCCGTCGTCCTGCTGGCCGGCTGGGTCGCCCACTCGCTGCGCAGCACCCATCCCCTGGTGCGGGTCCGCCTCGTCAAGGACCGCGGCGTCCTCGTCGCCAACCTGACCACGATGGTCGGCGGCGTCGGCACCTACCTCCTCATCGCCCTGGTCACCCGCTACGTCCAGACCCCGACCTCCGCGGGATACGGATTCTCCGCCTCCATCGTCGTCACCGGACTGCTCCTCGTGCCGTTCTCCGCCGCGAGCCTCCTGACCGGCCGCCTCGTACGGATGCTGGGCAGCGCGGCCACGCCCGGCCGCATGCTGCCGCTGGGCTGCCTGCTCTCCCTCGGCTCCCTGGTCTGCTTCCTGCTCGCCCGCTCCAGCCTGTGGGGCATCGGCACGATGATGGCGCTCGCCGGACTCGGCGTCGGCGTCACCTTCGCGGTCACCCCCGGCCTGATCGTCGCCGGAGTGCCCGCGCGGGAGACGGGCAGCGCGATGAGTTTCAATCAGGTCGTGAAGTACATCGGATACTCGACCGGCAGCGCGCTCAGCGCCGTCATCCTCCAGGCCGCCACCGCTCCCGGCGCGAGCCTGCCGGGCAACGACGGCTACCGCACCGCGGGCCTCGTCGGCTGCGCCGCCTTCGCGATCACCGGGATCATCGCCGTGGCCCTCACCCGCGGCGGCGCCCGGCCGCGCCCGTCCGTCGTCGCGGTGGTCCAGACGGCGCCCGCCGTGGCCGCCGACCCGGCGCCGTCCGCGCAGGGCCGCCCGTGAGCACGCCGGAGACGGGACCGCGCCGCAACGCGGCGCGCAGCAGGGAGGCCCTGCTGACGGCGGCCACCGCCCTCTTCTCCGAGCGGGGCTACGACCGTACGACCATCCGCGAGATCGGCGAACGGGCCGGCGTCGACCCGTCCCTGATCGCCCGCTACTTCGGCAGCAAACCGCTGCTGTACGTGGAGGTGCTGCGGGCCGAGCACGGCGACGACCGCCCGGACGACCTGCTCACCGAACCCCGGCTGCGCGAGGTGGCCCGGCGCGCCCAGCGGCGCGGACCGGTGCCGCTGCTGCGGGTCGCCGTCGAACCGTTGCGGGACACCGCCGCCCAGGAGGCCACCAGGGCGGCCCTGCACGACCGTCTGGTGGAGCCGCTGCGGGACCGGTTCGCCCGGGAGGGCCGCGACCGGCCGGGACTGCGCGCCGACGTCCTGGTCGCGGCGGTCTCCGGGGTGCTGCTCGCCCGGCACTCCGGCGCCTTCGACGACCTGGCCGAGGCAGAGGTGGACGAGGTCGTCGACATCCTGCTGGAGACCTTCGGCGCGGGCGGGCCGTCCGCCGCCGGGTGACGCCCCGTCGCCGGGGCAGGGGGCGCCCGGCCGCCGTCCTTCGCGGGTGATAGAGATGGGCCAGCCGTGATCTTCACCGGAAGGACTCGTGTTGACCCCCGACGCCGCCCCCGTGCTCACCGCCGTCGACGGACACGCCGCCCGCATCACCCTCAACCGGCCGCGGGCGCTGAACGCCCTGACCCCCGCCATGCTCCACGGCGTCGCCGAAGCGCTCGACGCCTGGGAGCACGACCCCGCCGTCCGCACCGTCGTCCTCGACGGGGCGGGGGAGCGCGGGCTGTGCGCGGGCGCCGACATCCGCCTCTTCCACGCCGACGCGCGCAGCGGCGACCACACCGCCTCCGAGGCGTTCCTGCGTGCCGAGTACCGCCTCGACTCCCGTATCGCGCACTACCCCAAGCCGTACGTCGCCCTCATGGACGGCATCGTCATGGGCGGCGGTGTCGGCCTGTCCGCGCACGGCGCCGTCCGCGTGGTCACCGAACGGTCGAGGGTCGCGATGCCCGAGGTCTCCATCGGCCTGGTCCCCGACGTCGGCGGCACGTTCCTGCTGTCCCGGGCGCCGGGGCAGCTGGGCACCCACCTCGCCCTGACGGGGCTGTCGGCCGGAGGCGCCGACGCGCTGCTGTGCGGCCTGGCCGACCACTTCGTCCCGTCGGCCGCGCTGCCGGACCTCCTGGCCGACCTGGCCCGCGAACCGGCGCACGAGGCGGTCGCGCGCCATGCCGGGACGGCCCCCGAGGGCGTGCTCGCCGGGGAGCGGCCGTGGATCGACGCCTGCTACGCCGCCGACACGGTCGAGGAGATCGTCGACCGGCTCTTCTCCTGCGGGGAGCCCGCCGCGAAGGAGGCCGCCGAGACCCTGCTGGCCAAGTCCCCGTCGGCGCTCAAGGCGACGCTTGAGTCCCTGCGCCGGGCGGCCCGCCTCGACTCCCTGGAAGCCGCCCTCGACCAGGAGTTCCGGGTGTCGTGCGCGGCTCTGGACACCCACGACCTGCCGGAGGGCATCCGGGCGCAGATCATCGACAAGGACCGCGACCCGCACTGGAGCCCCGCGACCCTCGCCGAGGTGACGCCCGCCCAGGTGGAGCGCTACTTCGCGGACCTGGGCGAGCGGGAACTCGGTCTGGGCTGAACCACCCGCGGGAAGCCGGAGTTCAGGACCGGTCGGCGAGCCGGCGGTGCAGCGCCTTGACGGCGGGCACCAGCGCGTCGACCGGGCCCTCGACCTTCACCGACGGGGCGATCTCCCGCACGGACAGCGGACGGACGGGCGGCTGGGGCCGCCCCCACGCGGTCAGCCACTCGGTCAGCTGGGCCGAGGAGGCGACGTACACGATCCGGCCGAGACCGACCCAGGCGTGCGCGGCCGAACACATCGGGCAGTGCTCGCCCGAGGTGTAGACCGTGGCGTCCCGGCGCTCCTGCGGGGTGAGGTTCTCGGCGGCCCAGCGGGCCAGCTCGAACTCCGGATGCCGGGTGGAGTCGCCGCCGGCGATCCGGTTGCGGTCCTCGGCCCGGACCGTTCCTGCGCCGTCCACCAGAACCGATCCGAAGGGCTCGTCGCCCGCTTCCAGGGCCTCGGCGGCCAGGTCCACACAGCGCCGCAGGTGGGTCAGTTCTCGCTCGTCCATCGCAGCCTCTTTCTGCCGGTGTCAGGGGCGGGGAGCCGCCCATGCTGGCACAGGCCGGGGCCGTGGACGCGGCGCCCCGGCGGCCGGGGCGCCGTGGGTGGTCAGGAGACGCGGGCCACGCCGACGTAGAAGCCGCTCAGCTCCGGGGTCGGCGCGGGCGTGTCCTTGTACCAGTACGTGGCCGTGACCAGACCCGGATCCACCATCTCCAGCCCCTCGAAGAACGGCTCCACCTCGGACTTCGTCCGCATCCGCAGCGGAATCTCGCCCTTCTTGTACGTGGACTGCACCGACTTGACCAGATGCGGGTGCTCGTCGGTCGTGCCGTGGGAGAGCACCAGGTAACTGCCCGAAGGCAGCGCGTCGACGAGGGTCCGCGCCAGGCCGTAGGGATCCTCCTCGTCGGTGATGAAGTGCATCAGCGCGATCATCGACAGCGCGATGGGGCGGCTGAAGTCCAGGAACGTCCGTGCGTGGTCGAGGATCGCCTCGGGCCGGCGGACATCCGCCTCGATGTAGTCCGTCGCCCCTTCGGGGCTGCTGACCAGCAGCGCCTCCGCGTGCCGCAGCACGATCGGGTCGTTGTCGACGTAGGCGACGCGGGCCGACGGCACGACGCCCTGCACGATCTGGTGCAGATTGGGCTTGGTCGGGATCCCCGTGCCGATGTCGAGGTACTGGTCGACGCCGGTCCCGGCCAGCCAGGCGGCGGCCCGGTGCATGAAGGCCCGGTTCCGCATGGCGTTCTCCCGCGCCTGCGGCGGCAGCTTCTGCGCCACTTCCTGATCGACGGGATAGTTGTCCTTCCCGCCCAGCAGCCAGTCGTAGACGCGCGCCGGATGAGGTCTGCTCGTGTCGATGCGGCTCGGGGAGGAATGTGCCGTCATGCCTGGCTCCAGCGTGGATCGGGTCGCGGACCGGTTCACCGGGAACCATGACGTTCCCGGTGAGGCCGTTGAGGTCCCCGTGATTATGGCACTGGCCACAGCATGACGCAGAGGCACCGGCGGGTGGCCCGTCGAGGTCATCTCCCCTGCGGCGGGCGCCGGTTGGTCGGGCGGCGCCGGCGGAGAGGGGAGAATGCACGTATGGAGCTGCATGGGGACAAGGTCGTCCTGCGCCCGGTGGTCGAGGGCGACGCGAAGATCCTGGACAGGATCGTGCGGGAGCCGGAGGTCGCCGCCTGGTGGTCACCCCCGGACGACTACGAGGGCGCGCTGGCGGTGGTGTACGAGGACGAGGTCATCGGCCTCGTCCAGTACGCCGAGGAGAACGATCCGGAGTTCCGCCGGGCCGGCCTGGACATCTTCCTGACGGCGCGGCACCACGGGGCGGGGCTCGGAGCCGACACGGTGCGCACGCTCGCCCGGTGGCTCGTCCGGGAGAAGCGGCATCACCGGCTGACCATCGACCCCGCCGCGGCCAATGCCGCGGCGATCCGCTGCTACGGCAAGGTCGGGTTCAGGCCCGTCGGCATCATGCGGGCCTACTGGCGCAACCACCGGACGGGCGTCTGGGAGGACGGACTGCTGATGGACCTGCTCGCGCACGAGCTGACCTGACCCGCGGCCGGCGCGCACGGGCCGCCGGGCGCGGAGGCGCGCGTACGCGCCGGGCGGCCGAGCACCACGCCCGTCAGGACCAGGGCGAGACCGCACAGTTGGCGGACCGTCAGTTCCTCTCCGGCGATCAGGACGCCGCAGAGCACGCCTGTCACGGGATTGAGCAGCCCGATCAGTCCCACGGTGCCCGCGGGCAGGTGGCGCAGGCCCGTGAACCAGGCGGTGAACGCCAGCGCGGTGGCCACCAGGGACACGAAGCCGAAGGCGAGGAGCGCGGCCGGGGAGAGCGCGGGCGGCGCGCCCTCCACGGCCGCGGCGAACGGCAGCAGGAACAGACCGCCGGCGACGAGCTGCCAGGCGGTCGTCGCGATCATGTCGGTGCCGCCGCTCCAGCGCTTGGTCAGCAGATGCCCGAAGGAGGACACGAGCACGGCCGCCGCCGAGGCGAGCATGCCCGCAATGCTCGCCGCCACTGCCCCGGTGAGCAGCATCAGGCACACGCCGCCGAGTCCGATCGCGGCTCCGGCCAGATGCGCGGCCCGTGGCCGCTCGGCCACCAGCGGCCAGGCGAGGAACATCATCGTCAGGGGAGAGGCGGCCATGACGGTCGAGGCGACGCTCGTCGGCAGCAGTTGGGACGCGGCGTAGACGAGGGCGAAGAACACGCTCACATTGACCACGCCCAGGACCGCGGAGCGCCACCACCACACGCCACGGGGCCGTCGCCTGCGCAGAGCGAGCAGGGCGAGGCCCGCGGGCAGCGCCCGCAGCGCGGCGCCGTACAGCGGGCTGTCCGGCGGCAGATACGCGCGGGTCACGTAGTAGTTGGCTCCCCAGGCCACCGGAGCGACGGCGGTGAGCGCCACCCATCGGGAATTAGCTTCCATGGAAGACAATATAACTTCCTGGGAAGCTAATATGGGAGGCATGGACGAGCAGCAGCCGAAGGACCGCGTGGCCCGCATCCAGGACGAGTGGCGGCGCGAGCGCCCCGAACTCGACGTCACGCCGCAAGGAGTGATCGGCCGCCTGCACCGCCTCGCGGACCGGCTCGGCGAGGAGCTGCGCCTGGTGTACGGCCGGTACGGCCTGAGCGAGGGCGAGTTCGACGTCCTCTGCGCCCTGCGGCGGGCCGGCGAGCCGTACGAGCGGGCGCCGGGTGAACTGGCCGCCCACACCATGGTCACCACCGGTGCGATGACGAAGCGGATCGATCGCCTGGAGAAGGCCGGACTGGTCACCCGGAGGCGTTCGGCCGACGATCAGCGCGGCCGGATCGTCGCCCTCACGGCCCCGGGGCAGGACCTCATCGACCGGGCCTTCGCCGAGCACATGCACAACGAGCGACGCCTTGTGGACCTCCTGTCCGCCGACGAGGCGTCCTCCCTCGAAACCCTGCTGACGACATGGCTCTCCCACCTGGAGCCGCCGCGCATCCGTTCGTAGGAACGCGAGCGCCGCCCGGAGCACACACGTGCTCCGGGCGGCGCTCGGACGAACCGCGACGGCTACCGCGCGGAGCGCACCACCTTCGGTACGTCCCGGCCCTGCGGCGCGGTCACGCGCACGGCTCCCGCCGCGTCCCGCACGACCTCGAACGTCGCCGCGGCCCGGCCCTGGTGGTCGGGGACCGACACGGTCACCGTGCCGTTCTCCGCGCCACCGGGCGCGACGAGCAGGGACAGGTCCGTCAGCCAGTCGCCGTCGGGACGGCTCGTGTCCGCGCCGAGCGGCAGCACCGCGCCGGGCCGCACGTACAGCGGCAGGCTGTCGAAGCCGTGCCGCTCGCTGCGCCAGACCGGGCCCTGCACCTGCTCCCCGGTGAGCAGGTGGGTCCAGGTGCCCTCGGGCAGGTAGTACTCGACGTCGCCGTCGGCGGAGAAGACCGGCGCGACCAGCAGGTCGGGGCCGAGCATGTACTGCCGGTCGAGCGTGCGGGCGGTCGGGTCGCCGGGGAAGTCGAGCAGCATCGGCCGCATCAGCGGGACGCCCGTGCGATGGGCCTCGACGGCCGCTCCGTACAGGTACGGCATCAGGCGGTGCTTCAGCTTGGTGAACTGCCGGGCCACGTCGACCGCCTCGTCGCCGAACTCCCACGGCACGCGGTACGAGGACGAGCCGTGCAGCCGGCTGTGCGAGGAGAGCAGGCCGAACTGCAGCCAGCGCTTGAAGACCGCCGGGTCGGGGGTGCCCTCGAAGCCGCCGATGTCGTGCGACCAGAACCCGAAGCCCGACAGGGACAGCGAGAGGCCGCCGCGCAGCGACTCGGCCATGGCGCCGAACGACGACCAGCAGTCGCCGCCCCAGTGCACCGGGAACTGCTGCCCGCCCGCCGCCGCCGACCGCGCGAACAGCACGGCCTCGCCGCTGCCGCGCTCCTTCTCCAGCAGGTCGAAGACGACCTTGTTGTACAGGTGCGTGTAGTAGTTGTGCATGCGCTCGGGGTCGGAGCCGTCGTGCCAGACCACGTCCGTCGGGATGCGCTCGCCGAAGTCCGTCTTGAAGCAGTCGACGCCCTGGTCCAGGAGCACCTTCAGCTTCGCCTGGAACCAGGCGCACGCGTCGGGGTTCGTGAAGTCCACCAGGCCCATGCCGGCCTGCCACAGGTCCCACTGCCAGATGTCGCCGCCGGCGGTCCGCACCAGGTACCCCAGCTCCGCGGCCTCGTCGAACAGGGCGGACTTCTGGGCGATGTACGGGTTGATCCACACGGAGATCCGCAGGCCGCGCTCCTTGAGCCGGGCCAGCATGCCTTCCGGGTCCGGGAAGACGTCCGGGTCCCAGGCGAAGTCCGACCACTGGTACTCGCGCATCCAGAAGCAGTCGAAGTGGAAGACCGACAGCGGGATGTCGCGCTCCGCCATGCCGTCCACGAACTTCGTCACCGTCGCCTCGTCGTACTGCGTGGTGAACGAGGTGGTCAGCCACAGGCCGAACGACCACGCCGGAGGGAGCGCCGGGCGGCCGGTCAGCGCGGTGTAGCGGCGCAGCACGTCCTTGGGTTCGGGGCCCGCGACGACGTAGTAGGTCAGCGTCTGGTCCTCGACGCTGAACTGCATCTGCCCGACGGACTCCGAGCCGATCTCGTAGCCGACCTTCCCCGGGTGGTCCACGAAGACGCCGTACGCGCCGGTGGGGGAGACGTGCAGGCTGAAGGGGATGTTCTTGTAGGCCTGCTCGCTGCTGGTGCCGCCGTCGGCCTGCCACATGTCGACGACCTGGCCGTTCTTCACGAACGGGGTGAAGCGCTCGCCGAGGCCGTAGACCTGCTCGCCGACCCCGAGGGACAGCTGCCCGGCCATGTGGTGGGCGCCGTCGCCCGTGGTGAGGAAGGCGGTGCCCTTGCGGCCCACGGAGGCGACCTCGCGGCCCCCGGGGTCGCGGAACGACAGGGTCCACGGCGCGCCCGCGTCCAGGCGGACGCCGAGGGCGCCGCTGGTCAGCTCCACGATGTCGCCGTCACGGCGCACCTGTCCCGCACCGGTGTCCGCGCCGGGCAGGGCGAAGTCGGGGCCGCGGTGCCTGCGGCCCGCCAGGTGCGTGACGGTGACGCCGATGACGCCTTCGGCGGGGGAGAAGCAGTCGACGGTCAGGAGCGGGGCGTTGAGGGTGTCGCCGCGCCGCTCGACCCGCTTGACCGCGGCGAACGCGGTGAAGCGGTCGTCGCCGGCGCGGACGTCGCGTACCTCGGTGGCGTACGAGGCCTCGACCCCGTCGCGCATCAGCCAGAAGCCGTCGGTGAACTTCATCATCTTCCTTGGGGTGCGGGGTGGTGCGGGATGGTGCGCGGTTCGCAGAGGGCGGTTCAGGTCAGCAGGGCGGGCGTCGCCTCGTCCAGCACCTGGGCCAACCGGTTCCAGGTCACCTGGTCGCGGGGCACCGCCGGGAGCGGTGTGCCCCGCCCGGTGTCCCACTGCGTGGCGACGGCGACCGGGTCGAGACCGGTGGCGGCGGCGCGGGCGAGCGCGGCGGCGCCGAGCGCGACGAGTTCGCCGGACTCGGGCAGCAGCACGGGCCGTCCGGACAGCCGGCGCACCGTCTCCACCCAGGTGCGGCCGCGGGCGCCGCCGCCGATCAGCCGCAGCGGGCGCGCGGCGATCTCGGGGTCGTCCGGGTCGAGGCCGCAGGCCAGGAGCAGTGCGTCGAGGGCGCGCAGCACGGTGAACACGGCGCCCTCGTAGGCGGCGCCGAGCAGTTGCCGCCCGCTGGTGGCGTGCCGCAGGCCGGTGAGCAGGCCCGTGGCGTGCGGCAGGTCAGGGGTGCGCTCTCCGTCGAGGTACGGCAGGAGCACGGCGCCGCCGCCGGGCTCGGCGTCCTCGCGGTCGAGGCCGAGCAGGGCTGCGACCTTGTCGACGGCGAGCGTGCAGTTGAGGGTGCAGGCCAGCGGCAGATACGTACCGTCGGTCGCCGCGAACCCGGCGAGGTCCCGGGAGGCCGGACGGGTGCGGGTGGCCGTGAACACGGTGCCGGAGGTGCCGAGGCTGACGACCGGGTGGTCCAGGAGGCCGGCGCCGCCGAGGCCGAGCCCCACCGCTGCCGCCATGTTGTCGCCGGTGCCCGCGGCCACCGCGATGCCCTCGGGCAGGCCCAGCGCCGCCGCGGCCCGCGCGGTCAGCGATCCGGCGCGGGTGCCGCCGGTCGCGGCGACCGCGGGCAGCAGCTCGGGCCGCAGGCCGAGGAGGTCGAGAACCTCGGGATCGTAGGCACCGGTGGCGGTGGAGTACCAGCCGGTCCCGGAGGCGTCCCCGGGGTCGGTGACCGCCTGCCCGCACAGCCGCTCGGTCAGGAAGTCGTGCGGCAGCCGGACGGCGGCGACCGCGCGGGCCGGCTCGTGCTCGCGCAGCCAGCGCCACTTCGTCGCGGTGAGCGAGGCGACCGGTACGGAGCCGGTGCGCGCGAGCCAGGCGTCCGGGCCGCCGAACTCCTCGGTCAGCGCGGCGGCCTGCGGGGCGGAGCGGGTGTCGTTCCACAGAGCGGCCGGGCGCAGCGGGCGGCCGTCCGCGTCGAGCACGACGAGACCGTGCTGCTGGCCGGCGACGGCGATGCCGGTGACGGCCTCCGGGGCGATGTCCGCCTCCTTGAGCCCGTTCGCGACCGCGTCGCGCAGCGCCCACCACCACACGTCCGGGTCGGTCTCGCGGGCGCCGTGCTCACCGGTGACCACGTGCGGGGCCCGGCCCACGGCGAGGATCCGGCCGGTGGCGGCGTCCGTGACGGCTGCCTTGGTGGACTGCGTGGAGCTGTCCACGCCGATCACGACGGCCATGAAGCCCCCTCACCCCTTCAACGTGTTGGTGATCCTGCCCGCGCCGGGAAGCCGACCTCGGGTCAAAGCGCTTGTATGACGCATTTGATCGTACAAAAAACAAAAGAACAAGAGGCTTCGGGGTGTGATGTGGCGCAAGCGCTTCGATTCGCTGGATCAGCGGGTCGTTGCCGATCTGTGCGGTGTGAGTTTCGCCGTCGGGTCTGGCGCCGAGCGGCCGAATGACGTATTAGTCATGTCAGAAAACAAACGATCGACCCAAGGACGGCACCATGTCCGGCGGATTCACCCCCACCCCTGAAGACAAGTTCACGTTCGGTCTGTGGACCGTGGGCTGGCGGGGCAACGACCCGTTCGGTGACGCCACGCGCCCCGCTCTCGACCCCGTCGAGTCGGTGCGGCGGCTGTCCGAACTCGGCGCGTACGGCGTCACGTTCCACGACGACGACCTCATCCCCTTCGGCTCCACCGACGCCGAGCGCGAGGCGATCGTCAAGCGGTTCCGCGCCGCGCTCGACGAGACGGGCATGGCCGTCCCGATGGCCACCACGAACCTCTTCACCCACCCGGTCTTCAAGGACGGCGGCTTCACCGCCAACGACCGCGACGTGCGCCGCTACGCGCTGCGCAAGACGATCCGCAACATCGATCTCGCCGCCGAGCTCGGCGCGCAGACGTACGTCGCGTGGGGCGGCCGCGAGGGCGCCGAGTCCGGTGGCGCCAAGGACGTCCGGGACGCCCTCGACCGCATGAAGGAGGCCTTCGACCTCCTGGGCGACTACGTCGTCGAGCAGGGCTACGACCTGAAGTTCGCCATCGAGCCCAAGCCCAACGAGCCGCGCGGCGACATCCTCCTGCCCACCATCGGCCACGCCCTCGCCTTCATCGAGCGCCTGGAGCGCCCCGAACTCGTCGGCGTGAACCCCGAAGTCGGCCACGAGCAGATGGCGGGACTCAACTTCCCGCACGGCATCGCCCAGGCCCTGTGGGCGGGCAAGCTCTTCCACATCGACCTCAACGGCCAGACCGGCATCAAGTACGACCAGGACTTCCGGTTCGGCGCCGGTGACGTGCGCCAGGCGTTCTGGCTGGTGGACCTGCTGGAGAACTCCGACTACGCGGGCCCGCGCCACTTCGACTTCAAGCCGGTGCGCACCGACGGCTTCGACGGCGTGTGGGAGTCCGCCAAGAACTGCATGCGCAACTACCTGATCCTCAAGGAGCGCGCCGCGGCCTTCCGCGCCGACCCCGAGGTGCGGACGGCGCTGCTCGACTCGCGTCTCGACCAGCTCGCGCAGCCCACCGCGGCCGACGGCCTCTCGGCGCTGCTCGCCGACAAGAGCGCCTTCGAGGAGTTCGACGTGGAGGCCGCCGCCAAGCGCTCGATGGCCTTCGAACGGCTCGACCAGCTCGCGATGGACCACCTGCTCGGCGCCCGCTGAGCACCCCGGGCACCTCGCCCGTTCCCCGCGTACGGCCTGGCCGGACCCGTACGCCCCGCGCAGCGATCCCCGGCGGAACACGGGCGTTCCGCCGGGCCGGCCACCCCTCCCCATGCAAGGGCAACCACCGTGACAGCAGCACGCCGGCGGGCCGTGATCCCGCTCACCGTTGTCTCCGTCCTCGTCGCCTCCGCGGCACTCGCGGGCTGCGGCAGCCAGCGCGACGACGACGTCTACACCGTCCTCAACTCCTCGACCGACGACTCCTACCACGGCTGGGACGCCGCCACCCTGAAGCGGTGCAGCGCCCGGCTGGGGATCACCATCGAGCAGCAGAGCGTCCCGGCCTCACAGGTCATGACGAAGTCGCTGCGGATGGCGTCGTCGAAGTCGCTCCCGGACGTCATCCAGTTCGACGCCTCCGAGATGCCGACGTTCGCCGAGGCGGGAGGCCTGGTCGACCTGAAGTCGCTCGGGCTGTCCACGCAGGACATCCCGAAGGGCATCGTCGACTTCGGCTCCTACAAGGGCACGTACTACGGCGCCGCGCGCACGGTGAACACCCTCGCCCTCTTCTACAACAAGGACGTCCTGAAGAAGGCCGGCCTCGCGGTCCCCACCACCTGGGCCGAGATGCAGGAGACCGCGAAGAAGCTCACCCGGGGCAAGCAGTACGGCATCGCCCTGAGCGCGGGCGGCGCCGAGGACGGCGTCTTCCAGTTCACCCCGTTCATGTGGTCCAACGGCGGCGACGAGACCGACCTCGACAGCAAGCAGGTCGCCGACGCCCTCGACTACTGGAAGGGCCTCCTCAAGGACGGCTCGCTGTCCAAGTCGACGGTCAACTGGACGCAGGCCGACGTCAACGACCAGTTCATGGCCGGCAACGCCGCGATGATGATCAACGGTCCCTGGCAGGTCGAGACGCTCAACACCAAGAAGTCCCTGCACTGGGGCATCGCGCAGATCCCGGTGCCCCGGGCCGGCGACGACTCCGTCGGTCCGCTCGGCGGCGCCGTCCTCACCGTCCCCAGGACGGACGACACGGCCCGCGAGAAGACCGCCGCGAAGATCATCGGGTGCATGTCCTCCGAGAAGGAGCAGATCACCTACGCGCGCAACAGCTGGATGGTGCCCGCGAACGAGAAGGCGGCCGCCGTCTGGCGCAAGGAAGTGCCCGAACTCGACGCGCTCGCCGACCAGGTGGCCACCGCCCGCTCGCGCACCGCGAAGGTCGGAGCAGGCTGGTCGTCCGTGTCGCTGGCCCTCCAGAGCGCCTTCCAGTCCGCGCTCACCGGCCAGAACAGCGCCGACGCGCTGAAGAAGGCGCAGGCGCGCGCCACGAGCGGGAACTGAGGGGTATCACGAACATGTCGACCACCACGGCCTCCGCCGCCCCCGCCACCCGGCCGGCCCCCGCCACCCCGGTGAAGAAGCGCGACACGCGGCGCCGCCGCAGACTCTCCCAGTGGGGCTTCATCGCCCCCGCCGTCGTCTTCATGCTGCTGTTCTTCGGCTACCCGCTCGTCCGCAACGTCGTGATGAGCTTCCAGGACTTCTCGCCGTCCACGTTCTTCGACGGCAAGTCGCCCTTCAACGGCACCGACAACTGGAGCAAGGTCTTCCACGACGACCTCTTCGGCAAGGCGCTCTGGCACACCATCGTCTTCACCATCGGCTCGCTGATCGGCCAGTTCGGCATCGGCCTCGCGCTCGCCGTCTTCTTCACGAAGCGGTTCCCCCTCAACGGGTTCCTGCGCTCGCTGATCCTGCTGCCCTGGCTCGTCCCCATGGTCGTCTCCGGCATCGTCTGGCGCCGCATCCTCGACCAGGACACGGGCGTCCTGAACTCCTTCCTCGACACCCTCGGCCTCGGCGGCCACACCCCGTGGCTGACCAGCCCCGGCATGGCCCTGTTCTCCGTGATCATGGTGAACATCTGGATCGGCATCCCGTTCAACATGGTGATCCTCTACGGCGGACTCCAGGAGATCCCCAAGGAGCTGTACGAGGCCGCGTCCCTGGACGGCGCCTCCGCCTGGCGCACCTTCCGCTCCATCACGCTGCCGCTGCTGAAGCCCGTCATCACGGTCGTCCTCGTGCTCGGCTTCATGTCGACGGTGAAGATCCTCGACCTGATCCTGGCCCTGACCGACGGCGGGCCCGCCGACTCCACGCAGACGCTCGGCACGCTCACGTACCAGAACTCCTTCGTCCAGCTCGACTTCGGCGCGGGCGCCGTCGTCGGCAACATCCTGATCCTGATCTCCGCCGTCTTCGCGGTGTTCTACCTGCGGGCCAACCGCTCCGAGGGGAAGTGACCGGCATGGCAACCGCCTCCGCGACCAACGGACCGAAGCGCCGCTGGGGCGCCACCGTCGCCGGCGTCGTCATCCTGCTCGTGATGCTGTTCCCGCTGTACTGGATGATCAACACGGCGCTCCAGCCCGAGTCGGGACTCCTCGACGTCTCGCCCGTGCCGCACTCGCTCGACCTGTCCGGCTTCTCCTCCGCCATCAGCGAGCAGGGCGCCCACCTGCTGACCTCGCTCGCCGTCGCGCTCGGCGCCGTCGTCATCTGTCTGGCGGTCGCCGCGCCGGCCGCGTACGGGCTCGCCCAGTTCCGGCTGCCGGGCACCAAGTCCATCGTCTTCGGCACGCTCATCACGCAGATGGTGCCGGGCATCGTCATCGCCAACGCCCTCTACAGCGCGTACGTCGATCTCGGCCTGGTCAACTCCTACTTCGGCCTGATGCTCGCCGACGCCTCGCTCGGCATCCCCTTCGCCATCGTCCTGATGCGCTCGTTCATGGTGGCCATCCCCAAGGAGGTCATCGAGGCGGCCGAGGTCGACGGCGCGGGCAAGCTGCGCACGTTCGTCCAGGTCGTGCTGCCGATGAGCCGCAACTCGCTGATCACGGCAGGCCTGTTCTCCTTCCTGTACGCGTGGAGCGACTTCATGTTCGCCCTCACGCTCAACACCACCGACGACGTCAAGCCCGTCACGCTCGGCATCTACCAGTACATCGGCGCCCACGTCGGCGACTGGGGCTCCGTCATGGCCGCGTCCGTCCTGTCGGCGATCCCGGCCGCCGTGCTGCTCGTCCTCGCCCAGAAGTACATTGCTGCCGGTATCACCGGCGGATCCGTCAAGTAAGGCTTTCCATGAGTGACTTGCCCGTTTTCCCCGAAGGCTTCGTGTTCGGCGCGGCCACCGCCTCCTACCAGATCGAGGGCGCGGCGAACGAGGACGGCCGCGGCCCGTCCATCTGGGACGTCTACAGCCACACGCCCGGCCGCACGGACGGCGGCGACACCGGCGACGTGGCCTGCGACCACTACCACCGCTACCCCGAGGACGTGGCGCTGCTGCGCGACCTCGGCGTCGAGTCCTACCGCTTCTCCATAGCCTGGCCGCGCATCCAGCCGACGGGACAGGGCCCGGCCAACCAGAAGGGCCTGGACTTCTACTCGCGGCTCGTCGACGAGCTGCTGGAAGCGGGCATCGAGCCCGCCGCCACCCTCTACCACTGGGACCTGCCGCAGGCACTGGAGGACCGTGGCGGCTGGCGGGTGCGCGAGACCGCCGAGCGGTTCGCCGAGTACACGGCGATCGTGGCCGGGCACCTCGCCGACCGCGTGCCGCGCTGGATCACCCTCAACGAGCCCTGGTGCAGCGCGTTCCTCGGCTACTCGGTGGGGCGGCACGCGCCCGGCGCCCAGGAGGGCACCCCCGCCCTCGCCGCGGCCCACCATCTCCTCGTCGGCCACGGACTCGCCGTCAAGGAGCTGCGCGCGGCCGGGGTGCGCGAGGTCGGCATCACCCTCAACCCGGACTTCAACGTCCCGGCCACCGACTCGGCCGCCGACCGCGGCGCCGCGCTGCGCGCCGACACCCAGCACAACCTGGTGTGGACCGACCCGATCCTCGCGGGCCGCTACCCCGCATCGGACGAGGACACCTGGGGCGAGCTGATCACCCGCCAGGACTTCCGGCTCGACGGCGACCTCGACCTCATCGCGCAGCCGCTGGACTTCCTCGGCGTCAACTACTACCGGCCCACCCTGGTCGCCGACGCCCCGCACCGGGAGCCCGACCCGGCCGTCCGCGTCGCCACCGACAACCGGTACGCGGAGCGCCCCTGGCCCGACGTGCGGCGCAACTCCATGGGCTGGCCGGTCGTCCCCGAGACGTTCACCCAGCTGCTCACCGGCCTCAAGGAGCGCTACGGCGACGCGCTGCCGCCGATCCACATCACCGAGAACGGCACCGCGGAGCACGACGAGGTCGCCGCCGACGGCGCCGTCCACGACGCGGACCGGGTCACGTACCTCCACGACCACCTCACCGCCCTGCGCACCGCCATGGACGCGGGCGTCGACGTGCGCGGCTACTACGTCTGGTCGCTGCTCGACAACTTCGAGTGGGCGCTGGGCTATGCCAAGCGATTCGGCATCGTCCGCGTCGACTACGACACCCAGGAGCGCACCCCGAAGGACAGCTACCACTGGTACCGGAAGCTGATCGCCGCCCACCGGGGCTGACGGGACGCTTCGGTGAACGATGCCCGGCGGATTCCCTCCGCCGGGCATCGGCATGTCCGGCCGGAGGTCACAGGCGCCGTGACACGTCCTGCGCCGCCTGCCGGACGGCCGGTGCGAACCCGGGCAGTTGGGCCTCGGTGACCAGGAAGGTGAGCGAGGAGACGGAGACGGCGCCGACCGCCGTGCCGTCGGCGTCGAGCACCGGCGCGGCGAGCGAGCAGATGGATTCGTCCGCCTCCTCGTAGTCGACCGCGTACCCGGCGGCGCGGATCGCGGCGAGCTCCTCGACGAGCGCCGCGCGGTCGGTATGGGTGCGCGGGGTGCGCGTGGGCAGGCCGGTCCGGTCGAGGATGTCCGCCGCCTCGCCCGGCGGCAGATGGGCGAGCAGGGCCTTGCCCGCGGCCGTGGCGTGCAGCGGGAGCGGCGTCCCGACGTCGGTCGCGATCCGGTAGGCGTGTCCCGGGTCGACCTTGTGCGTGTACGTCGCGTGGTCACCGCTGAGCACCGCCAGGTGGACGGCCTGCCCGAGGCGCTGCTGGAGGGCGCGCAGCACGGCGTCGATGCCCACGGCGTCGTCCGCGAGGACCTGGGCGGCCAGGGCGCGGAGCTGGACGCCGCAGCCGTAGCGCCCCTCGCCGTCGGCCGCCACGTACCCCTCCTCGACGAGCGTCGCCAGCACCCGGTGGGCGGTCGCCTTCGGGACCCCGGAGCGCTCCGCGATGTCGCCCAGCCGGTGCGGTCCGTCGGCGCGGGCCACCGCATGCAGCACATGCAGCGCCTTGGCGACGGAATTCGCGGGCTTGCTCGCTTCCATTGACCCTCCGTGGAGAAGCGGACTATGTTGCCAATCGATCCGCACAGCGGAACGCCATTCTACTCCACGGAACGGGGTGGCGTCCTTCGGTCGTGCACAGCCCCCGGGTGTCCGTGGCTGCGCGACCGGATGCTCCACGCACCCACTCTCACGCTCGTGAAAGGCGGCCGTCCATGGCTGGACACGGACCTTCCTCCGTGCACCCGCAACGATTCGATCTCGTCGTGGCGGGCGGCCTGCTGGCCGATCCCCTTCAGGCCGCTCCCGTACCGGGGGACCTGGCCGTGCGCGACGGACGGATCGCCGCCGTCGGCGCCCCCGGCACCCTCGCCGGAGAGGAGACCCTCGACGCCTCCGGGCTGCTCGTCGCCCCCGGCCTCATCGACCTCCACACGCACGTCTACGCCCCCGGCACCTACCTCGGCGTGGCCGCCGACGAGATCGGGGTGCGCCAGGGCGTCACCACCGTGGTGGACGCGGGCAGTTGCGGCAGCGACCACTGGGACGACTTCGCCGATAACGTTGTCGAACCGGCCGCCACCCGCGTCCTGAGCTGGCTCAACATCTCCCGGCACGGCCTGGTCCACGGGCCGCGGGAACTCAGCCACGGCCCCGACGACATCGACGAGGCGGCCACGGAGAAGCTGCTGCGCGCACACCCCGAGCGGGTGCGCGGCCTCAAGATCCGGATGAGCTCCTCGGTCCTCGGCGACTCCGGGCTCGCCCCGCTGCGCGCCGCCAAGCGCGTGGCCGCCCGGGTCGGCCGGCCCGTGATGGTGCACGTCGGCAACGAACCCCCGCACCTCGGCGACGTCCTCGACCTCCTCGGCGAGGGCGACGTCGTCACCCATGCCTTCCACGGCAAGCCCGGCGGCCTCTTCGGCAGCGAACCCCAGGCGCGTGCCGCCGTCGCCCGCGGCGTCCGCCTCGACGTCGGACACGGCAGCGCCAGCCTCAGCTTCGCCACCGCCGAACGCGCCCTCGCGGCGGGCTTCACCCCGCACACCATCAGCACCGACCTGCACCACCGCAACGTCGAGGGCCCCGTCCACTCCCTCGCGGAGACCCTCACCAAACTCGTCGCCCTCGGACTGACCCCGCACGAGGCGATCCGCTGCTCGACCCTGCACGCCGCCCAAGTGATCGGCATGGAGGACGAGCTGGGCACCCTGCGGCCCGGCTCCGCGGCGGACCTTTCGCTGCTGCGGCCGACCGAGGGACCCGTCACCCTGACCGACGCCGAGGGCGCCACCCGCACCGGCACCACCCGGCTCACCGCCGTGGCCGCCGTGCGCGCCGGGCGGGCGCACCCCGTCGTCGGCGCCCCCTGATCACCGTACGGACCGCCGCCCGGCCGGGACCCGCCCCGCGCCGGACGCCACGGGACGTGCCCCACGCACCCGAGCCCGCGCCGTACGACACGAACCACCGACCGAACCACCGAGAGGCCCGTGCATGACCACCCCCCTCATCGAGCGACTCGCGACGACCGTAGGGGACTCGTCCAGCCCCGTCACCGACGCGGACCGCGCCGACCTGACGGAGTTCCTGCCGCTCGCCCAGGTCTACGCGGAGACCTGCGGCATCGGCTTCGACGACATCCGCTCGCTGGCGCTCGCCGTGCACGCCCTCGCCTTCGTCCGGCGGGTCCGCGTGGACGAGCACCTGGACGCGCTCGACGAGGAACTCGGCGCCGAGATCGCCCCCGGGCGCATGGCGGCCGTCCGCACCCTCGTCGACGCCTTCTGCGCGCCCCGCGGATTCGCCGCACACGACACCGAAGTCCTGCTGCTCGCCCTCCACTTCGAGGCGGCGGCACAGCTCCAGCACCAGACCAGCCAGCAGGCATGACAGCTCAGCCATGACCGACACACCAGGGAGCACCGCCATGACAGTCAAGATCGTGATCGGACACCGGCTCGGCAAGGGCCAGGCGGTCGCCGACGGCGTACGCGCCGCGGGCGGCGAGCCCGTCCTCATCCCGGGCCCCGGCGCCGACATGAAGGTGGGCGACGTGATGGACGCCGAGGGAGCGCAGCTCGGCATCTCCTTCTGCGGCAGCGGCGGCGCCGGAGCCGTCACCGCCAAGGCCAAGTACGGCCACGACATCGAGTTCGGCATGCGCTCGGCGCAGGCCGGGGTGGCCGCCGTGGAACAGGGCCGCACCGTCCTCGGCTTCGGGTTCCTCGACAGCGAGGAACTCGGCTTCAAGGTCACCGAGGCGCTCCTGAAGAAGCTCGCCAAGGAGGCCTCGTGAAGCAGTCCCGGCACACCCTGCGGCTCAGCGGGTCGGGCCCCACCCGGGAGAAGGCGTTCGCCACCGCCATCGGCCAGGTGCAGTCCGAGGTCGCCAAGCGCACCGAAGGCGTCGACTTCCGCGTGGAGCCCCTGGAACTCGACGTGGTGTCCGCCGTGGAGCACCGCTGGACCGAGCGGTTCCTCGGCCTGCTCTTCCCCCGCACCCGCCGGCGCTTCGAGATCACGCTGCGCGTCGAGGTCCAGGTGGCCTCCCTCGACCTGGACGCCGTCGACTTCACGGTGCGCGAGGAGCGGCTCTCGTCGCTCCAGCACGCCCTGCACATGAGGTGACCCGATGAACGAAACCCTCACCGTCCTCCTGGAGTCGCTCGTCATCGGCGGCCTCATCGGCTTCGGCGCGAGCGCGGGCGTGGCCCGCATGTTCCACGCGCCGAAGGTCCAGGGCATGGGTGCCTTCCGCACCCTGGGCGAGCTGAACGCCTGTCAGAACGACCCCGTCGCCCACTTCTCCTTCGGCCTCGGCTTCCTCTTCAACGCCTGGTCGAGCGCGGTCGGAACCGGCGCGCTGACCTCGGACGTGGACCACCGCATCGTGCCGCACTGGTCGGCGGCCGTCGCCATGGCGAAGAACCGCAACCTCGACGCGACGCTGCACAACCCGCGCCGGATGGCGCTGACCGGCACCGTCGTCGGCATGCTCCTCGTCACCCTCCTCAACACGACGGCCGCCTCCATCCCGCACTCCCTCCAGGAGGTCGCCGCCCAGGTGCTGGGACCGGCGTCGGAGTGGCTGATCAACCCCGTCATGCCGATCATCTTCTGGATGGCGGCCGTGGACGCGGGCCGCCGCACCGGCGCCTGGGGCACGGTCCTCGGCGGACTCGGTCACCTGGTGATGGGCAACGCGGTCCCCGGCATCGTGCTCGGCATCGTCATCGGCAAGGGCGTCGACGACCTCGGCTGGACCAAGGTCACCAAGTCGCTGGCCGGCGTCGTCATCGCCCTGTTCGTGGCCAGCACCTTCCTGCGCGGCGTCGACATCACCCTGCTGGAGCAGATGAAGGTGCACATCCCGCACTGGCTCACGCAGCTCCACGACACCACCGGCACCAAGCCCCAGTGAGGCAGGCAGCGACATGACCGACACATCCACCGCCGCCGCGGGCGGCATACCCGCACAGAACTCCGGTGCGCCCGAGGCCAGGAGCGGCTTCCTCAGCAGGGTGCCGGGCGAGGGCAGCTTCTGGCTGGCCGAGTGGGCCTTCCCCGTCTTCGTGGCGTGCCTGGCCGCGGGCATCTTCACCGGCACCCACCTCTACTACGTCTACGACACCGGGGTGTTCAACGACGTCGCCGTCGCCTCCATGCTCAAGGCCGGTATGCAGAACGGCAGTTACGGCGCCGCCGCCGCGTTCGGCGCGGGCTTCCTGTTCGCCCGCATCATCGAGGGCCCCATGGTCGGCATCCTCGACATCGGCGGCTCCCTGCAGACCGGCGTGGGCATCGGCATCCCCGCCATGCTCCTCGGCGCCGGATTCACCGCCCCGCTCCAGCACTTCTGGCTCGCGGTCCCGGTCGGCGCGCTGCTCGGCGGCCTGATCGGCATCGCGATCGTCGTCATCCGGCGCGCCACCGTGAACTCCACGGGCGGCACCTCCACCTTCGGCGCCGACGTGATGATGGGCGCGGGCAACTCCGCGGGCCGCTATCTCGGACCGCTCGTCATCATCTCCGCCGCGACCGCGTCCCTGCCCGTGGGGCTCGGCTCCACCATCGGCGCCCTCCTCTTCTACAAGTGGCAGAAGCCGCTGACCGGCGGCGCCATCATCGGCGCGATGCTCGCCGGGCTCTTCTTCCCCATCCCCGGCAAGTGACCGCCCCCGCTCCCGTACCCGCAGCGCAAGGAGACCGTGTGCCCACCCTCCACCACGACCTCGGGGTCCCGCCCGCCATCAACGCCAGCGGCCGGATGACCGCACTCGGCGGCAGCGTCCTCGGCGACGGCGTCATCGCCGCCATGGGCGACGCGGCCCGCCACCACGTCGTCATGGACGACCTGCTGGACGCCGTCGGCCGGGAGATCGCCCGCGCCACCGGCACCGAGGCCGGCTGCCCCACCACCGGAGCCGCCTCCGGCGTCGCCATCGCGGTCGCCTCCCTGATCGCGGGCACCGACGTGAGCCGCGTCGAGGCGCTGCCCGACCCCGGCGGCGCGCCGTGCGAGGTGATCCTGCCGCGCGGCCACTCCGTCTACTTCGGCGCCCCGATCCGCCAGATGATCGCCCTCGGCGGCGGCCGCCCCGTCGAGGTCGGCTCCGCGAACAAGGTCACCGCAGACCACCTGGCGGGCGCGATCGGCCCGCGCACGGCCGCCCTCCTCTACGTCCAGTCCCACCACGCCGTGCAGAAGGGCATGGTCTCCCTCGCGGAGACGATCGAGGTCGGCCGCCGCCACGACATCCCCGTCATCGTCGACGCGGCCGCCGAGGAGGACCTGAAGCACTGGCCCGCCACCGGCGCCGACCTCGTCGTCTACAGCGGCGGCAAGGCCGTGGGCGGACCCGCCTCCGGCATGATCTGCGGCAGCGCCGCACGCATCGCCGCCTGCCGCGCCCAGTACGGCGGCATCGCCCGCCCCATGAAGGTCGGCAAGGAGACCCTGTTCGGCCTCGTCCAGGCGCTGCGCGACTACGGCACGGCCGAGCCGGGCGGACACCGCGCGCGCATGGAGAAGCTGGCCGCGCGCCTCGCCGACCTGCCCGGCATTACCACCCGGGTCGTCGGCGACGAGGCCGGCCGCGCCATCCACCGCACCGAACTGACCGTGGACCCGGCGGCGGCAGGCCGGGACGCGGCCACGCTCGCCTCCGAACTCGCTTCTACGGGCGTCCACTTGAGGGACCACCTCGCGGTGACGGGCCGACTGCTGATCGACCCGCGCCCGCTGCGCCCCGACGAGGAGGACCACCTCGTGGACCGGCTGACCGCGCTGGTCGAGGGAGGAGCCCGATGACCGTCGTCGAACGCCGCCTGGTCGTCACCGAGGAGGCCGGCCTGCACGCCCGCCCCGCTGCCGCCTTCGCTCAGACCGCAGCCCGCGCCGCCGCCGAGGTGACCGTCGCCCGCGAGGACGGCACCGAGGTGCCCGCCCGCAGCGTCCTGTCGCTGATGACCCTCAACATCCGCTGCGGCGACGCCATCGTGTTGCGCGCCAGTGGCACCGACGCCGAGTCCACCCTGGACGCCCTCGCGCGCATCGCGGCCCCGGCATGACAGAGCACCGTACGGAGACACCCATGAACCCCGACGTCCCGGCCGTCCCCGACGTCATCGAGCGGCTGCGCCTGGCCCGCGTCACCCCGACCGTCCGCGAGGCCGACGCCGACGCGGCCGACCGGATGGCCCGCACCCTGATCGAGTCCGGCATCACCGCCTTCGAGTTCACGGCCACCACACCCGGCTGGGAGAAGCTGGTGGAGACCTGGTCGCGGCAGGAGCCCGGGATCACGCTGGGCCTGGGGACCGTCACCTCGCCCGAGATCGCCGAGCGGGCCCTCGCCGCCGGGGCGCACTTCCTCGTCAGCCCCTTCCAGGTCCCGGAGGTCCGCCCGGTCGCCGACGGGGCGGGACGGCTCCTCGTCGAGGGCGGCTTCACCCCGAGCGAGCTGCGGATCGCGGCCGGGCGCGGGGTGGCGAAGCTCTTCCCCGCGAACATCGGCGGGACCGGCTATCTGAAGTCGCTCCTGTCCGTCCTGCCGGGCGCCAGGATCATGGCCACCGGCGGCGTCGGTGTCGACAACGCCGCGCAGTGGCTCGCGGCCGGCGCCTTCACCGTCAGCATCGGCAGCGATCTCGCCAAGGGGGACGTGCGGGCCAATGTCGCGCGGCTGAAGGAGAGCATCGGCTGAGGGCGCCGGACCCGGCGGACACCCGGGACGGGGCGGCGCGACCGGGCTCCGCCCACGGCCCGGGCGCCGCCGTTCAGTCCTTCCCCGGCTCCGCGTACGCCGCCGGGTCCGCCAGCACCTCGCGCACCACATGGGCCGCAGCGCCGCGCGCCGCGTCGCCGGACGAGGACGACGCCCGCAGCCGTCCGTTGCCGGGCGTCCAGAGGCCCGACACCACCCGCGCCGTCAGCTCCGCGTCCGCGGCGGGCGCCAGCCACGGCTTCAGCTCCCGGAAGGAGCCGCCCAGGATCACCGCGTCCGGGTCCAGCAGGTTCACCGCTCCCGACAGCACCCGGCCGAGCCGCCGCCCGGCCTCCTCCAGGGCCTGGAGCGCGCGCGGCCGGCCGGCCCGCGCCCGCGCCTCCAGCTCCGCGACGCCCGCCGCGCCCGCCTTCTCGTCGAGGCCGGCGGCCCGCAGCAGCGCCGCCTGGCCCGCGTACTGCTCCAGGCAGCCGCGCGCGCCGCAGCTGCACGGGGGCCCGTCGGGGTCGACCACCAGATGGCCGATCTCGCCCGCGAACCCGTGGGCGCCGCGCAGCAGTTGACCGTTCAGCACCAGCGCGCCGCCGACACCGATCTCGCCGGTGAGGTAGACGAAGCTGTTCACCGGCGTGCGGTCGTCGTCGGCCGTGGCGAACCACAGCTCGGCCATCGCCGCGAGATTCGCCTCGTTGTCCGCGCTCACCGGGAGCGCGCGATGCTCGGGCCGCAGCGTGCTGAGCGCCTGGGCGAACAGGCCCTCAACCGGAACCCGGTTCCACCCCAGGTTGGGTGCCTGCCGCACCGTACCGCCGGAGACCAGACCGGGCAGCGCCAACTCGGCGGCCACCGGACGGAGTTCCTGCTCGGTGGCGGAGGCGACGGCCCGCGCGGCGATCCGGGCGGCCTGGTTGAGGACGGTGGCCGGCGCCGCGCCGCGGTTGTCCATCCGCTCGACCAGTCGGACCCGGTCGGTACCAGCGAGATCGACGACGCACACGGCCACGTAGTCGATGTTGATCTCGACGCCGAGTCCCGCGGGGCCGCTGCGGGCGACCTTCAGGACGGTGCCCGGGCGGCCCGCCTGCCCGCTGAACGTCTTGCCCCACTCGCTGAGGAACCCCTCCGTCAGGAGCTGGTCGACGAGCGAGGAGACCGCCGCCCGGGTCAGCCCCACGCGTGCGGCGACACCGGCCCGGGTCGCCTCGCCCTCGTCGTGGACGGTGCGCAGCACCAGGCTCAGGTTGTGCCGCCGCACGCTTGCCTTGTCGGCCTTCGCGGGCGGGGCGGGGGACGCGTTGTTGCTGTTCATCGTGGTGTCGACCCTAGACGACGCCGGGGGCGGCGGAACGTGCGACGACGGCACCGACGACCGCCGCGATGCCCGCGCGGTCGGTGGGCCGGGCGTCGACGGAGTTGTGGATGGAGAAGCCCTCCACCAGCGCGTCCAGGGCGCGGGCGGTGAGCGGGTCGAAGTGCCGGGCGAGGGAGTCCCGGCTGGCCTGCATCCACGAGCGCATCACCTCGCGGAGTTCGGGATGACGGGTGGCGAAGGCGTACAGCTCGTAGCTGAGCAGGAGATTGCGGTCGGAGCCCCAGACCTTGCCGCAGATGATCTCCACCACCGCCTCCTGTGCCTCCTCGGGGGTGCGCGCCGCGGCCAGCAGCGCCCCGTAGCGGCTGGACACGGTCTCGGCGAGGCGGGTGAAGGCCTCCGTGAGCAGATGCTGCATGTCGTCGAAGTAGTACGTGAGCGAACCGAGCGGTACCCCGGCCGCCGCGGCGATCCGGCGGAAGGTGACCTTGATGGCGCCGTGTTCGGCGATGACGTCGAGGGCAGCGTCGAGGATCCGCTCGCGCCGCCGGGGGTCGTTGGGGCCGCGGTTGCTTCCGGTCATCGTGGTGGTCCGCCTTCTCTTCTCTCCGCTCCACCGGGTATGTACATTTGTGCATACCCGGTGGGGGCGGGACGCGTCGCCTGCCTGTCCATTCTTCCGAACTCCCGCGGAGCTCCCGTTGACAGACCCTGCCGTGCGCCGACGCCGTCAGGCCTTGTACCTCTTCTTCTTCCTTCCCGGTATCGCCATGTCCTCCTGGGTGACCCGCACCCCGGACGTACGCGACGAACTGGGCGTGTCGACCGCGCAGATGGGCCTCGTCCTCTTCGGTCTCTCCGTCGGGGCCATGGCCGGCATCCTGTGCTCCGGACGCTTCGTCTCGCGCTTCGGCACCCGGCCCGTGATCGCCGTGGGCACCTCCCTGATCGTCGCGGCCGTCGTCGTCATCGGCGCGGGCAGCGCCCTCGCCTCCGCACCCGTGGTCACCGCGGGCCTGTGCCTGTTCGGCGCGGGTACGGGAGCGGGCGAGGTGGCCGTCAACGTCGACGGGGCCGACGTCGAGCGCATCACCGAGCGTGCGGTCCTGCCCACCCTGCACGGCTGCTTCAGCCTGGGCACGGTGGTCGGCGGACTGGCCGGAATGGCGGCCACGGCCGCCGACGTCCCCGCGCACTGGCACCTGGCCGTCGTCGCGGCGGTGGCCACGGCGCTCCTGCTGTACGCGCTGCGCTCCGTGCCGGCCGGTACCGGCCGCAGCACCGGACCGGCGACGCCGGAAGCGGGACCGGCCTCCCGGCCACAGGTCTGGAAGGACCGCCGCCTGCTGCTGATCGGCGCCATCGTGCTCGCCATGGCGCTGGCCGAGGGAGCGGCGAACGACTGGCTGCCGCTGCTCATGGTCGACGGTCACGGGCTCGACGCGGCGGCCGGATCCCTCGTCTACGTCGGGTTCGCCGCCGCGATGACCACGGGCCGCTTCTGCGGCTCGTTCTTCCTCGACCGCTTCGGGCGGGTGGCGGTCGTCCGGGCGAGCGCCGTCTCCGGTGCCGTCGGGCTCGTCCTGGTGATCTTCTCGGACAGCGCCGTCGTGGCCGCGATCGCCGTGCTGTTCTGGGGCCTCGGCGCCTCGCTGGGCTTCCCGGTGGCCCTGTCCGCGGCCGGTGACTCGGGCCCCGACCAGACGGCCCGCGTCTCCCTGGTCGCCATCATCGGATACGTGGCGTTCCTCGTCGGCCCGCCGGCCCTCGGCTTCCTGGGCGACCACTACGGCCTGCGCTCGGCGATGGTCGCGGTCCTCGTGTTCGTGGCCGGAGCGATCCTGCTGGCCCCGGCCGCCGACACCCGTACCCGCGAGCCCGCCGCCGTGGACGCGTAGCCGCGGACGGACCCGGTGGGCGGGGCCGACGCGGCCCCGCCCGCCGGGGGCCGGTCAGGGCTGGATCTTCTCCAGGTCCGCCAGCAGTGCCGGGTGCTTCGGCTCCCAGCCGAGCGCTTCGCGCGTGCGGGCGCTGGAGGAGGGCTGGTCCGCCGCGAAGATCGGGCCGAGCGGACCGTAGGTCTCCGCCGGCACCGACTGGACCGGCAGCCCCAGCCGCCGCCCGATGACCCCGGCGATGTCCCGCACCGCGTCCCCCTCGTCGGCCACCGCGTGCCAGGCGGTGCCGGCCGGTGCCTGTTCCAGGGCGAGGCGGAACAGCACGGCCGCGTCGAGCGCGTGCACGGCCGGCCAGCGCTGGGCGCCGTCGCCCGGGTAGCCGGACACGCCGCTCTGACGCGCGATGTTCGTCAGCAGCCCCGCGAAGCCGCCCGTGCCCTCGTTGTGGACGGTGCGCGGCAGCCGCACCGCCGAACTCCGCACCCCCTGGGAGGCCAGACCCAGGGCGCGCACGACCGCGACGCTCCGGCCGCCGACCGGTCCGTCGGTCGGCAGCGGATCGTCCTCGGTCGACGGGCGGCCCGCCGCCACCGGCGTGCCCGAGACGGTGACGAGCGGCCGGTCGCTGCCGACGAGCGCGTCGCCCAGGGCCGCCAGGGCCGCCCCTTCCTCCGCGACGCCCTGGGCCAGGGCCTCGGGGCTGCTGAAGTCGTTGCTGAACGCGAGGTGGATGACCCCGTCGGACTCGGCGACGCCGGAGCGGAGGACGTCCAGATCGGCCAGCCCGCCCCGCAGCGGCTGCGCTCCGGCCCGCTCGACGGCCGCCGCCGACGTCTCGGAACGCGCGAGCGCGAGGACGGAGTGGCCGTTGCCGAGGAGCTCGGCGACGACGGTGGAGCCGATCAGGCCGGTGCCGCCGGTGACGAAGACGCGCATGAGGTCTCTCCTCATAGTGATGGGACTCTTGTCCCATCACCGTACACGGATGATGGGACAAGAGTCCCATCACGTAGGATGGCGACATGGCTCGGTGGGAATCAGGTTCACGCGAACGGCTCGTCGTGGCGGCCGTCGACCTGTTCACCGAGCAGGGCTACGACGCTACGACCGTCGCGCAGATCTCCGAGCGCGCCGGGGTCACCAAGAGCACCTTCTTCCGGTACTTCCCGGACAAGCGCGATCTGCTGGTGGCCGGTCAGGAGACCCTGAGCCGGCTGCTGGTCGAGGGCATCGCCGAGGCGCCCGCGGGGGCCGGCCCGCTAGAGGCCGTCGCCGCGGGTCTCGTGCGCGCATCGGGTGCGATGGGTCCGCAGAATCGTGAGCTGGCCCCGCGCGTGAAGGCCGCCGTCGCCGCCAGCGCGGAGCTCCAGGAGCGGGACGCGCTCAAGACCGTCAGCCTCGCGGCCGCGATGGTCGCGGCCCTGGAGGAGCGCGGCGTCCCCGGCGAGGTCGCCGCCGTCGCGGGGGAGTTGGGCGTTCTCGCGTTCAAGCGCGGGCTCGCACGGTGGTCCGAGGCGGAGCGCGGCGGCTGCGAGGAGCTGGCCCGGTGCGTGCTGGAGGCGCTGGGGCAGTTGCGCGCGGCGGTGGCCTCGCTGGGGTGAGGCGTACGGCGCACCGCGTCGCGGCTGATCGCTTCCGCACGCCGGTTACCTGTTGTACGTGATCCGGTACGTTCCGTGATGACCGCGGGTGGTGACGAGCGCGACCCGCGCCACGGAGAGGACTCACCATGATGCGACGTACGGCCCTGACCCTCGGGGCACTGGCGGCAGCGGCGACCCTGGCCGCCGCGGTACCGGCCTCCGCGGCCGAGGGCATCCTCGTCGTCGACGGCACCGATCACGTCGATCCGAGCGGCTGTTACGCCGTCGACCGCTTCCCCGAGTCCATCGTCAACAACACCGACGCCATCGCGGAGGTCCACGCCGGCCCCGACTGCACGGGGCCGGTGGAATGGCTGGTCTACCCGGGCGAGGTGTACGACACGGAGACGGCGCGGAGCGTCTTCGTGCTCTGAACCCGGGGCCGGCGAAAGGCCGCTCTTCCGTTCCGGACTAGAGATGCGGGAGCGGCGCGGTGGCCATCAGGTGGCCGAACGCGATCCACATCGCCACGGCCGCGGTCGTCCGGCGGAATCCGCGCAGCCGCGCGGGCGACACGGGATCGGGCGCCCGCCCTACCGGCCGACCGGGCGTCGAGGGTGCCGCCCCGCGCAGAACGGTCTCCGTGGTGCTCGCCGCCGTGCTCTCCTCCGCGGCCTTCGCGACGGCGGCGCTCGACCGCACGCGCGCAGGACGGGGCGCGGGCGGCTGTGCGGGCGGGGGAGTGCTCTCGGTGGAGGGCCCCGGTACCAGTCCGTGCGCGAGGCCGCTGAGGAACGCCGCGTAGGCCGCCCGGCGCCGCCCCCGCGGGGCGGACCGCCCGGCTTCCCAGGAACGGACCGTCGCCGCCGTCACCCCGAACGCCTCGGCCACCTGCTCCTCGGTGAGCCGCCAGGCGCGGCGCAGCGAGGAGCGCTCCTCGGGTGCGGGCAGGGGGGCTTGGCCGTCGCTGCGGCGTGGGTGGGAGGGCATGGGCCGTCGGGTGATGAGTTCGATCGTCATGACCGTATGACAACGCGACAGTGCCTCATGTGATGAAGTGTCAGGTTATTCACCCGTGCGGCCCAGTCCGCTACCAGCGGTTCCGGGCCTCCTCGGCCCAGCCGACCAGCCCGTCGAGGTCCGTTCTGGTGCCGTCGTCGGTGTGGGCCCACTTGCCGCGGCCGTGGTCCAGTGCGGCGAACGAACCCGGACCGCTCACCTCGTGGGTCCGGCCGTGCAGGGTCAGGGTGCCGTGCACCGGGCGGCCGATGTCCTTCACGGTGTACTGGAACCGGCGGTCGCTCCACGGCACGACCACGCCGAGGGCCCCGTGCCCCGGCGGCGGCACCTCCGCGTCGAGCCGCACACCGGGGCCCGTCGCGTGGCACGGACCTCGCCCTCACCGCTGCGAACGGGCGGTGCCGCGCGCCTGGCCAGCGGCACCACCGCGTCCGTGTTCGTCGGACGCCGGGTCCAGCCGACCGCGTCCGGGTTCTACCGCCCGTCGGGCCGGCACAGATCGACGGGGGACGTCAGTTCGGTCTCGTGCGTCATCGGCGCAGGACAAGACCGTCGTCCGGCCCGGCTCCCGGCGTCACTGCGCGTCGGGAGCGGAGGCCTGGTCGCTTCCGAGACGCTCCCGGAGCTCGTGGACGCGGCGCAGGCCCTCGGCGCGGCTGTCGGTCATCTCCAGGGCCTCGCCGGCGCCGGTGATCTCGAAGAGTCTGTCGACGGCCGGGTGGTAGGGGCCGCTCAGGACGAAGGGCCTCGGCACGGCCTGGTGTTCGTTGTAGGCGCGCAGGATCACGTTGAGCGTCGTGCTGTCGGCGAAGGTGAGGCCGGCGAGGTCGAGGAGGGTGCCGGTGGTGCCGGTGTCCCCCCGCGCGCCGGACAGGGCGAGGTAGGCCTCGGCCTCGTCCGTGAGGTCCATGTCGTCACGGAAGGAGACCACGGTCACCCGGTCCTGCCGGGTGACGTCGATTCTCTGTCTGTCGGAAACCATCCGCAGACCTAACCACAGGTTCCTCGGTGGGTGATCGGCAGATCCCCCTTTCTCGTCCGGAGCGGGTGGGATCGGGGGAGTGTCGGACCGACAGGTGCGGGGAAAGCGAGAACTGTGGCGGCACGAGGTGCGACATGTACGGGAAAGGACCTACGTCGATATGAGCGCGGCTCAAGCACTGGAGACAGAGGAGATCAGTTGTGCGGACGCCCGGGTGGCGGTCCGCGCGGCAATGGCCGAGGCGGGCCGTGAACTGCCGCGGGACCGGGCCGGCCAGCTGGGCGAGGACGCGCTGCTCGTGGTCAGCGAGCTGGTGACCAACGCCCTGGTGCACGCGGGCGGGGTGACCCGGCTCGAGGTCGATGTGGCGGACGGCGAGTTCCGGTTGCGGGTCAGCGACGCCAGCCGGACCGCGCCGCAGCGGGTGCGCACCCGCAAGGGGAGCCCCGGCGGATACGGCCTGGTGGTGATCGAGCGGCTCTGCTCCCGCATGGACGTGGAGATCGGCCCCGAAGGAAAGACGGTCACCGCCGCGCTGTCGCTGCGGTGAACACCTCCCTCGGCGCCGCCACCCGCCACCGCTCGGAGGATCTTCCGCTCGCCGTCCCGCTCGCCGCGCAGTCCGCGCTACCGCTGCCCCAGTCGCAGCGGAAGGTCCGTGAGCCCGCGCAGTAGGGTGCTGCTGCGCCATGTCAGCGTCGCCGGATCCGCGGCGAGCGCGACCGTCGGGAAGCGCGCCAGGAAGCGCCGCAGGGCCGTCTCGGCCTCCACGCGGGCCAGGGGCGCCCCCAGGCAGTGATGCAGGCCGTGCCCGAAGGCGACGTGCGCGGGGCCGGTGCGGCGCAGGTCGAAACGGTCGGGGTCGGCGTAGTGCGCGGGGTCCCGCGACGCCGCCGCGAGACTGACCAGGACCGCGTCGCCCGCCGCGATCGCCGTCCCCGCCAGCTCCAGCGGCTCCACGGCGAACCGGAACGCGGTGGAGTGGACCGGTGCCTGATGGCGCAGGGCCTCCTCGACCGCCGCGGCCGTGAGCGAGGGATCCGCGCGTACGAGGGCCAGCTGGTCCGGGTGCGTGAGAAGAGCGAACAGGGCCGCCGAGATCAGATTGACGGTCGTCTCGTGCCCGGCGACGAGCAGCAGGAAGACCATCCCGAGGAGTTCATCGGCCGCGAGGCCGCCGTCCCGTCCGGCGACGGCCAGCTCGCTCAGCAGGGTGCCGTCGGGAGCCGCGGTCTTCCGGGCGACCAGGTCGTCTATGAGAGCGGCCAGTCGCGCGCCGGCCGCGGACGCCGCCGTTTCCGACGTGGGCATCACCAGCTCCCGCGACCAGGCGTGGAAGACGTCACGTCCGTCCTCGGGCACTCCGAGAAGTTCACAGATCACCGCGACCGACAGCGGCAGCGCGTAACCGCTGACCACGTCGACCGTGCCCTCCGCGGGCAGGCCGGACAGCAGGGCGTCCGCGAGGGCTTCGACGCGCGGACGCAGCGCGGCGATCCGCCCGGGCGTGAAGTGCCCGGCGACCAGCTTGCGCAGCCGCGTGTGGTGCGGAGGGTCGCTCTGCAGCATGTTCCGCCCGAGAGCATGACCGCCGTCGGTGTCCCAGGTCGCCGAGTGACGGATGTCGTTGCTCAGCCGGGGATCGGTCAGCGCCTGACGCGCCGCGTCCCGGCTCACGACGAGCCAGGTCTCGCCGCTCCCGGGGACGAGGACGCGATGGACCGGGCCGCGCGCACGCAGCGCCGCGTACACGGGATGGGGATCGCGGGCCGGGTCGTGCCCGGCGGGAGCCAGTTCTTCCAGGGTGGGTGCCGTCGGCATGGGGTCGTCCCTCGGTTCAGGCGGTCAGGAGGTCGTCGATCGCGCCGGACGCGGCCAGCGCCCGGGCCTGCGCGTGACCGGCGCGGGCGGCGTCCGCCCGGCGGTGGTCCGCGGTCATGTTCCGCCCCATGGCGCGCCGCGCCGCCGCGTCGGGCGTGATGAGCGTGACGTGGCTTCCGGCCGCCGTCAGCGCGGCCGCCTGACGCACAGCGTGCGGGTGCGGCCCAACGGCGGACGGAAGGGGCACCACGGCCAGGACGCGCCGGTGGCCGCGGGCCAGTTCGAGCGGTGCGGTCGAGCGGCTGCCGCCGTCCATCCACCGCCGCCCGGCCACCGTGACCGGCGGCCACACCAGCGGGACGGCACAGCTGGCGGCGACCGCCTCGACGAGGGAGACGCCCGACTCCCGGTCGAAGGCGTCCGGCTCTCCCGTCACGGCGTCCACGGCCGCGAGGCGCAGCGGACGCTCCGGCCAGTTCTGCACGCCGTTCAGCAACGCCCGTACGGTGTCGAGGACGTCGGACTCCGGAGGCGTCCGCGCGTCGAGCGCGGCCCGGCCGAGGCGGCGCGCGGAGCGATCGGGGTCCCTCGCGCCGAGGGCCGCCCGGAGGAACCGGAGTGTCTGCCCGGCCGTGACGGCGAGGTCGACGCGGTCGGCGCCGGCCAGCTGACGCTCGTACAGCTCCCGCGGCGACTGCCCCGACAGGAGCCGGGCGCCGAAGACGGCTCCCGCCGACGCGCCCGCCGTCAGCCCGGCCTCGGCCGGATCGGATCCGGCGTCCGCGAGCCCGGCCAGGACGCCGACCAGCCACGCACCGCCCACGGGTCCGCCACCGCCCAGCACCAGTGCCCTGTCCGCTTCTTCCACGATTCACCCCTCCTCAAATGGGGAGTGCTCCCCGTTTCGTCGGGACGATAGCATCCTTACCGGGGAGCACTCCCCGGATGTTTCCCAGGAGAACGGCGAAGGAGATCGACATGACCGGCGGCGCATCGGGCACGGCGGCGCACCGGCGGCGGGACGCGCGACGCAACCGTGAGCTGATCGTCGAGGCCGCGCGCGCGGTGTTCCGGGAGCAGGGCCTCGCGGCGCCGCTCGACGTCGTCGCCCGCCGCGCGGGCGTGGGCAACGCGACGCTGTACCGGCACTTCGCGCGCCGTGCCGACCTCGTCGACGCCGTCTTCCGCGACCAGTTGAGCGGCACGATGTCCGCCGGTGAGCGGGCGCGCACGGCCGACGACGCCTGGGAGGGCCTCACCGGCTACCTGGAGGTCGTCTTCACGGTGCTCGCCTCCGACCGCGGCACGAACGACCTGATGACGACGAGCCTGGAGGGCGTCGCCGCCCTGGAGGCCGTCCACGCGCACAATCACCGGACTCTCGACGAACTCCTGCGGCGGGGGCGGGCGCAGGGCTCCGTCCGGTCCGACGTCGTCGTGGAGGACGTCCTGTTCGCGCTCGCCGCACTGGGCCGCGCCGTCCCCGCGCTCACCGCCGCGACCACTCCCGAGGCCTGGCGCCGCCCCCTCGCCCTGCTCCTGGCAGGGCTGCGCCCCGCGGCGCCCGAACTCGCCCTGCCGGAGCCCGCTCTGACGGCCGGTCAGCTGAACGCGACCCTCGCGGGCCTCTGACGGCGGCCGCGGGCCTGGGCTCCTTATTCGGGGTGTGGGCGGCAGGGAGCCGTTGGTATGGTGCGCCGATGTCAGCGATCAAGAAATTCCAGGTCACCTTCGACTGCGCGGAACCCGAGCGTGTCGCCCGGTTCTGGTGCGAGGTGCTCGGGTACGTCATGCCCCGGCCGCCCGAGGAGTTCGACACCTGGGACGACTTCAGGAACGCGCAGCCGCCCGAGGAGCGGGACGCGTGGTCGGCCTGCGTCGACCCCTCGGGTGAGGGACCGCGGCTGTTCTTCCAGCGGGTGCCCGAGGGCAGGGTCGTCAAGAACCGCGTGCACCTCGACGTGCGCGTCGGCACCGGCCTGGTGGGTGCCGAGCGCCTCGCCGCCCTCGAGGCCGAGTGCGCACGGCTCGTCGCGCTCGGCGCGACACACGTGACCACCCTGTACGCCGACGAGGAGAACGAGTCCTGCATCCCGATGCAGGACATCGAGGGCAACGAGTTCTGCATCGACTGAGCCGGTGGCGAACGGAGGGGACGGGGCGCGGGCGTCGGCGAGATCCATGCCGTCACGGACGGGCCAGAAGTGATCCGATGCAACTTCCCCTTCGATCAATACAGTTCATGCGCGGGCGAGTTGTCGCATGACAACATTCACTGGGTACGTTGGCGTGTGCGGCAGCACGTCAGGGACCCGAGGAGGGGCATGGCCGACCCGGTCGACGATGGGGCACGGTGGGAACGGCAGGTCCAGATCCGCCTGGTCCGCGGCGAGGCCGCGGTGCTCGGCGAGGTCTACGACCGCTACGCCCGCATGCTTCACTCAGTGGCGGCACGGCTGACCGGCGACGAACAGGCCACCCGCGACCTCGTGGTGGGCGTCTTCACGCACCTGTGGCAGCACCCCCGGTCCCTCGACCCGGGGCGGTACCGTCTCGGCACCTGGCTGGTCATGGCGGCGCTGGACCGGTACGAGAGCGGGCCCGACGCGCCGCCCCGGGAGGGCGAGCCGGCCGCCCGCCTCTCGGCCGCCCGCATCGAGCGAGCGGACGCGGCCCTCGGCTCCATGAACCGGGGCACACGCGTCGCGATCCACCTCGTCCACACGGAGAAGATGGACTACCACCAGGCCGCGGCCGAACTCGGCGTCGCCGAGGACGAGATACTGCGCAGACTCCGGCACGGGCTGACCATGCTGGCCGGTACCGACGCCGCCACCGGGGAGGACGGACGATGAGTAGTGACTTCGACGGGCACTCCCGCCTCGAGCAGCTCCTCGGCGCCTGGGCGCTGGGGGCCTGCTCCACGGAGGAGACGGCGGAGGTCGACGAGCACCTCGCCCGGTGCCCCTCCTGCGCCGACGAGGCGGCACGGCTGCGGACCTCCCTCGAACTGCTGCACCCCCACATGGGTCTCGACCTGGCACCCACGCTGCGCGCCGAGGTCCTCGGCTCCTGCCTGAGCGCCCGCCCGCCCCAGATCGCGGTCCCCGACTACGCCCAGCCGTACGACGCCGAGACCGCCCGCCTCGGCTCGCTGCTCGCGGACATGAGCGACGACGAGTGGAAGTCCCCGGTCCAGCTGGAATGGTTCGAGGGCGACGACCCCGCCACCCACTCCACGTCCGTGTCCGGGGTGCTCCACCATCTCCTCGCGGTGGACGGCTCGGTGTCCCGTTCGCTGGGACTGCCGGACCCCGTGCGCGGTGCCCAGGACCTGTCGTCGGATCCGGAGGCGCGGACCAGGGCGCTGTGGGAGCAGACGGAACAGGACCGTACGGCGTCCGACACGTCCGGTGACGAGAGCCCCGAATCCGTCCGCCGCGCCTGGCGGGACCACGCCTACGAACTCATCCGCACCTGCTCGTTCAGCGGCAACGGGGTGGCGGACATCGCCGTGCCCTACGGAGACGATGTCGTCCTGCCCCTGCGCCTGGCCCTGCTCGACCGGGCCTTCGAGACGTGGATCCACGCCACCGACATCGCGGACGCCGTGGACTATCCCTATCCGCCCCCGGTGCCCGAACATCTGCGGACGCTCATCGGGGTCGCCGTGCAGATGCTGCCGGCGATCCTGGCCGCGCGCAGGCAGGCGGGACTCGCGTCGCCGCCGCTGTCCCGCACCCAGCCCGGGGCGGCGCCGCGCAGTGTGCGCCTGGAGATCGAGGGCGAGAGCGGGGGCGACTGGTACCTGCCCGTGGACGATGCCGACGGCCCGGCCGGCCCGGACAACTGCGTCAGCCACATCGTCCTGCCCGAAGTGGAGTTCTGCCGGGTCGCGGCGGGCCATCTCGCACCACGGGAGGCGGCCAGGAACCAACAGGGCGACCCCACGGCCGCCGTCGAGCTGCTGTACGCGATGGCATCGATGAGCCGGCTCTAGGGCGACACAGCGGGGCTGCCGTCCGGGGCATGGCCGGTTCCGCCGTTGCACCGTTGCGCCCGGCGTAGTGGCATCGACCGGGCGGCCCGTGACGCGCAGGGAACCTGCCGCGGCCGTACCGGAGCGACGTCGACCGGGGAGGGGCGATGCCCGAGGACGCAGCCGCCACGTCGGCCACGGCCGGCGGTGACATCGGCGTGGTGCTGGCAGGGGGCGGGGCTCGGGGTGCCTACGAGGCGGGCATGCTGGCGACCCTGCTGCCGGAGCTCGACGCGCGGGGGCAGCGGCCGACGCTGTTCACCGGCACCAGTGCGGGAGCGCTCAACGCGGTGCTCTTCGCCTCGCTCGCCCACCTGCCCGTCGCCCAGGCCGCCGACCAAGTGATGACCGCCTGGGCGGAACTGACGAAAAGTCAGGTCTTCAGGCCGTTCGTCCTGACGGCCCTGCCCATGATCCTGCGGCAGTGCGTCACGAGAGTCGTCAACCCCTCCAGCGCGCCCCTGGCCGGCCTGCTCGACACGACCCCGCTGCGGACGACCCTGCGCACGAAGGTGAACTGGGACCAGCTCCACACCAATCTGGTCGACGGCGTCGTGCAGGCCGTGGCCGTGGCCACGACGGCCTGCGGCACCGGCCGTACGGAGATCTTCGCCGAGGGACCCGCGGCGGCCCGGCTGCCGGCGTCCGACACCGACCGGGCTGTGGATTACACCCGTACCGTCCTGAGCGTGGACCACGTGATGGCGTCCGCCGCGATTCCCGTGGCGTTTCCGCCCGTCAGGATCGAGCCGAGCGGCTGCTGGTACATGGACGGCGGCGTACGCCTCAACGCCCCCGTCAAGCCGACGATCTCGCTCGGCGCGCGACGCGTGGTGATCGTCGCCACGACACCGCTGCGCGACCTGCCCCGCCCAGCGGACTGCGGCGACGAACCCCGCCCGTCCGTCCAGGACGTCGTCGCGCAGATCCTGACCGGCCTGATGGGCGACCGCATGGTGGAGGACACGCGGACGCTCGGCAAGGTCGACGAGCTGCTCGAGTCCGGGGCGCGACGGATCAGCCCGCGCGGACGCCCGTACACGGTCGTCGAGTACCTCTTCGGCGGCCCGATGCCCGGTCAGGCGGATCAGCTCGGACAACTGGCGGAGTACGTCCTGGACACCTGTTTCCGGGGCCTGCGCCGGCTGGCCAACCCCGACCTGATGTTCCTCGCCGCGCTCCTGGGCCCGGGACAGAGCCGGGGCGAACTGCTCAGCTACCTGTTCTTCGAACCGGAGTTCCTCGGCGAGGCCGTCAAACTCGGCCAACGGGACGCCCGGATCATCCTCGACGCGGCGGGCGACGGCCCCGACGGTCTGTGGCGCACCGATTCCGCGTAGCGCATGCCGTCCGGCGCGGCCTCGGGCCGGTCGCCGTGTCGGGCGGATGGCATGATGAGCGCGGACATGGGCGACAGCCGCCCGAGGAAACCGGTGCGAATCCGGTGCGGTACCGCCACTGTGATCGGCGAGCGGATCCCGACGAGCCACTGCCCCGCGCGGGTGGGAAGGCCGGGACGAGCGTGGACCCGAGAGCCAGGAGACTCACGCTGTCGCCTCCTCGAAGCACCCCGGGGCGGAACTCCCCGGCGAGAGGAAGGACACGGCATGCCCGAACGGCTCGCCGACGAGACCGTGACGACAGGGGACCGGACGGTCCCGTGCCGGGTGGTGGTGTGCCGCGACTGCTGCTGCGGCACCGTCAAGGTCAATGCCGATCACGCGGCCCAGACGGCGCGGCTGCGCCAGATCGCGCCGGTGCGGATCTCCGAGTGCCTGGACGTCTGCGAGCAGGCCAACGTGGTCGTCGTGCAGCCGTCGACGGCCGGGCGGGCGGCGGGCGCCCGGCCGGTGTGGCTCGGCCTGGTCAACGACCCGGACGCGACCGAGGACATAGCGGACTGGGTACGGGAGGGCGGCCCGGGTGTCGCGGCCCGGCCCGAGATCCTCGACCTCTACCTCATCGAGCCGCCGCGCCGCGCCCCCGGCACCCCGTGAACGCCACCGAGGCCCGGCCGGAGCAGGTCACCGAGGCGCTGCGCGACATCGCTCGGCTCGGTGGATTCTTCGCCCTCGACACGGTCGCGCCCCGGGACCGTGCCGGCGGCGGGGCCCTCCGCGACGGGTTCGCGGCCCGTGCGCGGGCGGTCAACGACCGTTTCGGAACCGCCGAGGCGCGCGTCGGCGTCTCCATCGCGCACCTCGGGCTCGCGGCCCGGCTGTGGTCACCGGTCCTCGCCTGCGCGCTCGTGCACGGGATCGTGCCCACGATGAGCGCCGTCGACTGGTCCGGTGAGGGCACGGACCTGTGCCTGACCGAGTCGCGGGGGCGGATCGCGGCGCGGCTTCCGTCGCCGGTGGAAGCCGTCCACGCGGAGGTCGACGGCGTGCTGCGCGACGTAGAAAGCGGCCTCACCGCCAAGGTGGCGCCGGGCCTGCTGGCAGGCAACTCCGCGTCCGCGCTGGTCGGTTCGGCTGCGCAACTGCTGCGCACCCGGCCCGCCCTGCGCGGCCCGCTCACCCGCCTGACCCGCGAGCTCCTGGAGACGGGCCGGCTGCGGGGCACCGGGCGGATCACCGGGCCCCGGCTGACGTTCCGCCGCAACAGCTGTTGTCTCTTCTACCGTGCCCCGGGCGGCGGCACGTGCGGGGACTGCTGCCTGACCGGGTGACCGGCCGCGTCAGTCCCCGACCTCCGCCTCCCCTTTCCGGAAGGTGTCCAGGATCTGCTCGGCCGCGAGCGTCGCGGTGAGGTCACCGTCGCGGACCCGCCGCTCCAGACCGGGGGTGAGTGCCCGTACCGCGGGATCGGCGTGCAGTCGGCCGAGGAGTTCGTCGCGCACCATCGTCCACGTCCAGTCGACCTGCTGCGTGCGGCGCCGCTCGGCGAGACGTCCCGTCGAGTCGAGGAGCGTGCGATGCTGCTCGATCCGCTCCCAGACCTCGTCGAGTCCGCTCTCCTCGCGGGCGCTGCACGACAGCACCGGAGGCGTCCAGAACGCGTCCTTGCCGTGCATCAGGCGCAGCGCGCCCGACAGTTCCCGCGCCGCCGAACGCGCGTCCCGCTCATGCGGCCCGTCCGCCTTGTTCACCGCGATCACGTCGGCGAGTTCGAGGACACCCTTCTTGATGCCCTGCAACTGGTCACCGGTCCGCGCCAGCGACAGCAGCAGAAACGTGTCGACCATGTTCGCCACAGCCGTCTCCGACTGCCCCACGCCGACCGTCTCCACCAGCACCACGTCGTACCCGGCGGCCTCCATGACGACGATCGACTCACGGGTCGCCTTGGCGACCCCGCCGAGCGTGCCGGCCGTGGGGGAGGGGCGCACGAAGGCGGCCGGATCGACCGCGAGGCGCTCCATCCGCGTCTTGTCGCCCAGGATGGAACCGCCGGTGCGGCTGGACGACGGGTCGACCGCGAGCACGGCGACCCGGTGACCGCGGCCGGTGAGCAGGGAGCCGAACGCGTCGATGAACGTCGACTTCCCCACCCCCGGCACCCCGCTGACGCCGATCCGGCGGGCCCGGCCGCTGTACGGCAGCAGCTCCGTCAGCAACTCCTGCGCCAGGCGCCGGTGCTGGGGGCGCGTCGACTCGACGAGGGTGATCGCCCGTGCGACGATCGCCCGCTTCCCGGCCAGGACGCCCTTGACGTACGTATCGAGATCGATGGGCACACCGTCACCGGCTCACTGGTCGTCGTGCCCGAGGTCCGCCGCGAGGCGCGACACCAGGTCGTGGGCGGCGTCCGGGATCACGGTGCCCGGCGGGAACACGGCGGCCGCGCCCATCTCCAGGAGCGTGGGCACGTCCTGCGGCGGAATCACCCCGCCCACCACGATCATGATGTCCTCGCGCCCCTCTTCGGCGAGCGCCTCGCGCAGCGCCGGTACGAGGGTGAGGTGACCGGCGGCCAGTGACGACACGCCGACGATGTGCACGTCCGCCTCGACGGCCTGTCGCGCCACCTCGCCGGGGGTCTGGAACAGCGGGCCGACATCGACGTCGAAGCCCAGGTCGGCGAAGGCGGTCGCGATCACCTTCTGGCCGCGGTCGTGCCCGTCCTGGCCCATCTTTGCCACGAGGATGCGCGGCCGGCGCCCCTCGGCCTCGGCGAACTCCTCGACGCGGCCGCGGGTCCGGTCCACGTTCACGGACTCCCCTGCTTCGTTGCGGTACACACCGGAGATCGTACGGATCTGGCCCGCGTGCCGGCCGTAGACCTTCTCCAGCGCGTCCGAGATCTCGCCGACCGTGGCCATGGCCCGCGCCGCGTCGACCGCGAGTTCCAGCAGATTGCCGTCACCGCCCGCCGCCCGGGTCAGCGCGTCGAGCGCGTCCCGGCAGGCCGTCTCGTCCCGCTCCTCGCGCAGCCGGCGCAGCTTGGCGATCTGCTGGGCCCGCACCGAGGAGTTGTCGACCTTGAGGACCTCGATCTCCTCGTCGCTGTCGACGCGGTACTTGTTGACGCCGATGACGGGCTGCCGCCCGGAGTCGATCCGCGCCTGGGTGCGGGCGGCCGCCTCCTCGATGCGCAGCTTCGGGATGCCCGCGTCGATGGCCTTGGCCATGCCGCCCGCCTGCTCGACCTCCTGGATGTGCTGCCAGGCCCGGCGCGCCAGGTCGTACGTCAGCTTCTCCACGTACGCGCTGCCGCCCCACGGGTCGATCGCCCGCGTCGTGCCCGACTCCTGCTGGATGAGCAGCTGGGTGTTGCGGGCGATGCGCGCCGAGAAGTCGGTGGGCAGCGCGAGCGCCTCGTCGAGCGCGTTCGTGTGCAGCGACTGGGTGTGGCCCTGCGTCGCGGCCATCGCCTCCACGCACGTACGTGTGACGTTGTTGAACACGTCCTGCGCCGTCAGCGACCAGCCCGACGTCTGCGAATGGGTGCGCAGCGAGAGGGACTTGGTGTTCTTCGGGTCGAACTGCTTCACCAGCTTCGCCCACAGCAGGCGCGCCGCGCGCAGCTTGGCGACCTCCATGAAGAAGTTCATGCCGATCGCCCAGAAGAAGCTCAGGCGCGGCGCGAACGCGTCGACGTCGAGCCCGGCCTCCCGGCCCGCCCGGATGTACTCGACGCCGTCCGCGAGCGTGTACGCCAGCTCCAGATCGGCCGTCGCACCCGCCTCCTGGATGTGATAGCCGGAGATGGAGATCGAGTTGTAGCGCGGCATCCGCTGCGACGTGTACGCGAAGATGTCGGAGATGATCCGCATCGACGGTTTCGGCGGATAGATGTAGGTGTTGCGGACCATGAACTCCTTGAGGATGTCGTTCTGGATGGTCCCGGCCAGCTTCTCCGGCGGCACACCCTGCTCCTCGGCCGCCACGATGTACAGCGCGAGCACGGGCAGCACCGCGCCGTTCATCGTCATCGACACGGTCATCCGGTCCAGCGGGATGCCGTCGAAGAGCTGCCGCATGTCGTAGATCGAGTCGATCGCGACACCCGCCATGCCGACGTCACCGGTCACCCGCGGGTGGTCGCTGTCGTAGCCGCGGTGCGTCGGCAGGTCGAAGGCGACCGACAGGCCCTTCTGGCCGGCGGCGAGATTGCGCCGGTAGAAGGCGTTGGACTCCTCGGCCGTGGAGAAACCCGCGTACTGGCGGATCGTCCAGGGCTGATTGACGTACATCGTCGGATAGGGGCCGCGCAGGTACGGGGCGACACCCGGGTAGGTGCCGAGGAAGTCCAGCCCCTCCAGGTCCTCACCGGTGTACAGCGGCTTGACGGAGATGCCCTCGGGCGTCTCCCACAGCGGGTCGGCGCCGTCGCCCGCGCGCTTGAGGGCGCTGCGCCACTCCTGCGCCGTGACGCCCGGCGCGGGGCTGTCGAGACCGAGCGTGGAGAAGTCGGGGACACCGGACGTGCCAGGGGCGGTCATCGGGACACTCCCATGCGGTCGAGCGTGGCGCTGAGTACGTCGACGGCGTCGCAGCCGGCGAAGACGAAGCTGTCGGGGGCGGCGGAGGTGCCCGGGCGGCCCGCGAGGAACACGTGCCGGGCGCCCGCGTCCCGCAGGGACCGTGCGGCGTCCTCGGCCTGCTCGGCGTAGACGGCGTCGCTGGAGCACAGGCACGCTTCCCGCGCCCCGCTCTCCTCGAAGGTGCCGTCGGTCACGGGCTCGATGCCGCCCGCCTGGAACAGGTTGGCGGCGAACGTCGTACGGGCCGTGTGCGCGGCGGCGGGACCCAGCGCCGCCAGATAGACCCGCGGCCGCTGACCGGTGGCCGCGAGGTGCGCGTCGGAGCGCGCCCGCAGGTCCTCGAACGCCTCGTCCCGGCGTACGCGCGGCAGCCCGCCGGACGGTCGCGCCGGCGCGGCGGCGCGGACCACGGGCTTCTCGGCCAGATGCGGGAACTCGCTGACGCCGGTGACCGGTTCGCGGCGCTCGGCCAGCCGCCGGGCGCGCACCGACCAGGTCTCGGCCAGCCGGTCGCCGATCAGGCCGGAGCGCAGCGCGGCCGCCTGACCGCCCTCCCGCTCGATGGTCCGGAAGAACTCCCAGGCGGCGTGCGCGAGTTCGTCGGTCAGCCGCTCCACGTACCAGGAGCCGCCCGCCGGGTCGATCACCCGGGCCAGGTGCGACTCCTCGATCAGAATGGTGGAGGTGTTGCGGGCGATACGGCGGGCGAACGCGTCCGGCACGCCGAGCGCGTCGTCGAACGGCAGCACGGTCACGGCGTCGGCGCCGCCCACCCCGGCCGCCAGCGTCGCGATCGTGGAGCGCAGCATGTTCACCCACGGGTCGCGGCGCGTCATCATCACCGGGGAGGTCACCGCATGCTGGAGCTGCGCCCCGCTCTTCGGCGCGCCGCACGCCTCGGCCACCCGCGCCCAGAGCCTGCGCGCGGCACGGAACTTGGCGATGGTGAGGAACTGGTCCGCGGTGGCGGCGTAGCGGAACTCGACCTGCGCGAGGGCCTGCTGGACGTCCAGGCCCGCCTCGGTGAGGCGCCGCAGATAGGCGACGCCCGTGGCGAGCGACGCGCCCAGCTCCTGGGCGGCCGAGCCACCGGCCTCGTGATAGGGGAGGGCGTCCACGGTCAGGGCGCGCAGCCCGGGGTACCGCTGGGCGCAGAGCCGGGCCAGTTCGGCCATCGGCCCGGTGTCGTACGACCGCCCCGTGCGGGCCTCGAGCCCCAGCGGGTCGGCGCCGAGGTTGCCGCGCGCCGCGTCGGCGGCGATGCCCCGGTCCTCGTACACGCGCAGCAGTTCGCGGGCGGCGCTCTCGGAGTCGGCGCCCGCGTCGAGCACCACGGGGGCCAGCTCCAGGTACACACCGTCGAGCACGGCGGGCAGCGCCGACACGGGGAAACCGCCGGCGTCGCCGACCGTCAGCCACAGCGACGTCACGCCGTTCTCCAGATCGGCGAGCACCGCCGCGGACTCGGGGAGCCCGTGGCGCTGGCGCACGTCCCAGCCGCCGACCGTGTTCCCCTCGGCCCGGCCGCCGCGGACGAACGGCGGGAAGCCGGGCAGACCGGCCGGGGGAGCCGCGTCGTGCGAGGTGTAGAGCGGGCGGGCGCGCAACCCGTCCTCGAGCGTGGTGGACAGGGCGTCCTCCGCCTCGCCGGCCGAGACTTCCCTGCCCGACTTGCGCAGGACACCGGCGACAAGTTGCTGCCACTGATCATGCGTCGCGTCAGGGAATTCGGCTGCCAGGGAGAGCCCGTCGTCAGGCAGGACCGTCATGTTCGGATGCTAAGGCAGCGTGCAGAAGAGCAGCAGACGACACACATGTGACCTTGTTCTCCTTGTCTTGCGCGCCTCGATCGCCTAGGGCCTTGCGGGGGAAGGGTTTTGGGCGGTTGCCGGGCGGCCCGCCCGATGCGCACTAGCCTGTCGCGATGATTACCTGTGTGGTGGAGTACGTGATCGATCCAGCCCAGACCGAGGCGTTCGAGCGGTTCGGACGGCGCTGGATGGAACTGGTCGACCGGCACGGCGGCACGCACCACGGTTACTTCCTCCCGGCGGAGGGCGCCAGCGACAAGGCCCTGGCCCTGTTCAGCTTCCCGAGCCTCGCCGCCTACGAGGAGTACCGGTCTCTGTTCGGCCGGGACCCGGACTTCGTCGAGGCGGACCGGATCAGGGACGAGAGCGGGTGCGTGCTCCGCTACGAGCGCAGTTTCATGCGGCCGGTACTGCCTTCGCCCGACGGCTCACCGGCGGTCACGGCCGAGAACCGTGACATCGAGATGCGGCCATGACCCGGCCAGCCGCGTCAGGTCACGAACTGTCCCGCTGTCCGCCGGGAGCAGCGGCTCCGCGGGCAGGAAGTGGACGCTGGTGCCGGTCGTGCCGTCGTCGGGCACCGATTGCAGTCCGGTGGCGGGGCTGCCGTGTTCGTAGCGCTGGGTCCACGAACCGTTCCGGCGGCGGTTGGTGTGGACGAGCCAGGTGCTGAGGGCCGCGACGGTGGACATCCCTCGCCTGGGGTGCCCGTCGGGCAGCAGCGGGGCATCGGCGCGGTCGAAGAAGCGCAGGTCCTTGGTGGCCATGACCGGCTTCTTCACGGTCTCGCCCCGTTCGTCGAGACGGGTGTCGGTACCCCGCCCGTCGTCCACGACGGCGACGGATCCGTCCGGACGGACGGTGACGCGGCAGTGCCCACCGCCGCGGCTCTCCGCCTCGTCCGCCGCGTAGGCGACGACCTCCAGGACCAGATGCAGGGTGCCGCTCGGCGCGAAGGCGGCCGGGTCCCGGCGGATGCGTGTCAGGTGGCCGACATCGACGGTGCCCGCCCAGTCGTGCGTCGTGTTGCGCCAGGTGGCTCGCGGGGTGTGGGATGCGTCCATCCGAGCAGTATGCGGAGTGACACGCGGCACACCGCTCGCCGGGGGTGAGCTCGGGGCGGCGGCACGATGGATTGCGCGTTCACGCAATGGTTGTGCCGAATTCGGCGTCTGTTTGGCAGAGAATTCGTCACGCATCCCTTTCTCTTGCAGCTCAGAGCCTCGCCCCGCTCGAACGGCCGTCTGATCGACATAGCCTGAGGCCGCGGCCCGAAAGGACGACGAGGCCCGCCCCGCTTGACAGATCGGACCACGCCATGGCGACGCCCAGACCCCGCTTGTCCCGCTTCCGCCGAGACGCCCGGCAGGAGCCCGCACCCGAGGTCACCCCGGTGGACCGGCGCGGTGCGCTCCTGGCGGCGGACCCGGCGCTGGCCGAGGTGACGGCCGACGGGCGCAGCTGGGTGGGGCGGCGTGTGACGAGCCTGGAGGAGGGACGGGCGGCCGAGCGCAATCTGCGGCTCGTCACGAGCGCTCTCGACCACGCGGGCGTGGACTACTTCATGGTGCCGGGCCGTTCGGTCCAGCGGTACGTCGTCGGGGTCCGGCTCACCGATCGCAAGGCCCTGCTGAGCTCCCTGCGGGAGCTGTACGCGGGCACGGCCCTGTACGCGGCGGAGCCCGGCTCGGACATCTGGCCCGGAAACGCGGCGCTCTACGCCGAGGGCGCGCTGCCCACGGAGCTCAAGCGGCGCCCGGTCATCCGGTTCGGCGAGATCCTCCTCGGCCCCGCGGGACAGGTGCTGGCCGGGCTCGTCCGAGGCTGCGACGTGGAGTTCTGGCGCGACGGCGGGGCGCTGCGCGAGCAGCGCGACCAGGGTGACGCCCGGGCCACCGAACTGCTGCGCGGCCTGCGCTTCCAGGCGCCGCCCGCCCTCCTCGACGGCGCGCTGGTCGGCCCCCGCCCCAACGCGGTCTCCGACGTCGTACCGGCCGAGGCCCAGCGGCCCGCCACCCGGACGATCCACGGCACCGGCCATCCCACCTTCGCCGACTTCGTCGAACCCGGCATCGACACGGTCACCTTCCCCCTGGACGTCGTCTACACCTGGGTGGACGGCGACGACCCCGCCCTGGCCGCGAAGCGCGAGGCCCACCGGACCGGCCGCGCCCCGGACGCGCAGTCCCGCGAGGCGGGCGCCTCCCGCTACACCAGCCACGACGAACTCAAGTACTCGCTGCGCTCCCTGGAGATGTACGCGCCGTTCCTGCGCAACGTCTACATCGTCACCGACGGCCAGACCCCGTCGTGGCTGGACACCTCGGCGGCCGGCATCCGGGTCGTCGACCACAAGGAGATCTTCAGCGACCCCGACGCGCTACCCGTCTTCAACTCCCACGCCATCGGAACGCAGTTGCACCACATCGACGGCCTGTCGGAGCACTATCTGTACTTCAACGACGACGTCTTCCTGGGCCGCCCGGTCACGCCGGGACACTTCTTCCACGGCAACGGCATCGCCAAGGTGCCCTTCTCGCCGTCCCAGCTCGGCCTCGGAGCGCCGCACGCCGACGAGGCGGCCCCCAACTCGGCGGGCAAGAACGTGCGGCGCCTGCTGCACGGCGAGCACGGCCGGATGACCGTGAACAAGTTCGCGCACGCCCCGCACCCGCAGATCCGCTCCGTGATGCGCGCGATCGAGGAGCGCTTCCCGGAGGACGTCGACCGCACCAGCAGGTCCCGCTTCCGCGCCCCCACCGACATCGCCATGGGCGCGTCGTTCCATCACCACCAGGCATTCCTCACCGGGCGCGCGGTGCCCGGCACGTACAAGACGCGCTACGTGGACGTGGCCAGGGACGACGCGGACGTTCGGCTCGCGGAACTCCTGCTGAACCGCCGCTTCGACTTCTTCTGCCTCAACGACGTCAACACCCCCGCCGAGCAGCAGGAAGAGATCCACCGGAAGGTCGCGACGTTCCTGGAGACCTACTTCCCCTTCCCGAGCCGCTACGAGCGCGCCGCCCCGCAGTGAGACCCGCGCCGCAGGCGGGCAGCACGGCGCACCCGGCTGGGGAAGCACCTGCCGGCCGACGTGCCCGAGCGCCCGTACCCGTACCGTCGCGTGCGCCTCACCGGTGCGCTGAGCGGAGCGGGTCACCGGCCCGCTCGACGGCCCCGGCGATCCAGGCCATGGCCTCCGGCACGTCGTAGTTGCCCGCGTGCGGCTGGTTCCAGGCCAGTCGGAAGTCCACGTCACGGACCTGCGGATCGGCCTCCAGCGCCCGGTCCAGGTTGATGCCGATGACGAACGAGGTGTCGCGGTCCCTGGTGCCGTTGCGGACGTACCAGTTCGGCGCCGTGTCGGCGCTCCTGGTGCCGATGAAGTCCATCGGGTCGATGAGGTGGAGCTGGTCGTCGACGGTGGTGCTCTTCCTCGCTGTGTACTGCTTCCAGGTCAGGCCGGTGTCGTCCAGGCCGCTGCCGTCGCCCGCGACATCGTTGTGGTCCCAGCCGAACTCGGTGTAGTTCAGGTACTTCCGGGTGTACGGACCGAACAGGTTCGTCTCGGTGCCGCTCGTGGTGTTGCCGTACACCCCGACCGCGTCGAACGCGGGCGTCGTCTTCAGCGTGGCCTGGGTGGCGACGAACCTCAGGTACTTCGTCATGTCGAGCGAACGCACCTTGTTCGTGGCGTCGTCGACGTCCAGCCAGTCGTTGACGTACGACTTCGTGGTGGTCCCGCCGGGACCGCCGGAGGTGATGACGAAGTTATCGCCGAGGGCCGGGATCGTGTGTGCCGGGTCGGCCGCGAGATACGTCTCCGCCGAGCGCACGACCTCCTTCTTGATGGTGGCGAGCATGGTGCCGGCCGTGAGCCGCGAGCCGTCCGGGTCGCGCAGGCCCAGGCTCCTCTCGTACGCGGGGAACTTGGCCGCGATCGTCGCCGCGTCCGCCGCCCGCGGGTTCGAGCCGGTCGCGTCCCGGGTGCCGAGCGCGTTGTACAGCCACTCGTAGGCGACGTCCGCGTTGCCGAGATCGGTGATCGGGCAGTACGCGTTCACCGCGAACACGTCGTCGCGCAGGGTGCTGCGTCCCTTGGCGTCGATCCCGGCGGCGCCGATCGCCGCGAGGTACGGGTCGTACGCGCTGTCGTTGCCGGACGCGCCCAGGATGGACGAGAGCGCGCCGCCACCGCTGGTGCCGTTGACGACGATCCGCTCGGCGCTGCCCGGCATCGCGCTGTCGTTGAGCCGCAGATAGCGCACCGCCGCCTTCGCGTCGACCGCCGCGGCCGGTGCCTTCCCCGGCGACGAACCGTCCGCCCCGACCAGCCCGCGGCTGCGGTTCGCGACGTCGACGAAGACGTAACCGGCCTTGAGGGCCGCGCCCACATTGCTCGTGGTGCTGGAGTAGGCGGCTCCGGCGGTGACGCTCGCCTTGAGGTAACTGGCCATCCAGCCGGCGTTGTTCACCGCGAAGTAGATCGGCGCCCGCTGGTCGCCGAAGGCGCTCTCGGGCACGAACACGTTCATGCTCTGGTAGCCGCAACGCGTGTCGTCGATGGTGGTGCTCCCGCCGATCCCGGACTGCTGCGCCGCGGCGGCGACCGGGTCGGCGACGTAGCAGAGTTCCCTGTACCAGCGGACGTTCACGGGCCGGCCGTCGACCGTGACGGTGATCGACGTGTACGCGCTCCTGTCGAACGCGAGCGCCGCGTCCTGCGGGTCCGCGCCCCGGTCTCGCTCGAACGAGGTGGACGCGACCGCGAAGGAGGCGGGCGTCGCGGCCGCCGTCAGCGCGAGCGTGCCGACGAGCGCCACACCGCGCAGCAGCCGTCCGAGGGCGTGACGTCCGGTGGGGTGGAGCGCGGTGCGTCCCGTGGACGCCGAGAGCCGCTGCATGGAGTCTCCTCATCGCGTGCCGAGTACTTCGCCGTTGCCTCGGGATCGAGGCCTCGCACACGTTACGAGCATGGCAACAATCTGCACAGCGATCGTGCGGACATTTTTGTTGACGATTTATGTCGGACTCTGGGGAGACCGTGGGCCTGAGCATGCGGCGTCCACTACAGTCCGGGGTGGACCGTGACTGGCGCTGAGGTGGAGCACCACCGGGGAGCGGTCTGACGAGACGTCGTTCGTTGCCGTGCGCCTGGGCGAGTGGTCAGCAACGCCTGGAGGCGACGATGTCCGCGGTTCAGACGGCCCGGCTCATGGACGGCACCGGCCTCGCCGGACGCATCATCGAAGAGGCTGCCGCCAAGGCGGCGGAGATCGCACGGAGTACCGGAAGCAGTCCCTGTCTGGCGACGGTGCTCGTGGGGGAGGACCCCGCGTCGGTCACGTACGTGCGCATGAAGCAGGCGCGGTGCGCGAAGGCGGGCATCCGGTCCCGGCACATCGGTCTGCCCGCCACCACCACGACCGCCGAACTGATCGACACCCTGGCCGGCCTGTCCGCGGATCCGGACGTTCACGGCATTCTGCTCCAGCATCCTTGCGGCCCGCACATCGACGAGCGAGCGGCGTTCGAGGCCATCGCCCCGGAGAAGGATGTCGACGGGGTCACCATGCATTCGTTCGCCGCGATGAGCTTCGCGCTGCAGGGCTTCGTGTCCTGCACCCCGGGCGGAATCATGCGTCTCCTGAAGGCGTACGACGTCGACCTCGCCGGCAAGCACGCCGTCGTGGTGGGGCGCAGCGCGATTCTCGGCAAGCCGGCCGGGATGCTCCTGTTGGCCGAGAACGCGACGGTGACGTACTGCCACTCCCGCACGGCGGACCTGTCGGCCTTCGTCAGGGAAGCGGACGTCGTGGTGGCGGCCGTGGGGCGGCCCCGGCTGATTCGGGGTGAGGACATCAAGCCCGGCGCGGTGGTGATCGACGCCGGCTACAACCCGGGAAACGTCGGCGACGTGGACTTCGACACCGCCTCCACCCGCGCCCGGTTGATCACTCCGGTGCCGGGCGGCGTGGGGCCGATGACCATCGCCGTCCTGTTGGCGCAGACCGTCGACGCCGCCGCGAACCAGCTCGGCCGGTCGACGCCGGTGTCAGAGGGCCATTCCGTACACGATGGTGAACAGCGTGCCGAGTGAGCCGATGATGAACACCCCGGTCAGCCCCGCGATGATGAGGCCCTTGCCCTGCTCCGCGCTGAACGTGTCGCGCAACGCGGTCGCGCCGACGCGCTGCTTGGCGGCGCCCCAGATCGCGATGGCCAGACAGAGCAGGATCGCGACCGCCATCACGACCTGGACCATGGTCTTGGCCTCGGTGCCCAAGGAGCCGAAAGGGCCCCAGTCGGGCGCGATCCCTCCGATGATCGTGGTGATGTCGCCCTTCTCGGCCGCGAGCACCATGGCGTCCTCCCTGTGGTCGGTGACGTCGTGCGAGCCATGGTCCCAAATCGGCGGCGGGATTTCTCCCCTCAACGACCGCTTTCCCGCCGCCCGTTCCCGAGGATCCTTCCCCGGGGCGCGGGCGGCGTAGGATGATCGATCTGCTGCCGATTCGATCATTGCGGCTCGCGTCGTGGGGATGGAGGCAAGGGTGCTGATCACTGTCGCGGACGTGGAGGCCGAGGCCGAGCGGATCGCGGGACACGTCGTACGGACCCCGACGCTGTCGAGCCCCGGGCTGTCCGGACTCCTGGGCGTGCCCGTCACCACGAAACTGGAACTGCTCCAGCGCACCGGCTCGTTCAAGGCGCGCGGCGCCGTGGCGAAGCTGCTCACCCTCACCGAGGCCGAACGGGCCGCCGGAGTCGTGGCGGTGAGCGGCGGCAACCACGGCATCGGGGTCGCGGTCATGGCCGGGGCGCTGGACGTCGAGGCGACCGTCGTCATGCCGCGGTCCGCCCCCGGCCGTGCCGTGGACATCGCCAAGGCCTCCGGGGCGAGCGTCGTGCTGGCCGACACCATGGACGGCGCCTTCGCGCTCATGGACGAACTCCGCGCCCAGGGGCTCACCCTGGTCCATCCCTTCGACGATCCTGTCGTCATCGCCGCCCAGGGCACGGTCGGCCTGGAACTCGCGGAGGATGCCGGGGAGCTCACCGACGTACTCGTCAGCATCGGCGGCGGCGGACTGATCTCCGGAGTCGCCGCCGCGCTGCACGCCCGCCGCCCCGGTGTGCGCGTCTGGGGAGTGGAGACCGAAGGCGCTCGGGCCATGTCGGCGGCCCTGGCCGCCGGCGGGCCCGTGCCCGTCGAACTCTCCTCGGTCGTCTCGACCTTGAGCGCTCCCAGCGTCTCGCGGCTCACCTACGAGCATGTCTCGGCCCTGGTCACCGAAGTCCTCACGGTGACCGACGCCGAGGCCGTCCAGGGCACCCTCGACCTGGCCGACCACGCCAAGGTCTGGGCCGAGCCCGCCGCCGGATGCCTGCTGCCGGCGGCACGCCGCGTGCTGGAGCGTGTCGGTGACGGCGCCAGGCTGGGCCTGGTGGTCTGCGGCGGCAACGCGACGACCGCCGATGTGACCGCCCTGGCCGACCGGTTCGGGCTGCGCTGACCGTCAGGGCGGCTTCCCGGCGGAGCCCGGCACGGGGTTCAGCGTGCGACGCGCAGGTCGCCGCGGACCTTGCCCGTCAGCTCCGCCGCCTCACCGGTCGACAGGCCGAGGATCCCGTTGTACGGAGTGACCAGCGCGATGGTCGAGTAGTCGGCCCAGCCGCACACCGTCGTTTTGATGTCCTCGCTGGTCTCGTAGTTGTCGACGTCCAGTTCGGCGCACATCATCACCGCGCCGTCGAGCGAGTCGGCCTCCGCGTCCTCGGCCACGCCCAGCAGGGTGACGATGTGGCTGGTGCCCTTCTGCGAGGCGACGGCGAGCCGGTCCGACGTCTTGGCGAAGTAGGAGACCAGGGCCGACTTGGGGTCGGCGATGTCTCCGTACGCACCCGTGACGGTGAAGCGCGCGTGGTTCTTCGCGCTCCGCAGCTTGTCCTGGAGCTCGTCCGGGTCGGAGGCGTCGAGGTTGCCGAGGTACTCCTCGTAGTAGCTCGCGGCGATCGGCTCGGGGTTCTTGACGCCGATCTCCTCCAGTTCCTGGGTGTCCGCCGTCCCGAGGGTGCCACGGGTGTCGGACGCGTCGCCGTACCGGAAGTACGTGGCGAACGTCGTCGTCGACGGCGCGGTCAGCCTGTGCGGGCCGTCGTCCTTGAGGCCCTTCGAGCCGATGTACCAGAACACCGTGCCGCCGATCGCGGCCAGCGCCACCGCCACACCGGCGATGATGCCCCAGGTCTTCCCCGCACCGCCTCGGTGCGGCGGAGTGCCGCCCGGCTGCGGCGGCCATCCCCAACCGGCCTGCTGCGGCTGCCCGTACGGACCGGGTTGCGCCGGCTGTCCGTACGGCCCCTGCTGCGGCGGCCCGTAGGGGCCCGGCTGTCCCGGCGGCCCGTACGGACCCGGCTGCCGCACGACGTAGGGCCCGGGCTGCGGCGGCTGTCCGGCGTACGGGCCCGGCTGGTTGTGGCTCACTGCTGACGTCTCCTCGGGTACCGGTGTGTCCGGACATCCTGCCGGACACCGGGGACCGCGCGTCCCGCGGTGTCGGAACCGGCGGCGCCGCTCAGGGCGCAGTCAGGTCAAGTGGACGTCGGGCGGAGGTAGTTGAGGGTGAGCTGGCTCAGCTCCTGAAGGAAGTGGTCGCGCTGGACGGGGGGACGGTCCAGCAGGTAGCGGACCGTCAGGTGCTCGACGGTGCGGACCAGCATCCACGCGGCCGTGGGCAGCGAAAGACCGGGGCGGAGCTCGTCCCGTCGGGTGGTCAGATAGGCGAGGACCAGCTCGCCGATGCGGTCCTCGAAGATCCGCAGGGCGCGCCCGTCGTCCAGCTGCGGACCGTGGACGACGGCCGCGCGCAGGAACGGCTGCTCCACGTCCAGGCCGTCGAGCAGCGCGGCCAGCGTCGCGCGGACGATCACCGGCGCGGGCTGCTCGAACTGGCCCGTCATCCGGGCGGTGATCCCCGCCACCAGCTGGTCGCTGTACCGCTCGAGCACGGCCAGGACGATCGCGTCCTTGTGCGGGAAGTACTGGTACAGCGAGCCCGGGCTGATCCCCGCCGCCGTCGCGATGCGGCTGGTCGACGCACCATCGTAACCGTGCTCGGCCAGTACCCGCGCACCCGCTTCCAGGATGCGCTCCACCATTGCCCGGGACCGCTCCTGACGCGGAACCCGGCGCGCGCTGAGGCGAGCGGCCGGTGCGTGCCGGTCGTCGCGGCCGGGCGATGACCTGGGCATCAGAAGACGAGTTGAACGCGAATATGAGAGACCGTCAGCATCGACTCATGGTCGCACACGAGCCCGCAACGCGAGATGTCTCGGTCGAGCCGCATCGGACGAGCACGCCTCCGCCCCCGTACCCCCGGCGCTTCCGTGAGACGGAACGCCTCAACCGCCGCCTGGGAAGACCCCTGCGCCTGCTGCGCGTGAGCCGCGGCCGCGTCGACGAGCGCCTGCTCGCCACCATCGGCGAACGGCTCACCGCACGCGACGAGCTGGGCGCGGCCCTGGCGGACGCCCTGCGCGCCACCGACGCCGGGCAGCCCGGCAAGGTCACGATGAAACAGTTCCGGCGCGCCCTCCAGGACGGCGTCGACGCGGTGCCGGACGCGCCCCGGGCGCTGCGCGACTTCTTCGCCGCGGTCGAACCGGTCCCGGACTGGGTGGACTTCGACCTGGTCGAGGAAGGCGGCCGGGTGGCCCGCAGGTTCGGCCGCAACACCGCCGACGTGATGCTCCAGCTCGCGCTGATCGGCTCGTACCGGTTCGACGGACCGCCCCGGCTGCTGGTCGAGACCGGAGGGCTGGTCGGCGGCTCCGCGCTGCGCCGGATCGCCGAGACACAGCACTGGGCGACCGCCGTCACCGCCCCCGGCGCCCTGCGCCGCGAGGGGGAGGGCTTCCGCCTGACGGTGCACGTCCGCCTCATGCACGCCCTGGTCAACCACCGGTTCGAACACGGCGGGGGATGGGACGCCGGACGCTGGGGCCTGCCCGTCAACCAGTCCGACCTCGCGGCCACCCTGGGCCTGTTCAACGCCGTCCAACTGCTCGGCGTCCGCCTCCTCGGCGTGCGGGTGACCCGCGCCGAGTCCCGCGCCGTCATGCACCTGTGGAAGTACGTGGGCCATCTGCTGGGCGTGGACGAGGACTGGCTCTTCGACCACGAGGCGCAGCAACACCGCCTGAACTACCATCTGCTGCTCACCCAGAGCTACGGCGGCTCGGCCGGTCCGCCGCTGGCCGGCGCGCTCGTGGAGGCCCAACGGCACCTGCACTTCCGGCACTTCGCCCGGGTGCGCCGCGCCTATGCGCGGGCCCGATTGCTGAGCATGCTGCGCTTCTTCCTCGGCCGCCGGGGCATGCGCGACCTTGGCCTGCCGCACGCGCTGCCCTGGGCCGTGCCGCCCATCGTGGCCGCCAACGTCCTGCGCTACCGGATACTCGGCCGCACCGAGGCGGGGCGCGCCCGCCTCCAGCGCCGCGGGGAGCGCTTCATCGCACGGCATCTGCGGCGCCACTTCCACGAACGGACACCGGACGTCGCGGCGTTCGACATGTGACGACGGTCGCCCGCGGCTCTTCGACGAAGAGGCCACGTTCACATCGGACAAGTGAATGATGTGCACGTCCGTACGTGCATCGGCCGATTCGGGGCACGCGAGAGTGGACACAGAAAGGTGGACCATCGTGGCGGATTCCTCGCTCAGGGCTGTGGGGTGGGCGCGCTCCTTGCCGATCAGCAGCGGCGTCAAGGCGGCCCGTGACTGGACGCGCTCGCACATCGAGGACCTGGAGTGGTCCCGAAGCGCGCCCGACACCGTCGACTCGGTGCTCCTGACGGTCTCCGAGCTCGTCACGAACACGCACATCCACGCTCGAAGCACCGCTCAGCTGGTCCTGGCCTGGGACGGCGAGTGCCTCCATGTGACGGTGCACGACAACAGCCCTCAGATGCCCAGACCGCGGGAAAGCGACGAGGAGGCGACCGGCGGGCGCGGCCTGCTGCTCATCGACGCGCTCGCGGACACCTGGCAGGCCCACGAGTGCCCCCGCGGCAAGGACGTCACGGCCTGCTTCCGGCCGGACATCTCCGGCCGCTGAACCGGGAGTCTCCGAGCCGCGACCGACATCGACCAGCGGCGCGCGCTCGGACGCTCACCAGTCCCGGGTGGCGATCAGTTCCTCGGCGTCGGCCTCCGTGAACCCGTAGGCCGACGCGACGAACCAGAAGTCCTCGGCGATCTCCTCCCGCGCCACCGTCTCTATCTCGCTGCCCGACGCCTCGAACTCCGCCTCCAGCAGGTTGAACTCCTCCGTCGCCGCGTGAGTGAGCACATACAGGGCCGCGAGGTCCGACGGCTGCTCGGCCTCGATCCGCTCGCACAGCCGAACCAGGATCTCCCGGCCCTTGTCGACGACGTGATCGGGGAAGTACGTGTCCGCGTACAGCGGCCGCAGGAACGCGTGCCCCGCTGCCCGCTCGTTGGTGATCGGCATGGTGCTCCCAAACCCGTAGAGGAACCGACGCGTCGATCATGCACCCCGCCACTGACAACGGGCTGCCGCCCGGCAGGGACGACCGGACACAGCGCCCGTCGGTGAACCAGCTGCCGCTACGCGTCCGCGACCCAGCTGCCGTGGAAGCCGAGCGGCACCCGGCCCGGCAGCCGGACCCGGGCCAGCGGACGACCGGTGAAGTCCTGTGCGGAGAGGATCACCAGGTCGGACGCGCCGCGATCCGGATCGTGCACGTAGGCGAGGACATAGCCGTCGTCCTCGTCGCGCGCCCCGAGGCGCGGCACGAACACCGGCTCGGAGGCGGCCGCGCCGCGCGGGAAACGGTGCACCTGCCTGGTGCCGCGCAGCATGTCGTGCTTCACCAGGCAGTTGCTGAACCTCTCGTCCGGCGGTACTCCGTCGACCGTCTCGTACGCGCGCCACATCTCGGCCGCGCTCGCCGCGTAACCGTAGCGGTGCCGGCGGGAGACGAGAGCCTCGTTGACGCGCGGGAACTCCTGCGGCAAGTCGTCGAGGCGGGCCGTGCGCACGTGCCCGGCGCGCAGATCGACGACCCAGCGGTCGAGTGTCGGGGCGCCGGTCGTCGAGGGACCGCCGCTGCCCCGGCCCGCCACAGAGAAGGGGGCGGGCATCGAGGTGTACTCGACGACGACGGTGTCTCCCTCGTCGTAGGCGTTGAGGGTGTGCGAGTAGAAGACCGGGTCGATCTCGAACCAGCGGGTGGCGCCGCCCGAGCGCGCCATGACCCCCAGCCGCATCGGATGCCGCTCGTTCCACACGTACGGCACCGGGGCGCCCGCCCCGGCCGCCGCCGCGTCGAACGTGACCGGCACGTCCACGAGCACGACGTACTTTTCCGTGAGCGCGAAGTCGTGCATCATCGGCGCGCCCGCCAGCGGAATCCGGTGGGTGCGCGCCACCCGGCCCGACCCGTCGATCACGAGGTGCCGCACGTGGTCCCAGGTCGGGTAGTACGCCACGGCGTGCAGCTCGTCGGCCGCCGCGTCGTACTTGGTGTGTGCGGTGAAGGCGCCATCGAGCGTGGAGCGGAAGTCGTACGGGCGCACCGTGCGAAGGTCGCCGTCCAGTTCATAGGGCAGCGGCCCGCTCTCCTGAAGCGCCAGGATCCGCCCCTTGTACGGGATCACATTGGTGTTGCACGCGAAGTCGTCGGGCGGCGCCTCCCCCGGGTACGGCTCGCCCAGTTTCCGCGCCACCTGCGCGGAGCGCACCCACCGGTTGCGGTACCACTCGGCACGGCCGTCGCGCAGGCGCACGCCGTGCACCATGCCGTCGCCGAGCATCCAGTGGTGGGCCCGAGGATCTTCGAGGCCCAGCGCGTTCGGACCGGTGCGCAGATAGCGGCCGTTCAGCTCGCGCGGCACGCGGCCGCTCACCGGCAGGTCGAACTCCGTCAGCTCCTCGCTGACGGGAGCGAAAGCCCCCTCCAGGAACGGCGACGACGCCGCGCCGCCCGAACCCTCCGCCCGGGCGGAGGGCGCGAGGCGGCCGGGCCCGAACCCGCCCACCACACTTCCCGCCGCCGCGAGCGCCGTGCCCCGCAGAACCCGTCGCCGCGTGTGACCGGCCATCATGTCTCCCTCGTCCGCCGATGTGTCCTGGACGAAATGCTGCTCGGCGCGCGGGAGTTCGGCAGGAGGGCTCGGCCCCGGACCGTGGTGTCACCGGGACCACCCCGGCGGGGTGTACCTGCGGCGCCCCCGGCGGGCCGCCGGCCCGGTCGGAGACGCCGCAGGGCCCGGATCAGGGGCAGGTGACCAGGACCACCGAGACGGCGTTGCAGGTGACGGATGCCGTGTCGTTGGCGGGGTTGGGATCGGACGGGGCGGAAGCGGTGCGCTGACCGGACACCTTGACCGGCCCGAGCGTCAGCAGGTTCAGCGGGACACGGAACGTCTTGTTCACGCTCGTGTTGTCGGCGATCGTTCCGTAGGTGCAGGTGACCGTGGTCCCGGCGGCGGTGCAACCCGCGGCGAGGTTGGTCGCCCTGGCGCCCGCGGGGAGCTTCGCGGTGAGGGTCGCGGACGTGACGGCCTTGGGGCCGGTGTTGCGAGCGGTGAGGGTGTAGGAGAGGTACGGCACCAGGATGCTCAGGTGCGGCTGGGCGGCGAGCCGGACGTCGACGTCGGCCCGTGCGGGAGACGGCGGGGCCGTGAAGGCCAGACCGTACGGGCCGGTGAACCCGCCGACGGTGGCCGTGACGTCAAGGGTCCCGGTGTCGATCACGGAGACGGCGCCGTCGTCCACGTCGGTGACGTAGACGGCCGTGCCGGACGGGGCCACCGCGACCCTGGCCGGGCCGTCGCCGACGGCGACGGTCGCTGTCACGGCCGAGGTCGCCGTGTCGATCACCTTCACGTCGTCGCTGCCCCGGTCGGCGATGTAGGCCCGCGTGCCCGACGCGTCGAACGCGACGCTGTTCGGGGCGGTCCCGACCGTGATGGTGCCGCTGACCGTCTTGGTCGCGGTGTCGATGACCGAGGTGGTGGTCCCGCCGCTGTTGGTGACGTAGGCGACGCTCCCCGAGGGGCTGACCGCCACACCGGAGGGCGACGCCCCGACCGTGACGGTGTCGGTGACCGTGCCGGTCGAGGTGTCGATGACCGAGACCGTGCCCTCGTTGTTGTTGGTCACGTACGCGGTGGAGCCCGACGGGGAGATCGCCACGCCGTTGGGGGAGTTCCCCACCTGAATGGTGGCGCTCACCGCGTTGGTCGCGGTGTCGATGACCGAGACCGTCGTCCCGCCGCTGTTCGCGACGTAGGCGAAGGCTCCGGACGGGGCGACGGCGACGTTGAGGGGATTGCTGCCGACGGGAATGGTCGCGCTGACCGTGTCGGTGTCCGTGTCGACGACCGAGACGGTGGCCTCGTCGAAGTTGGTCACATAGGCGCGCCCGCCGGCCGGGTCGACCGCGACCCCGACGGGACTGTTCCCGACCGTGATGCTGTCGGTGACCGTGTTCGTGCTCGTGTCGACCACCGAGAGGGTGTCCCCGTAGAAGTTCGCCACGTACGCCGTCGGACCGGTGGCGGCCTGCGCGGCCCCGGGGAGGGCCGCCATGCCCGCGAGCGTCAGCGTCCCGCCGACGGCGAGAGCGGTCATGCGCCGCCAGCCGGCCCACGGCGACCTGCCCGCTGCGAAACGTCCGACGCCTCCGGAGAACCCGGACGGTCTGGAGAGTGCACGGATCAAAGAAGTTCCCCTTCATCATGTCCGCACCCTGACAGCGGGGCCGGGAGCCCCCGAGGACCGGCAGCCGTGCGGTCGTGCGGGCCTCCACCGGCCGACGGCTCACCCACCGGCCGACGACAGAGCCCCCGTACCGCGCATCCCACGAGACACCGAACGCGCGTCAACACTGCGTCGGCCGGGACCGCGACAGCCCTGCCCGGTCGGAACACCCGGCAGAACCGTCACCTCGGCGACGTCACGGAATCATCCCGCCCTCTCCACAACCGAGTGGTCAAATCTTCACTGTTGTCCGAATACGAACAACAGCTGGCCGTTAGACAGCGACAACACCGCTGACATGGACGGATGTGGCCGGGTACTGTCGCGATCTTCGGGTGGCGCCACCACCCGGAGTCCCTGAGGTTGTGCCGAACACCATGGACATGGACGACAACTCCGCACGACTGAGGCTCGACCGCGCACTGGAGCGCGTGGCCTCCACGTTCCGCGGGGCGACCGCACGCGAGGACGAGGCGCAGTGCGACTGCCACTGGGGCGGTGAAGAAGAGCTCGCCCTGCTGAAGATCCCGGACGTCGAGCTGGGCCCGGACCTTCTGTACCGCACGTGGAATGCCTCGGACTGGAAAGATCACGGTGCGGTGCTGCGCCGCATCCTTCCCGAGTTCTCCAGGGCCTTGGCCGGTGGGCAGCCGATGTCCCGCATCGACGAGGTCGGGCGCTCGTTCAGCCGCGGCGGCTGGCAGGAATGGCCCGAGCCGCAGCGCGCGGCGGTGTGGGAGTTCCTGCACGCCTGGTGGGCGTGGACGCTGCGCGATCCGTCTCCCGCCGTTCCCGCGCACCAGATCCTCGCCCTGTGCGCCGAGGCATCCGCCACGCTGGGGCCGTGGCTCAGGGTCTGGGAGGAGGCCGATCACCGCGTCGCCGACCGGCACCTGGTCGTGGCGGCAGACCGCTGGGAGTACCACCTTCTCGGTGACGAACTGCCCTGGGACACCTGGGAGAACGAGGATGACCTGCGCGCGGAGCTCGCCACCTGGCTCGTCCGCCACGCCCCACCACGGCTACGGGCCCAGCACGCCCCCGACGAACTGCTCCACCGCATCCGCCTGATCGGACTCACCGGCCCCGCGCGCTGGTCGGACCCGCATTTCCCCAACCGCCGTTACTGAGCCACTCACCTCGGCGGGCGCAGGCCGGGGCAGGTCACCGCGGCGGTGCCGGCCGGGAAAATCCCCGGCCGGCACCGCCGCGTCCGCGGTCAGTTCGCGCGCAGGCCCCACCAGTGGGGACGAGCCGCGCGCAGCTGGCGTACGGGTTCGGGCAGTCCACGGAGCGATCCGGTGCCCAGGCGCAGCTGTTCGTAGGCGTCGGTGAGCCGGTGCCGGGCGCACGCCCCGATCGCTTCCTCCAGCTCGGCCGTGGTGTGTGCGGCGAGCAGCCGGCCCAGATGAACGGCGGCCCGCAGCCGGGCCGCGACCGCCTCGTTGCGGCGCCGCTGCCTGATCGCAGCGGAACGATCCTGCGCGGGCTGCCGGGGGACAGGGGCGCGCAGCTGGTCGAGGGCGGAGGTGAAGGTGGGCCCGGACGTTCGGGAGGTGCGGAGGGTGCGGCCGGCGTCTCGTGCGTCATCGTGTTCGCTCATGGCTGTCCAACGAGCAGGGCTCGTCGGGGCCACGGCGACCGCGGTGGCCGGGCTGCGTTCAGTTGATGATTTCGGCGCGGGAATCCGCGCGCAGGGCGGCAAGCCGGTCCCGCCACCCCTGGAGGGCTTCGGGCGTCAGTCGCGTCCAGTCGGTGACCTCGCCGACGATCCGGAGAGGTTCCCTGCTGCGGTAGGAGCGGGTGGGATTCCCGGGGAACTTCTTGTCAGTGACGTTGGGGTCGTTCTCGAACTCCCCGGTCGGTTCGACGAGATACACCCGAGGGGCGCCGTCTCCGACGGCGAGTTCCGCCGCGAGTCCCGCGCCGTCGCGCAACGCGGTGAAGTAGATGTGGTTCATCACCACTTCGGGCCGGTAGTTGGAACGGAAACCGGCGGTGAGATGCTCTCCGACCCGCAGATCAGCCTTTGTGCCGTGAAAGAACGGCCCCTCGTCAAGCACCTCGTCCATCCGCGCAGATTAGCAAATCAGGTCGTCGTGACGGCGAGCAGTCCGGGACGGCTCGGGCGCGGCCGTCACCGCACCGAACCAGCGGTGGGCGGCCTGCGCGAAGGCGTCGACGTCCAGGTCGTCCCCGGCGGCCCAGGCGACGACGCCGTCGGGGCGCACGAGGACCGCGGTGCAGCCGAGGTCGTCGCGTGCCGGTCCGGCGGCATGACGGATCTGCCCCTTCCAGCGCGTGGCCGCGCTCCGCAGTGCCTCGCTCGCGCGGAAGTCGAGCAGGACGCCCTGGCCCCGGCGCAGCAGTTCACCGAGGCGAGCGCCGTCCTGGAGACGGAAGTCGGGGGCGGTGGCGCCGACGAGGGGGTGGCTGCTGCCCAGGTCGTAGCGGTTGAACAGGCCCGTGGTCCGGCGGTTGGCGAGGGTCGTGCCGTCCGTGGTGCTCAGCAGGTCGTGGACCAGCCGGCGCAGCGCGGGGGTGTTGGGGCCCGGCTTCATGGTCGCCACCTGGGCGCGCGACCAGTCGAGGATCGCGGCGCCCACGGGATGGCGCTCGCTGGTGTAGGTGTCCAGCAGGCCCTCGGGTGCGGTGCCGCGGACGGTCGCGGCCAGCTTCCAGCCGAGGTTGACGGCGTCCCCGATGCCGAGGTTGAGTCCCTGGCCGCCGAGCGGTGAGTGGATGTGCGCGGCATCGCCGGCGAGCAGCACGCGCCCTTGACGGTAGGTGGTGGTCTGCATCGCGCGATCGGTGAAGCTCGACGCCCGGTGCACGTCGGTCAGCGTCACGTCCGTACCGGTGACGCGGCGCAGGACCTCCTGAAGGTGGTCGCGGGTCAGCGGCCGGGAGCGGTCGAATGATCTCGGGGCCTACGACTCCGATGAGCTTCCGGGGCAGGGCCGGTCTGTACGGGCATGGAGACTCGCACACTTGAGACAGCCGGCGCGGACCTCGTCCATGACATCCGCGGGCCGCTGCCGACCGCGGACGGGCGCCCTCCGCTGTTCATGATCGGACAGCCCATGGACGCCACAGGATTCGCCGCGCTCGCGGCACGCTTTCCCGAACGGACGGTCGTCACCTACGACCCGCGCGGGATCGGCCGCAGCACGCGCAAGGACGGGCGGACCGATCACACGCCCGAGACCCAGGCCGACGACGTGCACGCCGTCATCGAGGCGCTCGGAGCCGGGCCCGTGGAGATGTTCGGCAGCAGCGGCGGCGCGGTCACCGCGCTCGCGCTCGTGGCGAAGTACCCGGGAGACGTGACCACCCTGGTCGCGCACGAGCCGCCGCTCATCACGCTCACGCCGGACGGCCCGGCGGCCGAGCGCGCGTTCGCCGGTGTCCGGGAGGCGTACGAGAAGCGCGGGTGGGGGGCCGGGATGGCCGCGTTCGTGGCCCTGACGTCCTGGAAGGGGGAGTTCACCGACGCGTACTTCGCACAGCCGGAGGCGGACCCTGCCGCGTTCGGGATGCCCACGGACGACGACGGATCGCGTGACGATCCGCTGCTGTCCGACCGGTCGTCGGCGGTCAGCGGCTACCGGCCCGACGCGGAGGCGATCGCCGCCGCGCCGACACGCGTCGTGATCGCCGTGGGCGAGGAGTCCGCCGACGTACTGACCGGACGCACGTCGGCCGCGACCGCCGAGCTCCTCGGTCGACGGGCGACCGTGTTCCCGAGCCACCACGGCGGTTTCAGCGACGGAGAGTTCGGATATCCCGGGAAGCCGGACGAGTTCGCGCACCGGCTGCGGGAGGTCCTCGACGGCACCTCGGGCTGATTCCCGGCCCGGCGCACTCTCGTGGCGACGCGGCGTGCCAGGTCACGGTGTGTCGGTTGCGGGGCATCGTCGCGGTCCAGTTCGAGGCGATGCCGACGGTCGGGCGCGGCATCTCCTCGTCGCTCGGACCGAGAGGCCGCGATCGACCGGGAATGTCGCGGCGAGGAGCCGCGACAGGGGCCACGCTTGACTCCGCCTCGAACGCGCGTGCATCGCGTTCGGCGTCCCTCCCTTTCGAGGGGCGCCGGGTAAAACCGACCCCAAGAGTCGCTGCCGCGCGCTAGCGTCTCGCCATCGCGGACTGGGGAGGTCACGGGTGGGGCGGTCGGGTGGGCACATCACGCTGTTGCGGCGTGTCGCGGACATGCAAGGCGAGCAGGACGGCTGGGTGACCGCGGGGTCGGGCCTCGACGCTCGTACCGCGAGTCCTCTGGTCAGGCTCGGGCTGGTTCGCGAGGCAGCCGCTGAAGACCGGGCGGAGCTGTCGGTGGGCGCGGGCAGGCCCGTGCGCTGGGCGGTGCAGCTCACGGCGGACGGCTGGGATGTCCTGCTGTACGCGCACAAGCGCGCAGCGCCGGCCGGCGTCGCGGTGCCCGAGGCCGGATTGCAGAAAGTGGCCCTGCACCGCTCCGAGCTCGACGTCCTGAAGCGATTCATCGCACTGGGGGAGCGCCTTCGGTACGGACCTGACCAGGGACTGGCCGCGGCTGTCGAGGCGGCGCAGTTCGATCAATCGTCCAGCCGGTGGATCGTGTACGTGGACGGGGCGCAGATGAAGTCCATGGCTCGCGCCTATTTCCTCGAACGGCACGGTGGTTCGGCGGCGCCGGCGAACAGGTTCGCCCGCATCTACGGAGTGAGCTACCCGCCGCAGCCGCTCGGTCTGACTCCCTAGGCCACATCTGGCCGGTTGGGGTTGCCCCGGCACTGACGGCCCACCATGTCACCTGCCACTGGGAGTGGCAGGTGGCTTCCCTCGACGTCAGTGCTCGTGCAGCACAAACGTCGTATCGACGTCCACGGGCCTGCCGTTCGCATCGACGGGACGCAACTCTGGGAGCGGGAGACCGCTTTCGTCAACGAGGACCGAGTGGGTTTCAGCGGGTGCGAAGGCGTGCCGTTCGCCCCACTGCCGCGCAGCGACGATGACGGCGAAGAGGTCGCGGCCCGCCTCTGTGAGGACGTAGTTCTGTCGCCGCCCTGTTGAAGCGGTTTGCCGCTCGAAGACATTTCGTTCGACCAGACGTCGCAGGCGGTCGGTGAGGATGTTCCGCGCGATTCCGGTGCGGTGCTGGAAGTCGGTGAACGCTCGTGCGCCGTCCATCGCGTCGCGAATGATCAGCAGGCTCCATCGATCTCCGACCAGGTCGAGTGTGCGTGCGACGGGGCAGTCGGGGTCGGTCCAGGACATCCCCTCGGCATGGGGCGCTGTGCGAGCCATGACTCCTCCTGAAGAGTTGCGGATCGAAACCATTCTGCCGTACCTTCACGTCGGTTGCATTTTGCTACTCATTGGAGGTGCGTCAGTGAGTCTTACGTCTGGCCGGAGGATGCTGTTCGCCGTGATCTGCGCGGTCGCGGTCGCGACGGTCTATGTGGCGCAGCCCGTACTGGCCCAGATCGGCGGCGATCTGGACCTTCCGGAAGCCGACTTGGGATGGATCGTCACCACGGGACAGCTCGGCTACCTGATCGGCTTGGCCCTTCTCGTCCCGCTGGGGGACATGTTCGACCGGCGCAAGCTCATTGCCGTGCATCTTCTCCTCGCTGCGGTCGGTATGGCTCTGGCCGCAGTCGCTGCCCAGCTGTGGCTCCTCCTTGTCGGGCTGGCCCTCGCCGGATTGTTCGCGGTCGTCGTTCAGACCACGGTCGCCTTCGCCGCCGACCTGTCCACGGGGGCGGAACGCGGCCGCACACTCGGAGCCGTGACCTCCGGTGTCATCATCGGCATTCTCGGAGCTCGTGTGCTCGCGGGAAGTCTGGCCGCGCTCTGGGGCTGGCGAAGCATCTACGTGGTGCTCGCCGTGCTCCTCATCGCGCTCGCCTGCTTTGTGCTGAGGCTCCTGCCGTCCGACCCGCGCGACGTTCGGGCCACGTACGGCGCGGTGCTGATCTCGCTGGGCCGCCTGTTCCGTGAGCGGCTGTTCGTCTCGCGTGGACTGATCGCGTTCTTCCTGTTCGCTTCCTTCGGCACGCTCTGGAGCGGCCTGGCTCTGCCGCTCGCAGCCGCGCCATGGCATCTGAGCACGGCCCAGATCGGTCTCTTCGGGATCGCCGGGCTCGCCGGGGCGTTGGGCGCGTCCCGAGCCGGGGAGGGGGCCGATGCCGGCCGCGCCAACGTCATCACCGGCAGCGCACTTCTCCTGCTGGCCGCTTCATGGTTGGCGACCGGACAAGCGTCCTGGTCGCTCTGGCCGGTCATCGTCGGCGTGATCGTTCTCGACTTCGCGGTGCAGGCGGTACACGTCAGCAATCAACACCTGCTCACGGCCGCGTACCCACACCGGACGAGCAGCGTCATCGGCGGCTACATGCTCTTCTACTCCCTCGGTTCCGCCCTCGGGGCGACCGGCACCACCGCGGTGTACTCGGCCGCAGGGTGGGCCGGATCCAGCCTTCTCGGCGCCGCCTTCGCGCTCTGCGCACTCCTTGTCTGGGCCGTCAACCGGCACACGGCCGCCGACGCCCGACGCGACGTGCTCGTGTGACTGCCTCCTCCTGTCCCGTGCGGCCCGACCTTCGCGGAAGGCGAATCAGTACATGACCCATGCGAACGCACCGCTGCCCACAGAGGGCGGACGCCGGCTGATCATGCGGTGTCGGACACGGCCGATCGCTCATGTCGCCGCAGAAATGGGCATCTCTCGTGCCTGCATGCTTCGTCACCCCGACCGACTTCGTCGACGAGTACAACGGCACTCCGCCAGAGCCACGCTGCCGAGCGCGAACTCAATCAGAGGGCATGACCGGGGCCCGCAGGCCGAGCCACTGATCGGCGTCCCAGGCCCGGAACCGCTCCGCTTCGGTGAATCCCAGCTTTGCCGCGAGGCGCATCGAACGGACGTTGGCGGTCTGGGTGGCGAGCACCACCGGCTCACCCGGAAGGACGTCTTCGAGCCAGCCCAGCGCCGCCGCGCACGCCTCGCCGGCATACCCGAATCCCCACGCCCGCGGCAGGAACAGATAGCCGAGATCGACCTTCCCCACGGCAGTGGGACAAAGGTGCTCCGTCACCCTCCTGAGCAGGATCTGGCCGATCATCGCCCCGTCAAGGTCGACGACGAAACTCCCGGGCCGCCGCCCGGGCACCTCGGGCATCTCGCGCTCGAGCTCGTCACGCGGGCGGGGGCCGCCGAGGTAGGTGTGCACCTCCGACGAGGCGTGCAGCTCTATGAACGCCGCACGGTCCCGGGCCTCGGGCTCACGTAGCACGAGCCTCTCGGTCTTGATCGGTGCAGGCGGCCACGCAACGGGTCCGAGATCATTCATGTTGGCCAGCCAATCAGCGGCGTCAGTGGTGATCAAGACTCGCGGTCCCTCTTGGCTTCTTATCCCCCTGAGATGTATTTGAGTGACCGGAGGTGATCCGTCCACACCCTGCGGCCACATGCGACGGCCCGGACCGAATTGCTGATCCGGCAACATTGTGTGCGCGGCAGCACGGATCCGAGCAGGATCGACAGGGCGCCCCGCGCGGAAGGCCTGGTGGCGACGCGGCAGCACGAACAACGGGAGGCATCCAGTGTCCGGACACCACGAGCACGGCGGAGACGGCCGGCACGAGAACCACGACGAGCAGGCGGCCGCCGCGATGTTCGAACCGGCCGGCTGGGACGAGCGGTACGCGGGGCAGGAGCGCTTCTGGAGCGGCGAGCCCAACCCGCAACTCGTCGCCGCCGCCGGCCGCCTCACGCCCGGAACCGCGCTCGACGTCGGGTGCGGCGAGGGCGGCGACGTCGTCTGGCTGGCCGGGCAGGGCTGGCGCGTGACCGGCGCCGACTTCTCGGCCGAGGGGCTCGCGCGCGCCGCCCGCCACACCGAGCAGGCCGGATTCGCCGAGCGCGTCGACTGGTGGCAGGTCGACGCCCGCACCTTCGACGCGGGCGAGCGGGCGTACGACCTGGTCACGAGCCACTATCTGCACGCCCCCGACGGCGGCATGGTCGAGGTGACCCGCCGCCTCGCCGGGGCCGTGGCCCCCGGCGGACTGCTGCTGGTCGTCGGTCACGCGCCGTCCCACGAGTTCACGCAGCTCTCCGAGAGCCACCGGAAGGCGATGTTCCTGGCCGCCGAGCTCCTGCCCGGCCTGCCGGACGACTTCGAGCCCGTCGTCGTGGAGCAGCGCTCCCGCGTGCTCCACCGGGACAGTGGTCCGGTGGAGGCCGAGGACTCGGTCCTGCTGGCCCGGCGCGCACAGGCCTGACCTCGGGCGAGGGCCGACGGCAGCGCGCGGAACACCAACCGCACGACCTGCGACCGGCCGCCGCTTCAGCGGAGACGCCCCGTACGGCCGAAGCCGGAGACCCGCCGACCGGACGTACGGGCGTCAGCCGATGCCCTGCCGGTCGGGACGCAGCGCGAAGTTCCGGTCGGCGGCATCCGGCACCGACCGCTCCACGTTCCGCGTCAGCAGCTCCCGGTGCCGCAGCAACGGCTCCCGCCGTTCCTCGGGCACGAGCGACAGGAGATCGTCGAACCCGGCGAGCAGCCGCCGCGTGACTTGCGGGGTGTCCGCGGCGCAGCCCCGGACCTCGGTGAACGCCAGGTCGACCAGTTCGCCCCAGCTCGGCACCGGCTGCACCAGACGGACGGCGCCGCCGCGATCCCTGTACCGCAGCGTGTCCAGCGGGCCGCGCCCCACGACCGCGAGGAACTGCACGATCCGGTCGATCGCCTGCACCGCGGTCGTCGGGTCGTTCACGGCCGCGGACAGGGCTCGCAGCGCGACATCGGCGAGCACCCGCAGGCCGAACCCGAGGTCCTGATGGAACGCGCGCTCGACCCCCACGAAAACGCAGGACTGCAACTGGCGCCGGGACGGGGCCGGTCCTCCGTGCACCGAGAACATCATCGTCCCGGGCACCACGAAATCCCCGATCCGGGGGATCATCCGGAGCACCACACCGCGGCGGCGGGCGATCCACACGAGCCGTGCGATGTTCACGTCCCGCAGCACCCCCGCCCGGCCCTCGTAGGCCACGAGCCCGCTCTCCGGCCCGAGGTCGCCGTCGGCCGCGTCCCCGTACGGAATCCGCGCCACGACCCGGAACGCCTCCCGGGCGACCCGGTCGACGACATGGCCCACCCGCATCATCCGCAGCGTCGAATTCACGTACATGACGAACAAGAGCAGACTCAACGCGACCAAGGCCAGGGTGAGGAACGCCTGGAGAAAGGGCACCGTGCTGACGAGTTTCGGGTCCTGCTCCCCGTCGTACGAGGTCAGTACCAGCAGCGACAGCAGAAACGTGGCGAGAAAGACGGCGAACGTGAGCTTGGTGATCCGGCTCCGCACAAAAAGGCGCACCACGCGCGGGGTGAGCTGTCCGCCCGCCATCTGCACGGCCACCAGCGAAATACTGAACACGACACCGATGAAGGTCATCATCGCCGAACTGATGGTGGTGACGACGGTCTTCACATCGTCGGCGATCCCCATCAGATCCTTGACCGCGTCGAACTCCCCGTCGTCCTGGAGCGCCGACACGATTGCCTCGTCAGCCCAGGAAGCAACCCACCACACCAGGCACACCACGATCATCGCCGCCGTGGGGGCGAACCAGAACGTGTCGCGGAGATGCTCCCGGAGCGGGGACAACGCCCGAGGACGCCGCGCCTTTCCTCGACCTAGGGTAATCATCCAGTCGCTCATGGTGAGACTTTAGGGCTCATGGTCACAACTGGAGTCCGGACCCGCTGGCGCGAGGATCCATGCAGACCGCTCGGAAAGGGAAACCGGTCTCCTCCGGAGGGCGTCCAGGCGTCTACAGGTACTGCGCTCTGCCATGGCCGAGCGACCAGTCGGCCTCGCCGTTCTCGTGGACCGCGATGAACACGTTGTGGGGTGCGACCCGCGTCTGTTCCGTGAGGCGCTGGCACACCAGCGCGTACATCCGCTGCTTTTGTCCGGCGGTCCTGCCGCGCCGCAGTGTGATGTCGATGTAGACGATGCCGTCGTCGCGCGGGACGTCAAGATAGGTGCCGTGGCGGAGCGTTCCGGTCACGCCGTCGTGGTTGGTCAGGACCTGGAACCGGTCGTCGAGCGGGATGCCGATGGATTCGGTGAGGGCCTGCTGTACGGCGTTTCCGACGGCTTCCAGTTCGGCCGCCGGCATGCGCAGGACGTCGATGCGGACGAATGGCAAAACGATCACCCGTTCTGGAGGGGCAGGGAAGAGGTGGCCCCGTCGTTGGATCGATCTTGTTGGGCCATGGCGAGATTACTGTACATACTAGTAGGTACAGCAGTCTCACTGGCCAGCCGCCAACGTGCTCTCCGGCAACACCTGGCCGTGCACAGTGGGCTCGGGAAAGATGCCCCCGCTCGGACTGCCGGACCGTGCGTCCTGCGCGCAGAATGACCTCATGTCAAAGCCGCCGGTACGGTCGGGTCGTTGTTCCTCCTCGGATTCAGTGCTGTCCTTGTGGTCGCAGGACTCTGTGTTGTCGATCGGGTCAGTGGGTTCGGTGCTGTCCATCGGGTCCGTCGGATCGGCCCTGTCCGTCGGCTCGATCGGCAGCGCCCTTTCGGTCGGCTCGATCGGCTCGTCCCTGTCGTTGATCTCGACGGGGTCGTGGCTGAGTACGGGATCCTTGCTCTCGGCGCAGTCCCGCTGGTCGGTGCTGTCCTGGCGCTCCTCCCAGGGTTTCCTGGCCATGGGAGCGGTGGGGGCGGCAGCGGCAGGAGGCGCCTTGGTGATGATGCGGACCCGGAAGGGGTAGCGGCGAGCCGGAGGCGCCGATCGTCGACCGGCTCGACTGGTCCTTCTTCCGCGCTGTGATGACCGGCTCGGTCAGTGCCCAGCGATCGTCGGACAAGTCGCTCGGCTTCGGCTTGCGCTCGTTCATCCGGCGGCTCCCGCTGACTGGAGCAGCCCTGCCAGCGTTGCGTAGGAGTGGTCCCACGTCCATTCCGTCTGGACCCAGTGGCGGCCCTTGGCGCCCATTGCGTGGGCGAGTTCGGGGTTGCGCAAGAGCCTGATCAGACGGTCCGCGGTTGCCGCCACCGAATGTCCGTCGACGACATGGCCCGTCTCGCCCTCGCGTACCGCGTCGGGGGCGCCGCCCGAGTCACCCGCCAGGACGGGCAGTCCTGACGCGGCGGCTTCCAGGTAGACGATGCCCAGGCCCTCCACTTCCAGGCCGCGTCTACGGGTGCGGCAGGGCATGGCGAAGACGTCAGCGGCGGCGTAGAAGGAGGGGAGAGCCTGGTGCGGATGGCCTCCGGCGAAGACGACCGAGTCCAAGACCCCTTCATCCAGGGCTGCTTGCCGCAGTTCGCGGGCGTACGGACCGTCGCCGACCAGGAGCAGCATGGCGTCCGGGACCGCCCTGCGGATCCAGGGCAGCGCCCGGACCAGAGTGTCCTGGCCCTTGCGTGGAACCAGCCGGGCCGCGCAAAGGATCACGGGGCGGCGCCCCAGGCCGTAGCGGGCCCGCACCGGGCCGCCGTCCAGGCCGGGGCGGAACGCTGTGGTGTCCACGCCGGGGACCAGGCGTGCGGTGCGGGTGCCGGGAGCCAGGGCCGCCTCGATCGGGCGGCGGGTGCTCGTACCCAGCCAGGTGAGCGCGTCGGCCTGCGTGCCGATGCGGCGCAGCAGCGTCCTGGTCCCAGGGGTGCGGGCCCACCAGACTTCGTGGCCGTGCGTGGTGGCGACGGCGGCGCGGATGTCCGTGGTCCGCCGCAGCCGGTCCGCCATCAGACCGAGCGGCGCCGCCGCGCCGAACCACACCCGCTCGCAGCCGTATTGGCGGGCCACGGACGCGGCGTGCGCGGTGGCCCGTGGCGTGGGCAGGAGGGTGTGTACCCGGTGACGGATCACCGGGTACGGGAAGGACTCGTCGGATGCCGGTTGTGCCGTGGCCGTCCGCGGCGATGAGGTGAAGACGACCACCCGGTCGGGCGGGAACCGGTCGGCCAGTTCACGGACGAACGTCTCGATGCCGCCCTGCCGGGGCGGGAAGTCATTGGTGACGATCAGCGTGCGCGGGCTGGAGTGTTCCGTCATACGAGGGCCTTCTTCCGGGAGGGCGCGTACCTGTGGCCCCGACCTACCGCGATCAGTGCCGGCGCCGCGGACGGCGCCGTCCACTTGAGCGCGGCCGCGACATCGAGCACCAGGCCCGCACGGCCCGGCTGCCATCGCTCGTCGCGTACGTACCGGATGTGCCACCCGCACTGTTCAAGACGCCTCGTCATGCTCGTCGACGCTACGAACCCGCAGGCCGGGGGGCGTCAACCGAGGCTCCGCACCTGGAACTCAACCCGTGGCATGACATCCGGCCTCAGGCTCAACCCGTGCGGTGACGCGCGCGGCCGCGTCGGCACGGATCATGGAGGTATGCGTCCGTCCCTTCACCAGCGGTTCCGCGCCTGGACAGCCTCACCCGCCCACCCCTGGGTCACCGGCGGTGCCCTGACCGTCGGTGCCGTGGCCGAGCTGATCGCCTATCCCGGATCCCTGACCACCGTGACCGGCGTGCTCGTCTCCTCCGCCTCGCTGATGTGGCGGCGCTCCTTCCCGCCCGTGGCGGTGGTGACGGTGGCCGCCGGACTGCTCGGGTTCGCCGGCGACGTCAGTCTGTACCTCTCGATCATGGCCAGCGGGCTGATCGGCTTCTACACCCTGGGCCGCTACCGGGTGTGCCACCCGGCGGTGACCGTCGTGGGCGGGGCACTGGGGGCTGTGTGCGTCAACCTGGTGCACATACGTACCTGGTCGCGGATGAACCTGCCGGTGCCGCCGCTGTGGCAGAAGGACTCACTCGGCCTGTTCGCCGAGTCCTTCGTGCTGACCGTGGTCATCTTCGCCGCCGTGATGATGGGCGACGCGGTCCGCTCCCGCGAGCAGAGCCGTCATGAACGAGACCTGGCCCAGGCCCGGTTGATCGCGATGGAACGGCAGCAGGCCGCCGAGGCCGAGCGGGCCGCCATCGCCCGCGAGCTGCACGACATCGTCTCGCATGCGGTGTCGATGATCGCCGTCCAGGCCGAGAGCGCCACCTACACCACCCCCGGACTCACTCCCGAGGCCCGCGACGGCTTCCAGCAGATCGCCGGCACCGCCCGCTCCTCGATGGCCGAACTCCGCCGCCTCCTCGGAGTTCTGCGCACTCCCCAGGCCCAGGGGGACGTGACTCTCACCGCCCCGCAGCCGACCCTCGACCATCTCGCCGAACTGATCGAGCAGCACCGGGCGGTGGGTGGCGAAGCCGAGCTGAGAGTCACCGGGGAACGGGTGCCGCTGCCCGCCGCATGGGAGTTGTCCGCCTACCGGATCACCCAGGAGGCGCTGACCAACGCACGCAGGCACGCGCCCGGTGCCCGTACCGTGGTGGAGATCGACTACGGCACCGAACAGCTGCTCACCCTGCGCGTCCACGACAATGGTCCGGGCCCTGAGCCCGGGGCGGGCTCCGGTGCGGGCCACGGCCTGAGCGGGATGCGCGAGCGGGCGGCGCTGGTCGGCGGCCGGCTCAGTGCGGGCACAGGTCCGGGCGGGGGTTTCCTGGTGGAGGCGGAGCTCCCCTGGGGCGTCGGGTGAACAGCGCGAAGAAGGAGTCGTGTGTGATCAGGGCACTGGTCGCCGACGATCAGGCGATCGTCCGCACCGGGTTCGTCAACCTCCTCAACACCCAGGAGGACATCGAGGTCGTCGGCGAAGCCGAGGACGGTGAACAGGCCGTGCACATCGCCGCCAGGACGCGGCCCGATCTCGCCCTCCTCGACATTCGGATGCCGCACAAGAACGGCATCGAGGCCGCCCGCGAGATCCTGGCCGCCTCCGACGGCGCGACGAAAGTCCTGATGCTCACGACCTTCGGGCTCGACGAGTACGTGTACGACGCCCTCGCGGCCGGGGCGGGCGGCTTTCTCCTCAAGGACGCCACCTTCCCCGAACTGCTGCACGCGGTGCGGGTGGTGGCCGCCGGGAACGCGCTGCTCTCGCCCGAGATCACCAAGCGGGTGATCGGCGAGTTCGTGCACGCGCGGGCCTCACGGCTGCCGGTCCATTCCGCGGCCGACCTCACGGCACGTGAGACCGAGGTGCTCACCTTGATCGCCCGGGGGCTGTCCAACGCGGAGATCGCGGGCCGACTCACGATCACGGATCACACCGTGAAGACCCATATCAACCGGCTGTTCGCGAAACTGGAGCTGCGGGACCGCGCACAAGCCGTCATCGCGGCCTACGAGTGGGGTCTGGTGCGGGCGGGTGGCGGCGCCGACCGAGAGCACGAAAATCGGCTCAATGCCCTATGAATTCTCTTGAATGGCTGCCGAGGAGGCTGTCGAGGAGAAGGCCCCGGTCCGGGCGGGCACGCCGGGCCGGGGCCTTCCGGGCGCCGCTGGTCAGCGCTCCATCATGCGCATCTGCGCCGCGTTGTGGGTGTCGCCCGCGGCCGACGGGAGGCCGGTGAGCTGGGCGAGCTGCTCGGCGGACAGCTGTACGGCGTCGGCGCCGACGTTCTCCTCGACACGCGAGACCCGTCGGGTGCCGGGGATGGGCGCGATGTCGTCACCCTGGGCCAGCAGCCAGGCCAGAGCGACCTGCGCCGGGGTGGCGCCGATCTGCCCCGCGACGGCGGCCACTTCGTCGGCCAGGCGCAGGTTGTGCTGGAAGTTGTCGGCACTGAAGCGCGGGTTGTCGGCCCGGAAGTCGTTGTCGGCGAACTGGTCCGTGGAGCGGATCGTCCCGGTGAGGAAGCCGCGGCCCAGGGGCGAGTAGGGAACCATGCCGATGTTCAGCTCGCGCAGCACCGGCAGGACCTGGGCCTCGGGATCACGGGTGAACAGCGAGTACTCGGACTGCACGGCGGTCACCGGATGGACCGCGTGGGCGCGGCGAATGGTGTCCGGGCCCGCCTCGGACAGGCCGATGTGGCGGATCTTGCCTTCGCCGACCAGCTCGGCCAGCGTTCCCACGACGTCCTCGATGGGAGTACCGGGGTCGACGCGGTGCTGGTAGTAGAGGTCGATGTGATCGGTGTCCAGCCGCTGGAGGGAACCCTCGATGGCGGCCCGGATGTTTGCGGGGCTGCTGTCGGCGCCGCTCCCGCGGCCGGTGTGGGAGATCAGCCCGAACTTGGTGGCCAGCACGACCTCGTCGCGATGCCCCTTCAGGGCCCGGCCGATCAGCTCCTCGTTGAGGTACGGGCCGTAGACCTCGGCGGTGTCGATCAGGGTGACGCCCAGTTCCAGGGCGCGGTGCACGGTGCGGATGGACTCGGTGTCGTCGCTGCCGGCGCCGGTGTAGGCGTGCGACATGCCCATCGCGCCCAGTCCGATCCGGGCAACGTCGAGGTCACCAAGCTTGATGTGCTTCATCAGTTGCGCTCCTTGAACGTTTTCACAGGGTGCTGCCGAAGATACGGGCATCCGGCCGCTCACCGGCCGGTGATCGGCGGAAGCTGCCATCGTCCATGCTGCCCCGCTGGAAGCCGCGCAGGCAGGCCGCGCTGTACCGGGGTCTGACGATCAGGGGTGTGACAGGGCCCCTCGGCGGCGCGTCGCAGGTCACGGCGGTGCTGGACGGGGGACAGGACACCAGAAGTCTTAACCCTGACGGTGGTCGAACGCCCCCGAATCCGGGCCGCCTGCCCGGCATGTAACACCAGCATGGCGCTTCCATGAAACGGCCGTTGCAGCCCGATGTCAGCCAACTCCCTTTCCTTGAAATGCACTTGGCGTGTCGGTAGCTTCGGCGGCATGTGGATCAACCAGCGGCTCCGGAAGCGGCGGGCCATCGATCTGATGCGTGTCGCCACCGCGGTGTGTAGCTGACCCACCGCCGGCGGCGAACAGCAGCGGGTGTCCCTCGCCCGCCAACCACAACTCCCGCTCGCGGAAAAGCCGTTCGGAGCCCTCGACAGCCTCACCCGCATCCGGGTGCACGAGCCGCTGCGGCAACTGCGTGAACGACACCGCCCCGCCGCGCTCCTGGTGACCCACAACGCCGACGAGGCCCGCATCGCCGTCGACATCCCCGTGACCCGCCCGCTCCACGCCGCCACGGCACACCCCAGTACGCCGCTCTGCGCGACCCCGCACCGTACAAGGAGGAGAAGACGCCATGACCACCGTCGCCCCGTTCGACATCGTCAGGACAGGACCGCGCTTCGGCGCCGAGATCACGGGCATCGACCTGACGGGCCCACTCGACGCCACCACCACCGACGCACTGCGGCAGGCGTTCCGGGACCACAAGGTCCTGGTGTTCCGCGGCCAGCACCTGACCCCCGATCAGCACGTCGCCGCCGTACGGGTCTTCGCCGAGCCCTTCGACCACCCGACCGCCGCGAAGGACCCGGCCAACCCGCTCGTCTACCCGTACAACGTGCGGAAGACCGGCAAGGCCAGCACCTGGCACATCGGCGGCCTGTGGCGCGCCCCCGTCTTCGCGATCGAGTCGCTGACCTACGAGGTGGTGCCCGAGCTGGGCGGTCACACCCTGTGGGCGGATCTGCAGGCCGCGTACGACGATCTGTCGGAGCCGTTCAAGGAGCTCCTGGCGTCCGTGAGCGCCGTGTACGACGGCAACGCGGAGAACTACGCGCAGGGCAGCAAGAAGACCACGAGCGGACCGACGATCGAACACCCCGTCGTCCTGACGCACCCGACCACCGGCCGCAAGGGCCTCTTCATCAGCACCTCGGCGACCGGCCTCACCGGGGTGACACCCGCGGAGAGCAAGGTCCTGCTCGACCACCTCCTGCGGCACGCCTCCTCGCCCGACTACACGATCCGCTTCGGCTGGCAGCCCGGCGACTTCGTCCTCTGGGACAACCGCGCCACCTGGCACTACGCCGTCGACGACTACGGCGACGGGGCACGCGTCTACCGCAAGGTCATCGGCGTCGAGCCGGAAGCGGGCCCCGTGCCGGAGGCGCGTTCCTGAATGCTCCCCGGAGAAGACCGCGCCGCCCGGCGCGCCCTGCTCGTCTGCCTGGCCGCGGGGGCGACGACCCTGCTGGACCAGGCCGTGCTGAACATCGCCGTGCCGAGCATGCGGCACTCGCTCGGGGCCGGTGCCGGGGACGTGCAATGGATCGTCGCCGGATACTCGCTGGCCTTCGGGCTGGCACTCGTCCCGGGCGGCAGCCTCGGTGACGCGCACGGGCGCAAGCGGTTCTTCCTGCTGGGCGTGGCCGCCTTCCTCATCGCGGGGACGGCGGCCGCGACCGGCCGCGGGCCGGGCACACTGATCACCGCGCGCCTGGTGCAGGGGGCCGCGGCGGGGCTCGTGAACTCCCAGGTGATCGGAACCCTCCAGGACCTCTTCCGGGGCCAGGCCCGAGGCCGCGCCCTGGGCCTGTACGCGGTGACGTCCGGCGTGGCCACGGCTCTGGGCCCGCCGCTCGGCGGCGCACTCGTCGCCGCCCTCGGTCCCGAACGGGGCTGGCGCTGCTGCCTCCTGCTCAGCGCGCCGTGCGCGATCCTCACCCTGGTACTGGCGGCGCGGTGGCTGCCGCCACCCCGGCGCACCGCCCGCGATGCCCGGCTCGACATCCTCGGCCTGACCCTGGCGTGCGCCTGCACGCTGACCTTGATGGTCCCGTTCATCCGTACTCCGGGCAGCAGGGGAGAGGCGCTCGCGTGGGCGACCGGACTGGTCGTCCTGGCGGCCGCGCTCAGCGGGCATCAACGACTGCGCGTACGCCGCGGACGCCGGGCCCTGCTGCATCCCGCCCTCAGGACGTCGAAGCCGTACCTGCTGGGCACGGCGGTCGCGATGGCCCAGTTCGGCGCCACGCTCGCCTCCTCCCTGGTGCTCACCGTGTTCCTCCAGGAAGGGCTCGGCCTGACGGCTCTGGGCACCGCGGCCGTCACGCTTCCCTCGGCGCTCGCGATGGGGGTCGCCTCCGCGCTCGCCTGGCGCGTGGTGCGCCGCATCGGACCGCGCACGGTGTCCCTCGGGCTCCTCCTGGGCATCGGAGCCGCCCTGGCCGGGAGCGCTGTCGCGCTCACGGCGCCCACCTCCGCGCTTCCCCTGGCCTGCGCCGGCGTGCAGCTGCTGACCGGCGCCGCCGCGGGCCTCACGGTCTCGCCCAACCAGACCCAGGTCCTGCACCACGCTCCGGCCGAGGCGGCAGGAGTGGCCGGCGGCATTCTGCAGATGGCACAGCGCATCGCCGCGGCGGTCTGCCTGAGCGCGGTCTCGGCGGTGTATCTGCACTCCGCCCCGACGCCACCGGGAGGCAGCGGCCCCCGATCCGCGTACGCCCTCGCCTCCTGCGCCTGCGCCGGCCTGCTCGCGGTGGCCCTGCTGCTCTCACGACTGCGCACGTCCGGGCTCGGACGACCCCCGAGCGGCCCGCCTGCCGAGGCGAAGGACGACACCGCCGGGCGCGAACTCGCCGTGCCTCAACGCTGCGTACCGCCGGGCACCTCGCACGGCCGAGGCCGAATTCCCGCTCCGCCGCTCCTGCCCGACCGACGAACGGAACCGTCATGACCCCGCAATTCCTCTGGTACATCCCCAACACCGTCCAGCCCGGGCACCGCGGGGACGACACGACCTCCGGCTGGGGATCCATCGAGCACTCGACGGAACTCGCCCGCACCGCGGAGGACCACGGGTGGAGCGGCGCCCTCCTCGGCACCGGATGGGGACGCCCGGACACGTTCACCGTCGCCACCGCCCTGGCCGCGCGCACCACCACGTTCAAACCCCTGGTCGCCGTCCGCCCCGGCTACTGGCAGCCCGCGAACTTCGCCGGCGCCGCCGCCACCCTCGACCAGCTCAGCCGCGGCCGCCTCCTGGTGAACGTCGTCAGCGGCGTGGACAGCCCGGCCGCCTACGGCGACACCATCGTCGAGCCTGCCGCGCGCTACGCCCGCACCCAGGAATTCCTGCATCTCGTACGACGCCTGTGGACCGAGGAGAACGTCACCTTCAGTGGCGAGTACTTCCACGTCACCGACTCGACGGTGAGCCCGCCCCCGTACGCCACCGAGGGACGGGCCCATCCGCCCCTCTACTTCGGAGGCGCGTCCGAGGCCGCCGAACGCGTCTCGGCGGCCGAGGCCGACGTCCAGCTGTTCTGGGGCGAACCGCTGGAGGGAATCGCCGAACGCGTCGCCAGACTGAAGGAGCTCACCGACCGGGTGGAACGTCGCCATGCCCCGCTGGAGTACGGCCTGCGGATCACCACCGTCGTCCGCGACACCACCGAGGAGGCCTGGCGCGCGGCGGAGGAGAAGGTCGCGAAGATGGCGGCCGACGCGGGCGAGATCGGCACCTGGATGGGCAACCGCAGGACAGCGGTCGGCCAGCGCCGGCTCCTCGACCTCGCCGAGCGGGGCGAGGTCCTCGACACCTGCCTCTACACCACGCCGGGCAGGTTCGGCGGCGGGGGAGCGGCCACCACCTGGCTCGTCGGCTCGCCCGACGACGTGGCCGCGGCACTCGACGCCTACCGAGCGCTCGGCGTCACCCACTTCGTCCTGTCCGACACCCCGTACAAGGAGGAAACCCGCCGGATCGGAGACCAGCTGCTGCCTCTGCTGCGGGACGACGACCACATCGGGGGAGCGGACCGCTCCTGACCGGGTGCCTGAACGCTGTGCCGCACCCCGCGGACGCGGGCTAGTCGGCCGCGGGCGTCAGGTACTCACGCGCCCAGTCGGCGAACGCGGTCGGCGGGATCCCCAGTGCCCGGGCGAACTCGGGCCGGGCGGGCTGGGTGACCGTGTTGTTCCACTCGTGGCCGGCGCCCCAGGTCGGCATGCCCGCGGCGAGCGCCTCCTCCAGGGACATGGACGGCGCGACGACGGGAACTCCCGCGACCTCGGACAGGACCCGCGCGACCTGCGTCATGGTGAGCCGGTCGCCGGCCAGCTCCAGCTCCACCCCCTGGAACCGGTCGGGATCGGCGAAGGCGTGAGCGGCCGCCGCGCCGATGTCCGCGCACGCCACGAGCGCCAGCTCCGTGTCCGGGTGCAGCACCGTGGCCAGGCCGCCGCCGGGGCCGTGAGGCAGCAGCGCCGGTATGTTCTCCATGAAGAAGGCGGGCTTGACCACGGCCCAGCGCTCGAAGCCCGCACCGCGCACCGCCTCCAGGATCGCCTGCTTGGTGGCGAAGTAGCCCTCCAGCGCGTCCCAGCGACCTTCGGCCCAGCCGGGAGTACGGGTGTGCTCGCCGACCCCGCTGGTGGAGGACTGCACGAACTGCCGTACGCCCGCTGCCCTGGCCGCGTCGATCAGATGGGTGGCCTGCGCCAGCTCCCCGGCGAAGTCGACGCTGGTCTCGGTCATGGGAGGCATCTGCACCGAGAACACGGCACGGACCCCGTCCAGGGCCGCGTCCAGGGAGTCCCGGTCGGAAAGATCGGCCTTCACCAGCTCGGCGCCCAGCTCCTCGACGGCGCGGGCGGCCTCCGAGCCCGGGGTGCGGACGAGCGCGCGTACCGGAGTCCCGGCCGCAAGGAGGGCCCGGGCGGTGGCCCCGCCCTGGCGGCCGGTGGCGCCGGTGACGAGGACGGGTGCGGTGTCAGTGGTCATGGTTCTCGCTCCTTGGAGTCCGAAGAACGTAAACGGCGGGCCCCGCCGTTTTGCCTCGGCTAAGATATGGCGGGGCCCGCCGTTTAGCAAATGAGGAAGAACATGACCGGTCAGCGTTCGGACGCCCGGCGCAACTACCAGCGCATCCTCTCCGTCGCCGAGACCGAGGTGGCCGCCCATGGCGCCGACGCCTCGCTCGAGCGGATCGCCCGCACCGCCGGCGTCGGATCGGCCACCGTGCGCCGCCATTTCCCCACCCGGCAGGCGCTGCTCGAAGCTGTCTTCCACGAGCGCATCGGGCATCTCTGCGACAGCGCCCGCCGCCTGAACGACACCGACGACAGCCGGGCCGCGCTCCTGGAGTGGCTCCAGGGTCTGCTCGACTACGCCGTCTCCGCCCGCGGACTCGCCGATGCCCTCACCTACGAGCCGCCCACCGACCAGCCCGCCACGAACTCCTGCGGCAACGCGCTCGAAGAAGCCGGTACGCCCCTGCTCCGGCACGCCATCCGGGACGGGGCGGTCAAGGGTGAGGTGACCTTCCACGACCTGCTCACCCTGAGCGTCGGCATTGCACTGGCCACCGAGCACCACAGCGAACCGGCGGTGCAGGCCGACCGGCTCTTCCGTCTCGCCGTCGAAGGGATCAGCCCTGGCTCACGGCCCGCTGACGGGCCAGCACGCGCGTGATGCTGCCGTCGTCCTCCGTGATGCTCCGGACCGGGTCGAAACCGATCCGTTCCAGCAGGGCCAGTGACGCTTCGTTCGGTGCGGCCACGGTGGCGTGGACCGTGGTCAGCCCGAGGGTGTCGAAGCCGTGAGCGACGATTCTCTCCGCCACCTCAGTCCCCAGGCCCGACCCCCATGCGGCCGGGGCCAGCGCGTAGATGATCTCGTGGCCACCGACGACGTCGGTCGGCTTGATCTCGGCATGGCCGACCAGAAGCCCGTCCCGACGGACAGCCCAGACGTCGAACAGGTCCTGGGCGTAGACCTTCGTGAAGATCCGTCCGAACAGAGCCCGGTCCGCGGCTTCGGACGCGGGGCCGTCACCCATCCACCGCGACACCCTGGTGTCCTGGAACAGGGCGACGAAGTCTTCCTCGTCCTCGGGCGTGTACGGCTCCAGCAGGAGCCGCTCGGTGCGCAGTGTCGGGGTCACGGACGGCGACGCTAGTCAGGCGGGCTCGAGATCGGCAACCCGATTCGACCGCCGAGCCGCGGGCGCCGAGGGCATTCGAGGTACGCCGATCCGTACTCCTGGCGGGTTCCGGGGCGTGGCATTCGAGTGTGTTGGGCGGTGGGGAACACGGGGGTGTGGTGTGCTGGAGCAACTGTCGGGCAGCCGTTCTCAGGATGCGCCGGGTGATCAGTTCGGCTGAGACTTTGCCCTGGCGAGCACAGAGTGGAAAAACTGGGAGAGGCGGCATCGGCGCGTGGCTCACACACCTTCTGACGGTCCGACCAATACAGGCCGCAAACGTATGCCGCAGTCGATCGCGGGGATGCCCCAGCATGTGCGGGAGGAGCTGGCCCGCAGGCTGCGGCGCACCAGGCGGGCCTACCGCGCCCAGGATGTGCAGGTCGTCGAGAAGCCGTTGCTGAAGCGGGCCGTGGGCGCGTCGGCGCTCGGCAATTGCATGGAGTGGTTCGATTTCGGTGTTTACAGTTATCTCGCCGCGACGATCGGCAAGGTGTTCTTCCCGGGCGCTTCTCCGGGAGCCCAGCTGATCTCGTCCTTCGCGACGTTTGCAGCCGCGTTCGTGGTGCGCCCGCTGGGCGGTCTGGTGTTCGGCCCGCTCGGCGACCGGGTCGGTCGGCAGAAGGTGCTGGCGACCACCATGATCATGATGGCGGCGGGCACGTTCTCGATCGGCCTCATCCCGAGCTACGCGACGATCGGCATCGCCGCCCCCATCCTGCTGCTCCTCGCTCGTATGGTCCAGGGCTTCTCGACCGGTGGCGAGTACGGCGGCGCGACGACCTTCGTGGCGGAGTACTCGCCGGACCGCCGTCGCGGGTTCCTTTCGAGCTGGCTCGACTTCGGCACGTTCGTCGGCTACGCCCTCGGCTCCGCCCTGGTCACCATGTTGAACGTGATCCTCACGGACGATCAGATGCTGTCCTGGGGCTGGCGTCTGCCGTTCCTGATCGCGGGACCTCTGGGTGTCATCGGCCTGTACATGCGGCTGAAGCTGGAGGAGTCGCCCGCTTTCCAGCAGCAGCTCGACGAGCACGAGAAGAACCTGGCCCAGGACTCGGTCGGCAGCGAGTTCAAGACGATCGTCCGCGACCACTGGCGTCCGCTGCTGATCTGCATGGGTCTGGTCCTGCTCTACAACGTCACGAACTACATGGTGACCGGCTATCTGCCGACCTATCAGACGGAGACCCTGGACCGGTCCAGTACGTCGGCGGACATCCTGGTCCTGATCGGGATGGTGTGGATCGTCATCCTCATCACCTTCCTCGGCCGTCTCAGCGACCACATCGGCCGCCGCCCGCTGTACGCGGGCGCGGCCGCCGCCATGATCGTCCTGGCCGTCCCGGCGTTCCTCCTCATCAAGGCCGAAGGCAACTGGCGACCCATCGTCGGTGTGCTGATCCTGTCCACGCTGCTCGCGTGCTTCGCCGCCCCCAGCGCCGCCACCCTGCCCGCCCTCTTCCCCACCGCGGTCCGTTACGCGGCCATGGGCATCGGCTTCAACTTCGCCGTGGCCGCGTTCGGAGGCACCACCCCGCTGGTGACAGAGGCCCTGGTGAACGCCACCGGCGACAAGCTGGTGCCCGCCTACTACCTCATGGCAGCCGGCGTCATCGGCCTGATCACCGTCAAGTTCCTCCCCGAGAGCGCGCAACTGCCCCTCAACGGCTCCCAGCCCATGGTCGGCTCGACGGAGGAACAGAAAGAACTCATCGACACCTCCCAGGACCTGTACCGGTACGCCAAGGAACACTCTCCGAGCTGACCCCTGCGACGACACGTAGTCGTAGTCCGTTGCTTGGTGCCCGGGGGAGACGGGTTCGTGACGGTCCTGAGCAGACGGTCGCAGACCTCGCCGGGCACAGCAGCGTGCGGACCGGGCAGTGTTCTTCCCTGACGAATCCACCGTCGGTTATCGTCCGCCCTGTGCCCGTGAACCTGAGCCTGGTCGCCGGTTTCCTGACTCTGTCGGCAGTGCTGTCGATGATTCCAGGGCCGTCCGTGCTGCTCGAAACCAGCCGTGCCATCACCGTGGGACGTCGGTCTGCGATGTGGATCGTGCTGGGGAACGCCCTGGGCGGTCTCGTCCTCCTGGCGCTCGTGCTCGCCGGCCTCGGAGCGATCGTCGCGGCATCGGCCAAACTCTTCATGGCCGTCAAGGTCGTTGGTGCGTGCTACCTGTTCTGGCTGGGCGTCAGCGCGCTGCGCTCGGCCCGGTCCAACCCCTTCTCCTTGAATGAGTCGTCCGCAGCCGGTGTCCCGGGGAAAACGTCGCGGGCGCGATCGGTACGGCAGGGCTTTCTCGTCGGTGTCGCCAACCCGAAGAGCATCGTGTCGCTCATGGCGGTCCTGCCCCAGTTCGTCGACCACTCGCGCGGAGGCCTCGTTCTTCAGATGCTGGTCATCGGCCTCGCCGGGGGAGTGGTCCAAGCACTCATCGAAACCGTATGGGTCTGTGCCGCCGGATCCATGCGGACCTGGTTCCTGGGGAGAACACGCCGTATTCAGCTGATGAAGGCCGGCGGCGGAGTGGCCATGATCGCCTTCGCCGGCAGGCTCGCCGTCGAAAGCCCGTAGAGCCACCTGAGCCGTGTCACCCTCTGAACGGGGATCAGCGACGACCCGGCGGTGTCCGGTTACTGGCCGTGCGGCAGGATCCCCGCCCGCCCTGGCCGGTGAACCGGTGATGTGGAGGCGTCCGGTGGCGGCGCTTTTGTTCAGAGCTCCGCGATGGGTTCCTCCGACTGGAGACTGGTGTTGTGTTCGCGGATCAGGCGCAGTGCCGCCTCGCGGTCGCGGCGTTCGAGCGCGTCGACCAGATCGCGGTGGAGCTCGTGCCGGTGCGCGATGTAGTGGTCAAGCGGTTCCTCGCTGGCCGGCAGCACCGCCAGCGTGTGCGACTCCACCAGATCCAGCAGGCTCGAGTACAGGGAGCTGAGCAGCGCGTTCGGGCTGATCGCGGCGATGGCCGCGTGCAGCCGCCAGTTCGCGTGGATGAACGCCACGGGATCCGCCGTGCCCACGGCCGCCTCCATGGCCGCGATGTGGTCCTTGAGGCCGGAGATGTCGGCGGGCGAGGCGTGCCACAGTGCGTCCTCGATCAGCAGAGGGTCCAGGGCGTCACGGATCCGTACGGCGTCGGCGACGTCGCTCTGCTGAGCGTCCAGGGCGAGGACGGAGTTCCCGAGCCGGACCATCGGTGACTGCTCGGCGCTGAACAGGCCGCCGCCCGGCCCCGGCTTGACGGTGACCAGCCCCCGGGACTGCAGCAGGCGCAGCGCCTCGTTGAAGGTCCCCACCGAGACCCCGCACCGGGCCCGCAACTCCTCCTTGGTCCCCAGCCGCGCCCCGGGCTCCACCGCGGCGACCAGCTCCGCCACCTGCTCGGCCGCGCCCTCGGCCCGGCCCGCCGAAGCGGTCCGGGCGACGCCACCGGCCTTCCACGGCGTACCCGGGTCCGTGGGGAGCGCCTCCGTGAGGAGGGCGAGCGCCGCCTCGGGCGCGGCGCCCCGGCGAGTTCCACGACACGGACATAGGTACCGACCCGCTCCAGCGCCTCGCGCACCTGCCGCGCCAGACGGCTCTTGCCGACTCCGCCGATTCCGACGAGCGTCAGCAGCCGCACCTCGGGGTTGTCCAGAAGACGTACCACCGCGCCGACGTCGTCCCCACAACCACCAGCACCGTTCATGTCACCCGGTCCGCTCACAGGCCCCCCGTCACCAGAGGCCCCAAGGCTCCGAGTACACACCCTCACCCGTCAAGGCCCAGTGACGATGATGACGGATCAAGGGCGCGTAGGCGGCCCGACGTGCCCCCACCCCGGTCGATGCCGACAGCCTTCGTGCTCACATGCCGGCCGGTGCAGTTCTGGATCTGAGGTCGGTTCAAAGATGCGTCGGGACGGAAGGGGGCGGGGCGGAGTGGGCCGCAAGCCATCGCTGGAGTTCACGGTGGCGGTATTGGTACGCGGGGCCGCTGTACCGGAGCAGGCCGGCGGAAGCGGCCCAGTCGAGAAAGCGCGCCAGCCGAAAGGGAAGCCGTCGGAAGGAGCAGAGAAGGAAGACGAGATATCTGCGGGTCGCGGGCGTCCCATTGGTCCAGAAGGTGCTGAAGGCGATCCAGATGCCGATGGCGACTCCATAGGACGTCCCGTAGGCCAAGCCGATCGCACTTCCGAAGGTGACCCCGGTGACTGTCGCGTAGGCAACGGCGTACAGGATCTCGCCACGCAGGACCCCGCGAGGAGTCGCGGCTCGGGACGGTTCGCCGGTGATGGCAGCGATGACTCCGAGGAACAGGCCGAAGGTCACACCGAGCCCCAGCGCGATGGGTCCGCCGAACAACAGCCCGACAAGAAGACCGATGCACGGCGCTGTTGTGATGTACAGGAGCTTCATGACCGTCAGGTGCCAGTCCAGGTGCTGCGCCGCGGGTTGAGCGTGTGTGAACAAGGTCCCGAGACTCGTTACCAGTGAGAATATGCCGATGATCAGCGCGAGGAGTCCCGGCCGGGGTGTTGTCCAGGCAAGAGGAAGCGGCAAGAGCGTGATGGTGGCGTTCAGGAGCGCCTCTGCCCTCAGTACCCGGGTCCGCCCGACGAACGGCCAGAGTCGGAGCAGGCTGATATCGGTGGCTTCGTCTCCTGCTTGTCCGGACGGGCCTTCCGTCGACAGGTGGACGGCCAGGTGGTGCAACCAGAGATGGACGTCTCGGGGGGAATAGCGCTGGGCACCGCGGGCGACCGCCGTGGTGGCAGGGAGATAGCGGGCGAGGAGATGCTCTTCCAGAGCGGACGCGTCGGTGAAGGCCAGGAGTTCGTCGGGGCCGCCGGCCCGGTGGTACACGGTGGCGACGAGACAGAGCCGCCATGGCGTGGACAGCATGGTGGTCAGCGCGCTGGTGGGACGGGTGGCCAGGTGGTCGAGCAGGGGCTGCCAACGCGGCAGGTCGAGGGCGCGATCGGCGAGATATGTCCGGGCGTGGGTGATGCCGACGGGCGCGATGGTGACCCGAGCGGCGTCCAGGAGACGGGTACCGGCGGTGAGAGCGTTGTAGTGGTCGAGACGGCTGGTCAGGATGAACGGGCCGCCGTGACGCCCCTGCTGGTAGGCGTTGAGCGCTTCCAGGACCGCGCCGGCGCGTGGCGCGTGCGGATCCGGAGCGCCCGTGGGAAGCAGCGGGTCCATTTCGTCCAAGCCGTCGAGTACGGGGATGACCCGCCCGTGCTCGACGAGTGAGGCCGCCATGCGCGGCGGCCAGTCATAGGCATCGACGAGACGCTGCGCCATCAGGTCTGACAGCGATTGCCGGTCGGTGTCCCACAGAGTCAGCGGAACACGTACGGGAACCGGGTCATCGTCCTTGCGGTCCTCGAGGAGCGCGAGCAGCAGTTCCAGAGCCAGGACGGTCTTGCCGGCTCCGGCCTCGCCGGTGATCGCCAGTCGCTTGGGGCGGGTGGTGCGGTAGTACTCCAGGACGTCCGGAACGGCCGTCGGCCCCTGGGCCTCGGCGAACACCTGCCCGGTGACGGGCGCTTCGGCGACTCGGCTGCCGTCCGGTTCCAGGACGTAGCGGAGATTGATGCGTCGTGTGTCGTCGCCGAGCAGTTGCCGCCACACCCGGCTCTCGCCGTCCTGCACCTGCCGCGCCAGCGTGATCGCCCAACCGCGGGCCTGTTCGCCGTCGTTGCCCGCAACGGGTTTGCGCAGCGCCACCACCGCGGCCACCAGACCGGCCGCGCCGAGAGGCAGGCTGAGCAGACCGGCGGTGTCCCCGGGTTCCAGACCGCCGTGCGCGATCTGTCGCACCGCATAGGCAGCGCTCGCCGCGACGATCGTGCCGCATAGGACAGCGATGATGACCCATCTGCGCCGCTGCCGACGCCCCCCGAGTTCGAGCATTCTTGGATCGTGACGACACCCGGGGCGACGGACGGACGTTTTGCCGCTCTTGTGATCTCTTCGTGTCTGGGATCCGGCGGCCCCGGAGAGTCTGTCAGGCCACAGTCCGTACCCTCAGCCCCCGGCCGCCGGAAGCGTGAAACGGAACGCCCCCTGACCCGTGCCGAGTTGGAGCCACAGGTGGCCGGGCTGCTGGACCGCTCGCAGGGCGAGTTGTGAGCATCCGGGACAGCGTGCGGTCAGGCCCGGTTCGGGTCCGTAGACGTGCAGTTCGCCCACCGTCGCCTGCATCCGGCAGGCGGGGCAGACGCGCAACGCGGTGGTGGGGTCGAGGGCGAAGACCGGCGCGAGCGGCCCGGCGAGGGCGTTGCCGTCGAGGCGGAAGGCAGCGGGGTCGTGAGGCACGGCGTTCTCCACATTCTCCGAGGAATGGATGGTGGACGGTGGCAGGGAAGGTCAGCCGAAGCGTTCGGTGCGGATCAGCTCCCGTGGATGCCCGGCGGTCTGGAGCAGATCGGCGACGTGCTCGACGAAGCCCGTGGGACCGCACACGTAGCAGCGCGCCGAGCCGGGCTCCGGCAGCCCCGCCAGGTCCTGTGCCCCGACCCGCCCGGTTGTCCGGGGATCGCCGGGCGGTGCCTGACGGGTGTAGATGAGACGGATCTCTTCGGCGGGGCCCGGGTCGGCGAGCTCCCGCGCGTACCAGACCTCATCGGGACTGCGCGCGGAGTAGAGAAGGGTGCACGGCTCGGCGCTGCCGGCGGCGCGGCGGGCCCGCAGCATCGCCATGAGGGGAACGATGCCGCAGCCTCCCGCGAAAAGCAGCAGCGGGCCCGCGTCCCGAGGTGTCCAGATGAACCAGCCGCCCAGAGGACCCTGGATCTCGACCTCGGCACCGATGGGCAGTACGTCGGCCAGATAAGGGGACACTTCGCCGTCCGGTGCCGCCTGCACCCCCAGTTCGACGGTGTCGCCCTCGGCGGGCGCGGCGAGCGAGTAGCTGCGTACCGCCTGATAGCCGTCGTCGGCCGTGAGCCGCACGTCGACATGCTGCCCGGCCAGGTGCCCGGGCCAGTCCGGGACGGTGAAGCGCAGGGTACGTCCGGTGGAGATCTGCGGTTCGCGGGACAGGAGTCTGGCGGTCCGCCATGCGGACGCTCCGCTCGGCGGGGACGGCATCAGGCGTCGTTCCAGTGGCGCTGTTCGCGCCACGGGTCGCCGTAGTTGTGGTAGCCGGCCGTCTCCCAGAACCCCGGTTCGTCCTGCACCGTCAGGCGAAGACCTTTGATCCACTTCGCCGATTTCCAGAAGTACAGGTGCGGGACGACCAGCCTCGCCGGTCCGCCGTGGTCGGGGGCGAGCGGATAGCCGTCGAAGGAGTGGGCCAGCCACGCCTTGCCGTCCGTGACGTCCTCCAGCGGCAGGTTCGTCGTGTAACCGTCGAACGACTCGGCGACCACGAAGTCCGCGGCCGTCTCGGCCTCCTCCAGGAGGACGTCGAGGGAGACACCCTGCCAGCGCGTGTCGAACTTCGACCACCGGGTGACGCAATGGATGTCGGCGACCGGGCGTTCCTGGGGGAGTGCCATCATCTCCTCCCACGTCCAGGAACGCCGTGAGCCCGTCTCGGTCGTCAGCGTGAAGGCCCAGTGGTCGGTCGTGACGCGCGGGGTGGGGCCGATCGACAGGACCGGGAAGGACTCCGTGGGGTACTGGCCCGGAGGCAGCCGGTCGACGAGGGCGCGACCGCGACCGTGGAAACCCGGAGACAGTCCGCTCACGGTCCTCACTCCTCTCGTTCGAACTCGGCCTCGGTCCGCTCGTCGTCGAGGTCGGACTGCGCGTGGTCGTACAGGTCGTGGACGAACTCCCGGGCCTTGTCCGCGGAGATGTCGGGGCCGAGCGAGATCAGGCGCTTCGTCCACGCGCCGTGCGGGTCGTCGTCGGTCATGGTGGCTCCCTCGTGACGAGGTGTACGGGGTGTACGAGTGGGGGGGAAGGAGATCCGGTGGGAGAGACCGCCGGGAGTGCCGGAGCAGGCCGGCCGGAACCGCGTACGGCACCGGCCGGCCTGCGAAGGGCGCCGCTCAGCTGTCGTGGAGCGCGGTCTTCAGCGCGTCGATCGCGAGGTGGCGGGCGACGTTGGCGGCGCGGGTGTCGCGCAGGCTGTCCAGGAGCAGGAAGTCGTGGACCATGCCGGCGACCCGCACGGACGTGACGTCGACACCGGCCTCGCGGAGCTTGTTGGCGTACTGCTCGCCCTCGTCGCGCAGTACGTCCGCCTCGTCGGTGATCACCAGCGTGGTCGGCAGCCCCTTGAGCTGGTCGAGGCTCGACCGGAGCGGCGACGCGTAGTGCTGCTCCCGCTCCTTGGGATCGGTGGTGTAGGCGTCCCAGAACCACTTCATGCCGTCGCGCGTGAGGTAGTAGCCCTCGGCGAACTGCAGATACGAGGGGGTGTCGAAGTCCGCGTTCGTCACCGGGTACAGCAGCACCTGCGCCTTCAGGTCGATGCCGTTGTCGCGCTCCTTGTTCATCAGCGCGAACACCGCCGACATGCAGCCGCCGACGGACTCGCCGGTCACCGCCACGCGGGAGGTGTCCAGACCGTGGTCGGCGCCGTTCTTCAGGACCCACTGGCCCACGGCGTAGTTCTGCTCCACCTGCGTCGGGTACTTCGCCTCGGGCGCCCGGTCGTAGACGGGGAACACCCCGGCCGCGTTCGCCCCGACGACCAGTTCCCTGAAGAGACGGTCGTGGGTCTTGTCGTCACCGAACACCCACCCCGCACCGTGGATGTACACGACGACGGGCAGCGGGCCGGTGGCTCCCTTGGGCTTGATGATGCGCGTGCGGACCGTGCCCCACTCGCCCGCGTCGACGTCCACCCACTCCTCGTCGACCTCGGGCCGAGCCACGCCCTCGCCGCTCTGCAGGCCCGCGAGGATGTCACGGCCCTGCTCCGGCGGAACCTCGTAGATCCGCGGGTGGGGGTCGGTCGCCTCGGCGAGCTCACGGGCCGCGGGCTCCAGGTACGGGGTGATGGGGTCAGGAAGATTCGACATGCGCACACGCCTCCAGAGTTGCGAGAGGGAGGGGAAGTGGGGAGGGGCCCGGCCGATGGACCGCTTGCGCCGCGGATCCTCGTACGGCCGAATGCGAAGCCCTCTCACCATGCTTTTCCGAACCGCTTCCCGTCGCAACTCGTCGCTACGTTCCGTGTCCTTGTACGGGGACGGAGGGCGGCTGCGCGTCCGGTCCCCGCGCATCGAGCGGGGTGTGGTTGACATGTGCGGAGCGCCGGTTACTCTCGATATTGCTAAGAATATTGGTAATCAATGAACTGAGGTAAGATGAGTGCCGATCCGGCCCCCGTGCCGTACCGATGGCGATGGCTGATCCTGGTGGTGATGATCGTCGCGGAGGTCATGGATCTCCTGGACGCGTCGATCGTGAACGTCGCGGGTCCCGCGCTGGAGAAATCCCTCGGCGCCAGTTCCGCCGGCCTGCAGTGGGTCATCGGTGGCTACGCGCTCACGCTGGGGGCCGGCCTGGTCCTGGGCGGCCGGCTCGGTGACCGCTACGGGCGGCGCCGGATGTTCCTGACCGGTCTGGCGGCCTTCACACTGAGCTCGTTGCTGTGCGCGCTGGCGCCCGACATCGAGTCGCTGATCGTCTTCCGGCTCCTCCAGGGCGCCGCGGGGGCGATGCTGCTGCCACAGGGACTGGGCCTGCTGCGCGAGAACTTCTCCGGGCCCGAACTCACCAAGGTCTTCGCGGTCTTCGGTCCCGTGCTCGGCCTGGGCGGCATCGTCGGCCCGGTTCTGGGCGGCTTCCTCATCGAGGGCGACATCCTCGGCCTCGGGTGGCGCTCGGTGTTCCTGGTCAACCTGCCCATCGGGCTCGCGGCCCTGGCCGTCGCGGCGAAGTTCGTCCCGAAGAAGCCGGGCGACCGCACCGTGCGGGTCGACGTCGTCGGCGCGGCCTTGGTCGTGGCGTCCTGCGCGCTGCTGGTGCTGCCGCTGAACCAGGGCCAGGAGGACGGCTGGCCGCTGTGGACCTGGCTGTGCTTCGCCGCGTCCATCATCGGGTTCGGCCTGTTCGCCTGGCAGCAGCGCCGTGCCGCCGTGGCGGGTCGCGATCCGCTGGTGACCCCGGGTCTGCTGCGCAAGCCCGCCTTCACCGTCGGGCTCGGCGGGATCGCCCTGTTCTTCGGCGGGCTGGTCGGTACGCAGCTCGTGCTCACGCTGTTCCTGCAGATCGGCCAGCACTTCAGCGCCGGGGACGCGGGCCTGGGCAACCTGCCGCTCGCGGTGGGCACGGCGATCGGCGGCGCGGTCAGTGGCGCGTTCCTCGCCGACAGGATCGGCCGCAAGGTCCTCCAGGTCGGACCGGTGATCCAGCTCGCCGGTGCGGCGCTGCTCTGGCTCGAACTCGACGGCCTGAGCGCCGGATCGTTCTCCATCTGGGACATCGCCCCGGGGGTGGCGGTGGCCGGTGTCGGAGCGGGGATGGTGATCGCGGCCCTGTTCAGCTTCATCCTCGCCGCGGTCGACGACGACGAGATCGGCTCCGCCTCCGGCGTCCTGTCCGCGGTGCAGGCCATCGGCGGCTCCATCGGTGTGGCGATCTTCGGCTCGGTGTTCTTCGCGCAGGCCAAGACCGGCGACTTCACCTCCGGCTTCCACCGTGCGCTGATCGTCCAGTCGTGCCTGCTGGTGGCGTTCCTGGCCATCACCCTCCTGCTGCCGAAGAAGGCCCGCCCCGAGGAGGAACAGCACGGCATCACCCCCTCGGCTACGGACGGCGGTTCAGCCGGATCCGGTGCGAAGGAGAACGTCACTGCCTGACCTCTGGTCCGGTACCGGACCAGCGTGCGTGCGGCTCAGGTGAGGGAGGGACCAGAGGGGGCGTTGTGACGGCCCGGAGCAGCCGGGCTGATGTCCGTACTCTCCGCCTGCGCCTGCGAGGGCTGCCCGGCTCCGAGTGGCCGGGCAGCCGTACCGCTCCCTCGTCCCACCCGCCGACACCTCCGCCCTGCTCTCCTCCATCCTGGAGATGTCACGCATCATGGGTTGCCGACGCCTTCAGTGATCCAGGAGCAGCTTCCACGCCATGACTGCCAACCAGCCCACCGACTCCCAGCCCGCGGCCCCGGCGGAGGGTGCCATCCGCGACCGGCTGCGGAACCTCACGCGCCGTCAGCAGCGGTTCGAGCGCTACCTGGGCCGGCAGATGCACGTCGATCCCGCCGGGCTCGCGGTGATGGACCGCCTCGTCAGCGCCGGACCGGCGACTCCGAGCGAACTGGCACGCGAACTCAGTACGTCGACGGCGGCGATGACGCTGGTCATCGACCGTCTGGCGGACGGCGGACACGTGAGCCGGCAGCCGCACCCCAGCGACCGGCGCAAGGTGCTCGTGACACCGGCGGAGCACTGGGAGGAGGCCGCGTTCGAACACGTCGAGCCCCTCGTCGTGGGTATCGGCGAGATCGCCGAGTCCCTGACGGCCCAGGAGCAGGCCACGGTGGCGGCGTTCCTCGAACGGGCGGTGGCCGCGTACGACCGGGCGACCAAGGCGTAGACGGCCCGATGCGCGACGGCCTTCCGGAGCCACGGCGAATCCAGCGGTCCGGCAGGCCGACGACCACAACTACGGCCGTGCGCCCCTGCCGTGGCTCACTGTCATCCGGTCCGGCCAGACGTGCTGACGCGCCGCGCCGGAGCGGGTGCGGCCCCCGAGTCCGAGCAGGAAGCCGACGGGAATGGTGATCAGCCCGGGGGTCTGGAGCGGGAACCAGTGGAGGTCGTGGTCGGGGAAGACCGCGATCGGCGTGCCCGTGGCGGCCGGGGAACCGGCCAGCAGCAGCACGATGAGGGGGACGGTCCCGTAGACGGTCCGGCGCACACCGGTGGCGGAGTACCCCGGCAGGAAGAGCGCGTACAGCAGGACCGGGGCGAGCACCGAGGCCGCGACCGTGAACGACAGCGAGATCAAGGTCAGCCTGCCGCGGTCGGCGAGGACGGCCGAGAGGACGACGGCGACGGCGCCCACGACAACGATGGCCAGGCGTGCCCGCCTGATCTCCCTGGCGGCCGATGAGGTCTTGGCGCCGTGGGCGGATCGTTCTCCGAGGTCGCGAGTGAGGCTGGAGGCGGCGGCGAGCGTGATGCCCGCGACCGCCGCGAGGGTGGTGGCGAACACGGCGCACGCGACGACGGCGAAGAGCATGCTGTGCCGCGCACCCCCGGCGACGGGGTCGAGAGCGCCCGTCACCATGAGGAGGGCGGTCGCTCCTCCGGGGTCGGCGGCCCGAACCGCGTCCCGGCCGATCAGCGCGCAGGCCCCGAGTCCGGCCACGACCACCCCGGCACACACGACCGCGACGGGGCCGACGGCCCAGCCCACGGCGCGCCGCGCGGTACGGGCGTCCCTGAGCGGGTGCAGCCGCATGGTGAGGTGCGGCAGGCAGGCGGCGCCGATCACCAGGGTGGTCTGGAAACTGATCAGGTCGAGGCGGCCGGCGGCGGAGGAGCCGAAGTGCAGGCCCGGCCGCAGGTAACCGGCGCCTGCTCCTGAGCGGTCGCGGGCGGCGTCGAAGAGGGCCGGGAGCGACCAGCCGTACCGGGCGAGGACGATTCCCGCGAGGAGCGACAGCGCGGTGAGCACCACGCCGACCTTGAGGATCTGTACGTAGCCGACGCCGCGCATGCCGCCGAACGCGGCGTAGGCGATCATGAGGGCGCCGCCCGCCACCGTGCATCCGGTCAGCGCGCCGTCGGGGAGCCCGAACATGGCGGCCAGGATGCGTCCGGCGGTGGTGAGCTGCACCAGGAGGAGCGGGGCGAGGACGAGGAGGCTCGCGACGCCCAGCGCCCTGCGCAACGACGGATCGTCGAGCCGGTCGGCGAGGAAGTCGCCCAGGGTGAACACACCGGCGCGGCGCAGGGGTTCGCCCAGGATCCGCATGACCAGGAACAGCGACAGAACCGTGGCACCGGCGAAGAGCATGCCGTCGGCGCCGTCGAGGGCGACCGCCCCCGTGGTGCTGAGCAGGGTGGCCGCGGAGATGTAGTCACCTGCGATGGCCAGTCCTCCGCCGACCGGGCCGAAGGCCGCGCTGCCTCCCGCGTAGAAGTGCTCGGGGTCGTCCAGGTCGGCCGCCGCGAGCCCGCACAGCAGCAGCGACACGGCGACGAAGCCGAGGAAGACCACGACGGCGAACGACTGTCCGTCGCCGCCGGTCACGGTCGGCGCTCCCGTGCGACCGGTCCCAGACGCCGGGTGAGGGCGATTTGGGCGAAGGACGAAGGCAGAGGTGGACCCGGAGTCGGAGCCGGGGTCCGAGTCGGACGAGATGCGGGAGAAGGCATGCCGGGGATGGCATCAGCCGTCACGGCGGCGCGTACAGGAGTGGAGGCGTTCCGGGGGAGCCCGCACAGGCAGGCCGAACCCTTCCTGTGCTGTGGCACAGGAAGGCTGAGATCCTCAGGTCCGGCCTCTCCGGGTCGGGGAGGCCGGACCGCTCAGTTCGGTCGGCGCCGAGTCACCGGCGCATGGTGTCCGTGTCTTCGCGGCTGCCGCTCTTGGCCAGTCCGCGGCTGATCACATAGCCGATGGTGAGCAGGGTGACGTACAGCCATGCCCGGTCGGCGGGGAAACGGTCCACTCCGTTCGCGCCGTTGCCGACGGCCCAGGAGGCGATGAGCACGGCGACCACCGACGCGACGTAGGCGAAGAACTCGGAGGTCCTGAACGAGGGTTTCGTCTCCGACGAAATACGAGGTGCCGTGTGCGTGTCCCGGATCGGGCCGGATTCCGAGTACCCGGGGGACGAAGCTGCGGTCATCGTGTGTCTTCTTCCTGGATCGAGATGCCTGACGACATCTCTGTGGGCGGGCGCGTACCCGAGGCCGGGACGTCGGAACGCGCCGGCGCGTACCCCCTTTCGCGTTTCGCGCTCCTTGGCCATCCGGCAGGGAGGCCACAGTGAGGACTGCGCCAGGCAGAGCCGTATCGTGCGGCCCCGGTGGTCCCGGGGGTCGGTGGGGCTGTGTGCCAGCGCGCATTCCGGCCGGAACCGTGCGCTTGTCCCGTGGTCGCCCTTCGATGCGGGGAAGCTGATCGGCGCGCCCCGGGGTGTCCACGTCGCATACGAGTAAGTAAGGTGAGCCTTACCTAATCTGAGGAGTGGAGATGGTCTACCCAGTGACGCCTCCGGAGCCCACCACCGCCGAAATCGCCCGGACGATCCTGGCCGCCGCCGATTCCCTGACGCTGAGCGTGCCCGGCAGCGGCCTCCGGTACGAGTGCGTGGCGCTGCACACCGTCGACGCGGCGTCCCGCCTCCTGTTGCTCGACCCCGCGGACCCCGGCCTCACCGCCGAACTCGCCGGCGCTCCCGGCTCCGGGCTCGCGGCCTACGCGGAGTTCACCGACATCGCGCCGGTCGTCGTACGGGACCGGGTCCGCGCCCGCCTCGCGCTCAGCGGCCGCCTCACCCCGGCCGGGCCCGACACCCTCGTCCTCCGGCCCGCGCGGGCCGCCGTCTCCGTGGACGACACCGTGCGTACCCTGGACGCCGCGACGCTCGGCGCGGCGACTCCCGACCCGCTGGCGGCACGCGAGGCGGAACTCCTCGGCCACCTCGACACGGGCCACGCCGACATCCTCGTCCAACTCGTCGACCTGGTACGGAAGGGCGACCTGACCGGCATCGACCGGATCCGCGCCGTCCGCCTCGACCGCAAGGGGCTCGTGCTGCGCCTGGAAGCGGCCGGCGGGGCGTTCGACGACGTACGCCTCGGCTTCCTGACGGAGGCGCAGGGCCCCCACGACGTGGGCCTGCGCATCCAGGAGCTGCTCGACCCCGCCACCGCCCGCCACTGAAGAGGAACCGGCCATGCCACGGGGAAACCTCACGACCACCCGGACCAAGCCCGAGACACAGGGCCCGCTGCGGCTCCACGTCCCGCGACGCGAGCGGATCTCGCCCCACTTCATGCGAGTCACCCTGGGCGGAGGCGACATCGAACGCTTCCGGCCGATGGGCTACGACCAGTGGTTCCGCCCTTTCCTCCCGGCCCCCGAGGGCACGGAGACCTCGCTCGACCGGGTGCCCCAGCGACTGACCGCCGTCAGCTACCTCAAACTCCTCGCCGCGCCCAAGGGGGCCCGGCCCGTCCTGCGCAACTACACGGTGCGCGCCCACCGCCCGCACGGGCCCGAAGGCCCGGAGCTGGACGTCGACTTCGTGCTGCACGGACACAAGGAGGGCGCGGCCCCCGGACCCGCCGCGACGTGGGCCGAGCACTGCTCCGCCGGGGACACCGTCGTCCTGGTCGACGAAGGCATCGGCTTCCACGCGCCGGACGGAGTGCGCCAAGTGGTGCTCGCCGCCGACGAATCGGGGCTGCCCGCCCTCGCCGGAGTGCTGGCCTCGCTGCCCGCGGACACCACCGGCACGGCCTTCGTCGAGGTACCGACGCCCGAGGACCGGCAGAAGCTGACCGCGCCGAGCGGCGTGGCAGGCGTCTCCGGGACCGACGTGCCCAGCTTCTTCCGCGGCGCCGACCTCGAGGGCTGGCAGCAGATGGTGGCGAACTCCGGGAACCTCCGCAGCGCCGAAGCCGTCGGCGAGCCCGCGGCGACGTTCGCCGTGCTGCCGGAGAAGGCCGATGCCGACACCCCCGCCCCGACGGCCGAGTTCGTCGACTACTACAAGACGCCCGTGGCAGGTACCCGCGCTCCACGGGGGACCTGGTCGTGCGCAGCGCGGACCTCCTCGACCAGTTCGACTCCTTCGCCGGCGTCGCCAAGATCGCGCCTCGCCCGCTGCTGATGATCGCCGGAACCGAGGCGGTGACCCGCGGATTCTCCGAGAAGGCCGTCGCCGACAGCCCCGGCAACGCCGAGCTGTTCCTCGTCGAGGGCGCCACCCACGTCGATCTGTACGACCGCGACCAGTACGTGACTCCTGCCGCCGCCAAGCTGACCGAGTTCTTCAGCAAGCACCTCGCCTGAGCGGACAAGTGTGAGCTCGTCCGTGACGGCTCCCCGGCACATGAGCCGGGATCACACACCACACACGATCCACTGTCGCTACACGGTCTAGCGGTCGAGTTCCCGGTGCGCGCTCTCCGGCAGCCGCAGGTAGACCGCGGACGACACGAGGCACAGCACGGCGACGTACCAGGGGAACAGGCCGCTGTGGCCGATCTCCTTGAACCAGGTGCCCATGTACGGTGCCGTGCCGCCGAACAGCGCCACCGTCAGCGAGTAGGGGAACCCGATCCCGGCCGCTCGTACCCGGGCCGGGAACACCTCCGCGTTCACCGCCGCCGAGATCGACGTGAAGCCGGTGAGCAGCACCATGCCCGCGCACTGCGTCAGCAGCAGCGAACCGAACGACCCCGTCAGCGTGTGCAGCAACGGCACGCTCAGCAGCGCGAACCCGAGCCCGAAGAACAGCAGCAGCGGCTTGCGGCCGAAGCGGTCGGAGAGCAGCCCGCCCACCGGCTGCAGCAGCGCGAAGAACGCCAGCGAGATCGTGCCGGCGAGCAGCGCCTGCGACTTGTCGATGTCCGTGTTCAGCTCCGCGTACGTCGGCAGGTACGACGTCCACGTGTAGTACGCGAGCGTGCCGCCCGCCGTGATGCCGCAGATCAGGAGCGACTCGCGCGGGTGGTGGCGCAGCGCGTCGAACAGGCCGGGCCGCTCGTGGCGCTCGGTGCGGGTCTCCTGCGCGCCCTGCCGGATCCAGAACCCGACGAGGCTGAGCAGCGCCCCCGCCAGGAACGGCACCCGCCAGCCCCAGCCGTCCATCTGCCCCTCTGCGAGAACGCTCACCAGCAGCGCGGCGATGCCCGACGCGATCAACTGGCCGATCGATGTGGACACGTACTGGAAGGACGAGAACAGCCCGCGCCGGCCGGGGCCCGCCGATTCCACGAGGAAGGTCGTCGACGCGGCGAACTCCCCGCCCACGGAGAGGCCTTGGAGCAGCCGGGCCAGCACCAGAACGACCGGCGCGAGGACGCCTGCGGCCGCGTACGTCGGGGTGATGCCGACCAGCAGACTGCTGCCGCCCATGAGCAGGATGGTCACCGTGAGGGCGGCCCGCCGCCCGCGCCGGTCCGCTACCGCGCCCATCAGCAGCCCGCCGACGGGCCGCATGAAGAACCCGACGGCGAAGACGGCGAACGTCGACAGAAGCGGGACGAGCGAGTTGTCGGCGCTCTTTGGAAACACCTGGTCGGCGATGTAGGTCGCAAGGAAGGTGTACGCGTACCAGTCGTACCACTCGACGGCGTTGCCGACGGAGGCGGCGAGCAGCTGACGTAGCGGGTGAGCAGGGCGGGTGGAGGCCGTGATCGTCTGTGTCATGATCCTGACCCTTTCCCAAGGGATTCCCTGCTCACGCAAGGGTTGACGGAGTTGTCATCTTGCCGTCGACCAAGCAGGACCGCTGCGGCCTACGGACGCTGCCGTTTGGTGCGGCCGAACATCAGAACCACAATCACGGGCGCCACCTCCAACTTGAAGGCGCAGGTCAAGGAGCTGGTGTGACGGTCGTTGGGGGTGCTCCTGCTGGTCAGGGGCGGCAGTCTGTGCAGTAGATCATCCGTCACCCTGCACCCCAGCGTGACGGATGATCGGGTGCTATAGAGCGGGTGCAGTCAAGGGCTGGAGGTCTTGGTGCGTCAGCCGCGTTGGTATCTGGCTGCCATGGTGTGGAATACCTTCTTGGGCTCCCATCGCTTCTCGTCGAGCATCCTGACGACGCCGTAGGAGCCGAGGTCCTGCTCTCCGGGTCTGCTGTAACCGGCGAAGGTGAACCAGAGCGCGGTGTCCACGCCTTCGTCCTCGAAGATGTCCAGCAATTCGGTCAGGTAGCGCGCCTGCTCGTCTTCGTCCGGGACCGCGCCGTGCGGCACCTGCCAGGCCATGCCACCACGTTCTCCCGCGCCCTGGTACGCGCAGGTTCCGTACTCGGTCACCGCGACGGGCTTGCCGTGGGCGAGGTGTCCACGCAACTCGTCACGGAAGCTGGCGGTGTTGTAGGCGGCTCGGTAGGCATCAATGCCGATGAGGTCGAACGCACCCCAGTCGACGAACTCCCAGGGAGCCGATGCGTAGTGACCTGCCCGCCGAAGTACGTACGGACGGTCGCGGCGATCTGGGAGAGGAGGTCGTTGAGGCGTTCTTGCACCGGTCCGAGGGAGGACCACCACTCCATGTCGGCGGCAGCCATGGCCCGCATACGGTCGCCGTAGGTGTCGCCAGGGAGGAAGCCGCCGCAGAACGCGCTGATCTCGCAGCCAGCGACGAACACCACGTCGGCGTCAGCCTCCCGTACGGCTTCGGCCCGAGCGGCGCAGTCGGCGAAGTACGGGAGCAACTGGTCGCGGGGAAGGTCCACGGGAAAGGGGGCGAACCAGACCTCAAGGCCGGCTTCCACAGCGTGTCTTGCGGCGATGCTCAACCGTTCAGGCTCTCGTCCCGAGATACGAACGGCGTCACAGTGGAGATCTCCGGAGATCACCGCCATGTCGTGCCGGACCGTCTCAGGGGTGAAGCTCTTGCGGGAGAGTTCTTCCCCTGGGAGGAACCCTGTGTCGTAGTTGATGTCCCGTGCACGCACGTCCGTGTCCCTTCACTGCCGTTACCGTGTTCGAGCAAGTCAAAGCCGTGCTCGGGGTTCTTGGCCAGGGGCCGGCTACCAAAGGTGATGTCGCCGGGAACCCCATGAGGTGTTGCCTCAGCGGTTGACTTCCAGGTTCGTCAGAACGAGCAGTGCACGCCGGAGGTGGGTGGCGCGGGCGGGATTGGTACGGAGCTTGGTCAGGATCCGCCAGTTCTTGAGGTGGGCGAAGCCGTGCTCGACCGGTGCGCGCCCGACGGCGAGGACACGGTTGGCTTCCTTCTGGCCCGGGGTGAGCTTGTGGGTGCGGGTGGCGGCGAAGCCGAAGGGCACATGGTCCGCGCTCCACGGAGCCGGCTGGTCAGTTGGGAAAGGGTGCGGTTCCTCTTCAGGGAGGCAGCCGGTAGCTCGGTGCTGATCTCAATGTGCTCGGATGGGCCCACTTCGGCAGTGGGCGACGAGGGCGCATCGTCGCTGTACGCGGGGGTGGTGCGCCGAGGTTGGGGTGGTGATCGTGCCCAAGTGGCTGCAGGGAATGGGGATACGGTGCTGCCATGCTGCTGTCACCTGACGATGAACTTTGAGACCGAAATGACCTGGTCGCCTTTCCGCGTGATCTCCATCGAGACTTCCAACAGCGAGGTCACGAGGGAGAGAATCCGACACTCGACCACTTCCTGGAAGCCCTGGCCGCGTGGATTGAGGGATCAGAGAGCTGGTACCGGCACGTCGGCAAAGAACTGCCGGCCGCAGGCGACTGGACCTTCTTTGCCCGAGCTTTTACGGCAGCAACCATCTACGAAGGGTGTAGCTCTCTTCCGGGGACGGCCCGGATGGTTTGAGCTGGGAGATCGTGGTTGTGGGTGATGGCGGCGTGGTCGGGTCTCTAGCGTGTGTGTGGACGAGGCGACGCTGATGCGGTCGTTGATCGGGGAGTTGGAGGCGCGGGAGGCGACGGCCAGGGCATCGCGGCGCGACGTACAGGGGAGCTGACACGGCATGAGAACGAAGAGCGCGGCGGCGTTGGCGGTAGCGGTGCTGATGCTCGGCGCAGCCGTCGGCGGCTGCGCCGAGCAATCGGACAAAGGACCGTCCGGCAGCAGCGCGAAGCACACGAAGTCCCACCGCGAAGCCGAGGACAAGCCTGATTCACGGGTCGTCGAGGACGACGACGACCACACCGTCCTCGAACTGTCCGACGGCCGGCAGGTGTCCCTCCGCTTCACCCGCCGCGGCCTGGAGGCACGGCATCGCGACGCCTCTGACGACGCCTGGTCCGCCCGGAAGGAGGTCTATGAGACCGGCACCAAACCGTGCCACGGCATCAGGGCAAAGGCGTACCGGGACACCGTGTGGCTCACGGCCGGCTTCGGCACGTACTGCAGGGACGGCGAAGAACCGCAGGAGGTGATCGCGGCCGTCGCCACCGGGGACCTCTCCTCCTGGACCACCAGCACGACCAAACACTCCCTCGTCTGGCCGAAGGCTCGCATCCGCGACGGTGGCGCCCGAGTGGACTTCGTCCGTCGCAGCTGGCTGATGACCACCACGCTGACCTGGCGCAAAGGCTCCGGATTCGCCGGAGTGGCCACGGAGTACAAGCCCATCCACCCCTGGTTCGTGGGCCGGTGGCGAGCCACGGACGGCAGCCAGCAGCTGACCTTCCACCAGGTCGAGCCGGGCAGATTCGCACGCGTGGTCATCGAGTCCCTCACCGGCCCGCGATGCAAGGGCAGCGCCATTGTCACCGGCATCGACCAGTACGACCTGTCCATGAGCAACTTCAAGCTCGATCAGGGCACCAGGACCGTCAACTGCCCGCCGGAGGAACTCAAGTACTCCTTCGACGTGAAGTCCTCGGACGGCCCGCTGCGCCTACGCAAGATCGGCAACCACCCGAAGACCGTCCTTACCTATGAGCGGGCGGGCTGACGTACGACTGCGCACGAGGACTGGTGGCCTCTGGAGGGCTCGCTCACGCCCTGGGGATGAAGTCCGGGTTGATGCCGAGAGAGGCGGTCGCTTCGCGTACCGCACGGTCGAAGCGGCGGATCTCCGCCACCAGGTCGTCCCAGGGCACCGGGGCGGTCCAGAGGTCCTGTTCGAGGACCGTCCCGACCCTCCAGCCGTCATCGGAGCGGACGATGCGGATGACCCCACGCTCTGCCCAGTCCATCGAGTCGAGCTCGAAGTTGCCCCGGTGCTCCTCCGGGATTTGTAGCCAATGCGCCAGCTCATAAGCCAGCTCGGCAACCTGGAAGAGCTCCTCCGACCACAGTGTCCGGCCGTCCTCCTCGATGGAGAGGTCCGCCTCGATGTCCAGTAGCAGGGCTTCGACCGGGGCGTTGCTCGGCGTGTAGCCGCGCTTGGGCAGGTCCTGGGCACCGATGTTGCGAAAGACGAGCCGCATGAAAGTGGCCTCCAGATAGTTCGGGGCCTACTTCGGGTCGAGGGCTACCGAGGGCTACCGAGGGCAGATGACCGTATCAAGGCTCTCGGGGCTGACCACGTGGCTGGCCGATGCTCGCTCCCGGCCGTGGCTGCGGGACCAGGACTTCTCTCACATCACCGCCCCCGGACTGGTCGTGGCCGGAGACAAGGACGACCTCCCGCTCTCCACCCGCGGCCCGGCCTGGATGAGCGATCCCTACACCCTCAGTGGCGGCAACAAGAGTCTGCTCACCATCTTCGGTGGTGAGCAATTCCTCGGTGGCATCTCCGGCTACCAGGTGACAGAGACCACCGAAGAAAACCCGGAGCGGGTCGCTCTCGTCCAGCAGGTCATCCTCGCCTATCTGCGGCACGTCACCGGCGTCGACGGTGCCGACTGGGAGACGGCCCGCAGCGTCCTCGCCGACGGCCATCCCCTGGGACGGCTGGAGTCCAAGTGACCCGCGCAGGCCCAGGCCAGTTGTCCAGGCCGGTCGGGGCGGCGAGACTGGTCCTGTCGCGCTGGCGGATCTCCCTCATGCCGAGCGGATCCGCGAGACCTTCCGGCCGACTGGGCTGACCATCCGAACCTGGTCGAGGACGGACTCGGTATGCAGATACTTGCTCCCTTGGTCCAGCTGGAGTCTCTGTCTCCGCCCCGACCAGGCTGGTTGCCCGCTTACGGCCTGAACGACATTCAGAGGTACCGTGCGCGAAGACGGGTGAAGGCGGTGGGCGTTGGCCGGTCTGGCAGGAACCTCTTGATCAACTCGGCGCATTCACGCGGGTCGGCCGTGCTGGTGTCGCATTCGACGTCGTAATCACCATGCGCATGGACCAGGTCGTACTGCAGCGCCGCCAGACCCGACGGACGATCGCCACGCGCCGCTTCTCTACGGACCAGTTCGTCCAGTGAGCAACGGACACCGACGAACAACACATTCTCCGGGGGCAGCACGGTCAGGCAGTCGATCAGCCGCCACGGCTCGCTGAGTACATGATCGACGATGACATCGTTGCCCACCGCGGCCATGGCCGCGATCGAGCGGTGGAAGCCCAACCTCGTCCGGCGCAGAGCGTGGTCGAGGTCGTCCTGCGCGAGGTCCCGCTTCGTACGCATGGCGTTGAAGCTGTCGACCGCCAAATGGAAGAAGACGCCGTGGTCCAGGATGTCGAGCAACTCCCTGGCGATGCTCGACTTTCCCGAACTGGACGTTCCGTTGAGGAAGATGATCCGACCAGCCGTCATGCGGTCATGGTCACATGGCCTCCTCAGCTTCAGGCGAGGCGGCGCCACCTGTGGACCGGCCGAGGCTTGTTCGGCCCCTGCCCACGTCGAGGCCCGAGCAGCAGCCCTCAACAACGCAGCAACACGCCGCTGTACCAAGCCAAGACGGGGGCCGCGCGCACCAGCGAGGGCTCGCCAGAATGCCGCCGCTATGGTCAGAAGCTCGAGTCGGGCCCACAGCAACACACCGCAACCCCGGACACGAACGTAACCGTGCATCAGACCCGTGCTTCAGTGATGGCTTCGGCCTTGACGCCGCGATCAGCGCGCCGCTGTGACCTCCGATGTCAGGTCAGGCTGCCGCGTGCAGCGGCGAGAAACTCCGACTTGAACGGTTCCAGTCGCTCGGCCAGGCTCCCCGTTGGTCATCACTGGGCCGTTCGGTCAGGGCATGGATTGCAGCGGCGGGTGCTGCGTCGTTATCCCCGGCGGCTGGAGCAGAGGCGGGGGTTCGGGGCCGGGTTCCTCGGTGACGACGACTTCGGCGGCCGACAGGTCGAAGCCGACGGGCCAGCGGGTGCGCTCGCTGACGAGGGCGCCGGTCAGACGCGCCTGGGCCAGGTCGGCCGTTCTGAGGTCTGTGCCGCGCAAGTCGGCCAGGCGTAGGTCGGCAGCGCGGAAGACAGCGCCGCCCGCGTCGGCCTTGCGCAGGTTCGCCTCGCGAAGGTCGGCCTCGGTGAAGTCCGCTTCGCGCAGGTCTGTTTCGACAAGCCGTGCGCCGCGCAGATCGGCCAGGGCACACCGGGTCCGGTGCAGGATCGCTGTCTTGAGATCGGCGTGCCGCAGGTTGACCGAGACGAGGGAGGCCTGGGTCAGGTTGGCGTGGTAGAGACCCGCCGCCTCCATGCAGGAGCGGTCGAGGTTGACCTCGGGCAGCCACAGCCCGTCGCAGTCGGCCCGGCGCAAGTCGGTGGCGCTGAGATTGACCCAGGACTGCTCCCGACGCTGGCACAGCACGCCGAGGCCGGTCAGCGCCACCTGGGCGTCGGCGACACGGGCCTCCAGCGGGGCGACATCGTTGATGTGCACGTCCGCAGCCGGCGTCTCCGCCCCGGTGGGCGGCCAGGGCAGGTGCGTGCGCAGATACGCGGCCTGGATGGAGATGACGGCCTCACGGTCACGGGCCGATTGCTCCGCGACTCGCCAGAGCGCGTGCAGCCCGCCGATACGTGTTTCCAGCTTGTCGCTGCCAAGCTGATCGACCGCTCGGCTGAACCGGTCCGTGACATAGCCCTCCTGGGTGGCGCGCAAGCCATCCTGGCTGACCCGCACTTGCCGCCAGGTGGCGTACGCGCCGAAGAGCACGACCGAGCCACCGACCACCTGTAGAAGAGTCGTCCGGACATCGTTCACGGCCTTCAGCCGATCTTGCGAGGCGACGGCGGCCCCGGCGAGATCGTGGTCGACCACCATGCCTGGCAGAACGGCGAACACGGTTCCCAGAACGGCCAGTCCCACCGCTCCAGCCAGCAGCGCAGCGATTCCACGACGCAGGGCCAGCCGCGCAAGCCACGACCGCCGACCGTGGTTCGGTTCCCCCATCCCCATGGGCACGAGAGCCTAGGCGCCCGTGCGGAGACGATCAAGATGCGCTGCTGGCGGGTGCGAGGCGCACTGATCTGGCGCTCCGCCAGCTGTCTCGATACTCGACGTCGACCTGACGCCGCCGCGTCGCGTGGCGGAGACCGGGCCGGAATTACGGCCCGGCGGGGCGAGGGTGATCATGGGGTGAGGGTCACCGGAACGTAGAACAGGGAAATCTCATGACTTTGCAGGAAGGCCAGCGGGTCAAGCTGGCTGCCGATCTCCGTCTGACCGACCCGATCGAGGTGTCCGGGGCGGTCATTGGCATCCTCTCTCTCGCCGCCGGCATCGAGGGAACCGTGGAGGAAGTCGTCGAGCACGTCCGAGAGGAAGCCGACGTCCGCGAGTACGAACGGCTGAAGTCGCTGCTCGACTCCTACGGTGACGGCATGCCCCCAGAAAGCAAGAGGCAGCTGGAGCAGAAGATCGGCGCGCTGCATCCGGCGTGGATCGCGTTCCAGGAACAGGGACCGCTGGTGACGGTGCAGGTCCGCTTCGACAACGGTCTCATCCTGGGCGCGTCACCGCAGGACCTCTACGTCCCCGTATGAGATCGGTGGCGAGAAGAGGCGCGTCCTGCTGGACAGGCAGAGAGCCCGGAGCTGCGTCCGTGGCGACTCGGTGCCGAGTCAGGTGAGGGGCTCGTGGTTCACCCAGATCGCCTTGTACGGGCGGCGGGCCTGCCAGCTGGAGATGAACTCGCCGACGCTGGGAAGGCTGAAGGAGTCGTTGAGGGTGTCGAGGTCGGCCACGCCGAACTGGACCACGGCGGAAGCGACAGCCACCGGGGCGTGGTCATCGGCGGGGACGCGCAGGTGGTGGCGGGCGGTGAAGGACTGGAAGGCGCCGGTGCCCACGGTCAGCTCCTCCAGCCCTTTCAGGAACTCGTCGAGCTCGCCGGAGGGAATCAGTTCATCGAAGGCGACGATCATCGTGTGGTGAATCATGCATCCATTGAACTGGTCGTTCTTCGTGAAGTCCAAGAACGATTGATTCTCGATCCATTCCTCCAAGGAATGTATGGGGACGTATTCTGGCGGCATGGCCGAGCTGGAGACCCGCGAGCTGGAGTACTTCGCCGCCCTCGCCGAAGAGCTGCATTTCGGCCGGGCGGCACAGCGGCTGGGGATCGCCCAGCCCGCCCTGTCCAAGGCGGTACGGAGGATGGAGGACCGGCTCGGGGTGACGCTGGTCGAGCGCTCCAGTCGGCACGTCGCCCTGACCCCCGCCGGACAGGTATTGCAGTACCACGGCCGGCATGCGCTGCTCGCCGTCGGCGCGGCGATCGAGAAGACCCGCCGAGCAGGCGGACGGGAGACCCAGCTGCGCCTGGTGATCAAGCCCGGCGGAGACGCGAACCTGCTCTCCGGCATCCTGGCCGCCTACGCGCGCCGGCCCGACGCCCGTCAGGTGGACATCGTGTTCGGCGGGGCCACCGACCGCGCCGACCACGTGCGCGACGGCCGGGCGGACGTGGCTCTGTTGTACGTGCCGTTCGACGACCTGACCGGGCTGGACCACGAGACCCTGATGATCGAAGGCCGGGTGGCCGTCCTGCCGCCGGACCACCGCCTCGCCGGCCGCAGCGAGGTGACCCTCGCCGACCTGGCCCACGAGACGCTGCCCCGCTGGAAGGGCATCCACGGCAGCGGATTGCCCGGTGTCGAGCCCGTCCCCGGGATCGGCCCCGAGGTCGCCGACGGCGCCGAGCTGACACAAATGGTGCTGCTGGGACGAGCAGTCGCGGTACTGCCGCGTTCGCTGACCCGGCCACCGCACCCGGGGCTCGTGCACGTCCCGGTGGCCGACGCGCCGGGTAGCGCGCTGGTCCTCGCCTGGAGCCAGGAGGACCGGCGGCGACTGGTCGCAGATTTCGTCGCCTCGGCAGTGGAGGCGACGCAGGGCTGAATCCGCACCGCTGCTGTTCCGGCGATTCGTCGCGGCCCGGAATGGAAACCCTTGGGTGCCCGTGTCAGGCGGAGTCGCGGAGCACCAGCTCCGTCGGGAGGATCAGCGGCGTCGGAGTGTCCTCGTTGATGGCGCGCAGGAGCATGCGGGTCATCTCGCGGCCCAGTGCCTCGATCGGCTGGCGGACCGTCGTCAGGGTCGGGGTCGTGTGCTGGGCGGTGACGATGTCGTTGAAGCCGACGACGGCCACGTCGTCGGGGACCGTGCGGCCCGCCGCGCTCAGTGCCTCCAGGGCGCCCGCCGCCATCGCGTCCGAGGCCACGAACACCGCGTCGAGGTCCCCGTGCCGGTCCAGCAGTTCCGTCATCGCACGGGCGCCGCTCTCCTGGGAGAAGTCGCCGTGGGCCACCCGCCGCGCGTCGAGCCCGGCAAGCGCCAGCGCCTCCCGGTACCCCAAGTAGCGTGCGACGCCGACCTGTTGGTCCTGGGGGCCAGTGATGGTGGCGATGTGCTCGCGGCCCGTGGAAATCAGGTACTCGACCGCGCTGCGAGCGCCGCCCCGGTTGTCCGCGTCCACGTAGAACCGCGGCGCCCGCTCCAGCGGCTGCCCGCCGTACACCACCGGTACCTTCCCGGCCTCGGCCACCTTCACCAGCGGGTCGTTCTCGCGCAACGCCAGCAGCATCACGCCGTCGGCGCCCCGCGACTGCAGGACCCGCTCCAGGCGCTCGCGGCCGCGCTCGGTCGCCGCGAGGATGAGCATGAGGTGCAGGTCGGTGTCCTCCATCACCGTGTTCACGCCGGCGATGACCTGGGCGAAGAACTGGTTGGCGAACAGTGCCGGGTCGTCGCTGGAGATCGCGAGGACGACCGCGCCGCGCCGGGCGCTGGCCAGGGAGCGAGCGGCGACGCTCGGTACGTAGCCGAGGTCGTCGATGGCCTGTTCCACGGCCCGCCGGGCCTTGGCGCTGACGTGCTGGCGGTTGTTGAGGACACGGGAGACGGTGCCGCGGGAGACGCCTGCCCGTTCGGCGACCTCGTCGAGAGTGGGCTGGCGTCCGGTCATGCGTGCGGCTCCTGGTTGCGGCGGCTGTGGCTGTCACTTTAAGGCGTGGGTGTCAGAGCGCGGATGCGGGGAGCGCGGAGGCGCGGGCGGCGTGCAGCAGGTCCGCGTACCAGCGCGCGCTGTCCTTGAGAGTGCGGGCCTGTGTCGCGTAGTCGACGTGGATCAGGCCGAAGCGGTGCCGGTACCCGAACGACCACTCGAAGTTGTCCAGCAGGGACCAGGCGAAGTAGCCGCGCAGGTCGACGCCTTCGGCCATCGCGTCCGCGCACGCCTCGATGTGGTCGCGCAGGTAGGCGAGCCGGGTCGGATCGTGCACGTCCTCGTCGATCGCGGCGCCGTTCTCGGTCACGTACAGCGCGAGGCCGGGATGCTCGGCGTGCAGCCGGCGCAGCAGGGCGCGCAGCCCGGACGCGTCGATCTCCCATCCCATCGCCGTCCGCGCGCCCCCGCCGTCCACGGCGGCCGTGTGCGGTGCGCCGACGTACGCGGATCTCTGGGGCTCGGCGCGGTGCGCGACGTGCAGGGGGGAGTAGTAGTTGATGCCGAGGAAGGCCGGTGGCCGGCCGCCGATGACCTCCAGGTCCGTGTCGTGTACGTGCGTCAGCTCGAAGGAGCCCGCGAGGTCGGCGACGACGTCCGCCGGGTACGTGCCGCGCAGCAGCGGATCCAGGAAGAGGCGGTTCTGCAGACCGTCGATACGCCGTGCGGCGTCGACGTCGGTGGGAGCGGGGGACGCGGCGCGCACGTCGGTGAGGTTGAGGGTGATGCCGACCGAGGCGTCGTCGGGGAGCGCCCGGGTGGCGAGGCCGTGGGCGAGCAGCAGGTGGTGGGCGGCGCGCAGCGCGGCCTGCGGCTCGCGGCGGCCGGGGGCGTGCCGTCCGGTGGCGTAGCCGAGGAACGCCGAGCACCACGGCTCGTTCAGGGTGGTCCAGTGCGGGACACGGTCACCCAGCACCTCGTGCACGGCGGCCGCGTACTCGGCGAAGCGTTCGGCGGTGTCGCGCCGGGGCCAGCCGCCGGCGTCCTCCAGCGGCTGCGGAAGGTCCCAGTGGTACAGCGTCGGCCACGGGGTGATGCCGCGCTCCAGGAGGTCGTCGACCAGACGCTCGTAGAAGTCGAGGCCCTGGGTGTTGACCGGGCCCTTGCCGGTGGGCTGGACGCGGGGCCAGGCGATCGAGAAGCGGTAGGCGCCCAGGTTCAGCCGCGCCATCAGGTCGATGTCCGTGCGGTGGCGGCGGTAGTGGTCGGCGGCGACCGCCCCCGTGTCGCCGTTGTCGATCGCTCCTTCCCGGGCACAGAAGGTGTCCCAGATGGAGGGGCCGCGGCCGTCCGCGTTCACCGACCCCTCGATCTGGTAGCTGGAGGTCGCCGCGCCCCAGACGAACGAGGCGGGAAAACGGTCGGCGAGTTCCTCCGGGGAGTCCACGGACGCCGGGACTTCGGAAACCAGCGGGGTGCTCATGCCTTGACGGCTCCTTCCATGATGCCGCCGATGATCTGGCGTCCCGAGATGACGAAGACGACGAGCAGCGGGACGATGGCGACCAGGGCCCCGGTGAACATCAGGGAGTAGTCGGTGTAGTAGCTGGTGGAGAGCTGGTTCAGGGCGAACTGCACGGTGGGGTTGTCCTGTTCGAGAACCGCCAGCGGCCACAGGAACTCGTTCCAGGCGCCCATGAACGTGAACAGCGCGAGCACGCCGGCTCCCGGGCGCAGCGCGGGCAGGACCACGGTCCAGTAGATGCGGAAGGTGTGCGCGCCGTCGACGCGGGCCGCCTCGATCAGCTCGTCGGGCACGGTCTGCTCGGTGTACTGGCGCATCAGGAAGACGCCGAACGCCGAGACGAGGAACGGCACGATGACGGCCTGCAGCTGGTTCACCCAGCCGAACTTCACCATGATCATGTAGAGCGGGATGATGCCCATCTGGACCGGCACCATCATCGTGCCCAGGATGCAGATCAGCAGGACGTCGCGGCCCTTGAAGCGCAGTTTGGCGAAGGCGAAGCCGGCCAGGGTGCTGAAGAAGACCACGGAGACGGTCACCGTCAGGGACGCGATCGCCGAGTTGAGCAGCGCCTTCGCGAAGTGGGCGCCGTCGGCGGCGAACAACCGCCCGATGTTGTCGGCGAGTTGACCGCCGGGCAGCAACGGGGGAGGCCAGTCGCCGACCACGTCGCTGCCCCGGGTGGCGACGACGAGCAGCCAGTAGAGCGGGAACGCGGACAGCAGGATCGCGGCGATCAGCGTGACATAGGCGAGCGGGGAGTTCTTGCGCACGGTTACCTCGTCCTCCGCACGATGAGGAAGTTGACCACGGTCAGCACGATGATGATCAGGAAGATCATCCAGGCCACGGCGGAGCCGTATCCGTAATCGAAGTTCCTGAAGGCCTTCTCAAACATGAACATGGACATGGTCTGGAACTGGCGCAGGCTGCCGCCGGAGATCGCGTTCGACCCTTGCGCGAAGATCAGCGGTTCGGTGAAGAGCTGGAGGCCCGCGATGGTCGACGAGATCACGGTGAAGATCACGGCGGGCCGGATCATCGGCACCGTGATGGCGAAGAGCTGCCGGACGCGGCCGGCGCCGTCGATCGACGCGGCCTCGTACAGCTCCTTCGGCACGGCCTGCATCGCGGCGAGATAGATCAGCGAGTTGTAGCCGGTCCAGCGCCAGTCGACCATCGTGGAGATCGCCGCCCACGACGACCAGCGTTCCGCGCGCCAGTCGACCGGGCCGATCCCGACGAGGTGCAGCAGGCCGTTGGCCATGCCCGCGTCGCGGTCGAAGAGCTGGCTGAAGACGATGCCGACGGCGGCGACGGACGTGACGATCGGCAGCAGGATCCCGAGGCGCAGGAACGTCATGCCGCGCAGCCGCTGATTGAGCATGCTCGCCACCACCAGCGCGAGCAGGAGCTGCGGCACGGTCGCCATCACGAGCATGCCGACCGTGTTGACCAGGGCGTTCCAGAAGTCCGGGTCGCCGAACAGCTTGCTGTAGTTGTCCAGCCCGACGAAGTCGCCCTTCATCCCCATCTTCCACTCGTGCAGGGAGACCCACGCGGTGTAGAGGAGCGGGTAGAGGCCGAAGACGGCGAAGAGGACGAAGAACGGGGCGATGAAGAGGTACGGGGTCCCGCGCGCGGCCAGCCGGGCGAGCGGGCGGGGCCGGGGGCTGGGCGCGTCGGGTGGTGCGGGTGCTCGGGGTGAGGTGCGTCCGGCGTGCGGAAGCCGGGTGGTTGTGGTCACGGCGGATCCTTGGGTGGCGGGGGAGTGGGCGGGCCCGCGGGGCGGGGAAGTCCGGGCCCCGGCTGGGCCGGGAAGGGCGGGTGTCCCTGCGGGGCCGGGAAGTCCGGGCGCCCCGGCGGCGATCGGGCGGTGGGGCCGGAAAGACCGGACCTCGGACCGCGACGCCGCCGCGGGGTGCCCGGCTCGCGGCGGGCGGCGGTGATGCCGGACTCCTGCGGCGGTCGAGCGACGGGCCCCGTGGGCGCGGCGGCGACGCTGTGCCGCGGCGGCGGGGCTCAGTCCTCCAGGCGCTTCGCCTCCGACACGGCCTTCTTCCACGCCGCGGCGTCGGACAGCTTGTGCTGCTCGATCGCGGTCAGCGAGTTGCTGACGGCGTCGTTGATGGGGTTGTTCTGCGGGCCGAGGTAGACCGGCCGCAGCGCCTTGACGCTGTCGCCGAAGATCCGGCCGACCGGTGCGTCGGAGAAGTACGGGTCCCGGTACGAACGCACGTCGTCGCTGTCGATGGCCGCGAGCGCGGACGGGAAGTTGCCCTTCCCCTTGAACGCGGCCGTCTGCCCCTTCGCGCTGGTCAGGAACTTCGCCAGCTCCGCCGCCTGCTCAGGGTGCTTGCTCTGCCGGGGCACCGCGAGGAAGGACCCGCCGCGCACCGCGCCGTTGCCCGGCACCCGGGCCACGTCCCACTTGCCCGCGCCCGCGTCGCCGGCCTGCTTCTTGATGGTGCCGAGCATCCACGACGGGCAGGGGATCGTCGCGAACGTGCCCTTCTTGAAGCCTGCGTTCCACTGCGGGCTCCACGCGGCGATGTTCCCCGACAGGCCCGCGTCGATCATCTCGACCGTCTTGTCCCAGGCCGTCCGCACGGCCGGGTTGGAGTCGATGACGAGCTTGTTGTCCTTGGTGTAGTACGTGTGGTCGCTCTGCTGCATCAGCATGTTCTGGTAGATCGAGCCGGCCGAGTCGAAGAAGTGCGCTCCCGTCCTGGCCGCCGTGAACTTCTTCCCCACGGAGAGATAGCCGTCCCAGTCCTGCCACAGCGCGCCGACCTTCTCGCGGTCGGTGGGCAGACCGGCCTTCTTGAACAGGTCCTTGCGGTAGCACATGCCCTGCGCGCCGACGTCGGTGCCGAGGCCCACGAGGGTCTTGCCGTCCGGGGTGAGGGCCTGGTGCCACTTCCAGTCGAGGTAGTTCTTCCGCAGCGGTGCGGCGCCGTGGTCGAGCAGGTTCACGAAGGCGTCCGGCCGCTGCATGAACTGCGTGAGGATGCCCTCCTCCAGGGCCACGACGTCGCCCGCGCCCTGGCCGCTGGCCATCCACTGCTGCAACTTCGGCGCGTAGTCGCCCAGTTGGGAGATGTTCTCCTCGCGGATCTCGATGTCCGGGTGCGCGGCCTCGTACTGCTTGTACAGGTCCTCGTAGCCGAACTGGCTGAACGTCTTGACCACCAGGACAGTCTTGCCCGAACCGCTGGTCCCGTCGTCGCTGCCGCAGGCGCTCAACACCGCCATCGACGCACCGATCGCGACGGCCGCCGCGAGCCGCCGACGTCCCGTCAGGGGGCGTGCCCGACCCTCGGTCCGGCGCTGTATCTGTCCCATAATGTTCCTCTGTTTTGGGAGCGGTAAAGGGGCGGAGATGGACGCTCCGACCCCAAGAAGTCTCTCTGAGCTGCTATTTGACGCCATAGCAACGACCGATCCTGTACCGCCTGTGCCAAAAATTGGGAGCGGTAACAGTCCGGGACTGTAGAGCCAGACTCCTGTGACGGGGAAGTGTCCTGGGCAAAAAAATCTGACGGCGCCCGATCCGTTGACATCGCCGCGGGCCGCCCTCACGATCGGCGCTGACGCCACAGCGGACCGGCCCTCCGACGACTGGACGAGCGACGGAAGAGACCGGAATGCGCCCCCGAACGCTTCTGCATGCCCTGGTGCTGCCCACCGTGCTGCTGGCCACCGCACCCGCGGTGCACGCGGCCCCCGACCCTCAACAGCCCTACGAGCGTGTCCTGAACGGCACGTTCGACCAGGTGAAGACCCCGTGGTGGAGCAGCGGCTCCACGCCCTCCCGGATCGACGGCGGCAAACTGTGTGCCGACGTGCCGGCCGGAACGGCCAATCCGTGGGACTCGATGATCGCGCAGGACAGCATCCCGCTGGAGGCCGACCAGCCCTATACCCTGCGCTTCACGGCCTCGGCGACCACCACGACCACCATCCGCGCCGTACTCCAGCTCGGAGTACCGCCCCGCACCACCACCTTCAACAAGACGCTCACCCTCACCCCCGAGCCGCAGACCTTCACCGTCTCCGGGACGTCGAAGTCGGCCGACCTGCACGGCCAGCTCTCCTTCCAACAGGGCGGCGCCGCCGCGGCGTTCACGCTGTGCATGGACGACGTGTCGCTGACCGGTGGATCCGTCGCCCCCGGCGCGGGCCGCGACTTCGGCAGTCCCGTCCACGTCAACCAGGTCGGGTACGAAAGACACGGGCCCAAGAAGGCGTCCGTCGTCGAGCCCGGCGACCGGCCGGTCGACTGGAGCCTGCGCGCGGCCGACGGCACGGTCGTGCGCACCGGCCGCACCCGCGTCCAGGGCGACGACGACGCCTCGGGCCAGCACGTTCACATCGCAGACTTCTCCGGCTACACCACGAACGGCACCGGCTACACCCTCGCCGTCGGCGACCACGTCAGCGAGCCGTTCGACATCGCCGACAACCCGTACACCGGCCTGCGCCGCGACGCGCTCGGCTACTTCTACCTCGCCCGCAGCGGCACCCCGATCGAGGCGGCGTACGTGGGCGACGCCTACGCGCGCCCGGCCGGCCACCTCGGCGTCGCCCCGAACAAGGGCGACACGGACGTGCCCTGCCTGCCCGGCGCCTGCTCCTACCGCCAGGACGTGCGCGGCGGCTGGTACGACGCCGGTGACCAGGGCAAGTACGTCGTCAACGGCGGACTCGCGGCCTGGCAACTGATGGACTCCTACGAGCGCTCACGGCGGCAGGGCGACACCGTCGGCGCCTCCGACGGGCTGCTCTCCGTACCGGAGAACGCCAACAAGGTGCCGGACGTGCTCGACGAGTCCCGGTGGGAGGTCGAGTTCCTGCTGCGCATGCAGATCCCGCAGGGGCAGCCGCTCGCCGGCATGGCCCTGCACAAGGTGCACGACCTCGCCTGGACGGCGCTGCCGACCCAGCCCGACAAGGACTCCCAGCCCCGCTACCTGCACCCGCCGACGACCGCCGCCACCCTGAACCTCGCGGCGGCCGCGGCCCAGGCCGCCCGCGTCTGGGCCCCGTACGACAAGGAGTTCGCCGCCCGCTGCCTGCGAGCGGCCCGGACCGCCTTCGACGCCGCGCTCGCGCACCCCGACCTGTACGCGCCGGACGCCAACGGCTCGGGCGGCGGCGACTACGACGACACCCAGGTCTCCGACGAGTTCTCCTGGGCCGCGACCGAGCTGTACGCCACCACCCGCGACCACCGGTACCTCGCCCGCATCACCGCGAAGGCCACCACCGACGGCTTCTCCTGGCAGGACACCAGCGCGCTCAGCGACCTCACCGTCGCCCGCATGCCCGAGCGCTTCCCGCGGAAGCTGTCGCTGGCCGCGAGCGCCCGCATCGTCAAGATCGCCGAGACGTTCGTCCGCGACCAGCGGTCCCAGGGCTACCCGAACCCGAACAAGCCCGCCGACGGCACGTACGTCTGGGGCTCCAACAGCGTCACCGCCAACAACGCCGTGATCATGGCCACCGCCTACGATCTCACCCGGCTGCCGCGCTACCGCGACGGCGTCCTGGAGGCGATGGACTACCTCCTCGGCCGCAACGCCCTCGACCAGTCCTACGTCACCGGCTACGGCGAGCGGGCCAGCCACAACCAGCACACCCGCATCTGGGCCCACCAGATCGACCCGGCCCTCCCGGATCCGCCGAAGGGCTCCCTGGCCGGCGGTCCCAACTCCGTGCTCACGGACCCGGTCGCCCAGCAGAACCTCGTCGGCTGCGCGCCCTCGACCTGCTACATCGACGACGTCTACTCGTACGGCACCGACGAGATCGCCATCAACTGGAACTCGGCCCTCGCCTGGGTCGCGACCTTCGCCGCCGCCCGCTGACGGCGGCTTCCCCCCCACCGGGCTCCTCCCACAAGGAGCCCTCCCCACAGCACACAGGAAGGTGACGCAATGACGCGTACCCGCAGGACCTTCAGCCGGATCGCCACGGCCGCCGTGGCGGTGACCGCCTGCGCCCTCGCCACGGCCCAGCCGGCCGCGGCCGATCCGCTGTCCGACACGAACGGCTTCTACGTCAACACCGCCTCGAACCCGGCCACATGGGTCGCGGCACACCCCACCGACGCCCGCGCGGCCGCCATCCGCACTCAGATCGCGGAACAGCCCATCGCCGCCTGGTTCACCACCGGATCCACCGGTTCGCAGGTCGCGAGCTACGTCGGGAAGGCGGCAAGCCACGGTCAGCTGCCTGTACTCGTCGCCTACAACATCCCGGGCCGCGACGCCTGCGGCGGCCAGTCCGGGGGCGGCGCCGGGAGCGTCGCCGCGTACAAGACGTGGATCTCCACGTTCGCGGCGGCCATCGCGGACCGGCCGGCCGTCGTCGTCATCGAGCCGGACGCGCTCGGCGACTTCGACTGCATGAGCGACGCCCAGATCCAGGACCGCCTGGGCATGCTCACGTACGCGACCCAGATGCTGAAGGCGAAGGCGCCCGACACCTGGGCCTACCTCGACGCGGGCAACGCGGGCTGGACCGACGCCGCGACCATGGCCGGACGGCTCAAGGGCGCGGGCATCGCCAACGTACGCGGCTTCGCCGTCAACGTCTCCAACTACTACTCGACCAGCGCCTCGACGACGTACGCGAACGGGGTGAACTCGGCGCTCGGCGGCGGCTCGCACTTCGTGATCGACACCAGCCGCAATGGAAACGGGAAGCTGGCCGGCGAGTGGTGCAACCCGGCCGGACGCAAGCTCGGCACCCGCCCGCAGGAAGGAGGCGGCGGCGACATGCTGCTCTGGGTCAAGACGCCGGGCAACTCGGACGGCCAGTGCGGGATCGCTCCCGACGTCCCGGCCGGAACCTTCAGCCCGGACCTGGCGACGCGCCTGATCAACGGCACCTGACAGGCCGCACCGGAGCGCGGCCGGATCGGCCGGGCGCGCCTCGGCTCCGTTGGGAGATCGTCAGCGAGCCCCTGGCTGGTCCTGCGGCGCCAAGGTGCGCACGACGTCGAACTCGTTGCCCTCCGGGTCGGCCATGACCACCCAGTTCCGGTCCGAGCCCTGGCCCACGTCCACCCTGACGGCACCGAGGCCGAGCAACCTTGTCGCCTCGTCCTCGGTGCTGCGGTCGATCGGGCTGACGTCGAGGTGCAGCCGGTTCTTGACGGTCTTGCCCTCGGGCACACGTATGAACATCAGGGTGGGCGGCATCTGACGGGCCCGTATCTCCTCGACGGTCGGCACCCAGGAGCCGATCTCGACCTTGCCCTCGCTCCGGTCGATCACCTTGAAGTCCAGGACCTCGCACCAGAACGCCGCGAGCCTCTCCGGATCGTGGCAGTCAACGGTCAACTCGGTGAACCTGCTTGTCATGCTTCTCCCAGATAGTGCGGACGGCGCTCAGCGTAGGTCGCCCGCTCTGTTGATCCGAGATCTTTTTGACCACGGACATCGGACGGGCTTGATCCGAAGGAAACCGCCTGCCGGCGGGTACTTGCGCCCCGCTGTACCTCGATCACACGCTCTCCTCCCGACGGGCGGTGAAGGCGCCCGCGGCAGCCGCCAGGACTGCCGCCTCCGCGGCCCGTTCCGGGAGGCGCGGGTCCGGATCGGCGCGCAGGAGTACGAGTTGGTGATAGAGCGGTGCCGTGGCGGCGATCAGCAGGCTCCGCGCGTCCGTGTGCTGAGCGGGGAGTTCGCCGCGCTCGACGGCACGCTCGACGAGGATCTCGCACTGCGCGTACCGGTCCGTCCACAGCTGGGTCTGGGCTTGCGCGGCCTGTTCGGAGTGGAACGAGGCAGCCATCAGGGCGACGGCGAACGACGGCTGTACGACCAGGGATTCCTGGATTTCCTCGTTGAGGGCCGTCAGATCGCGGAGGAGTGAGCCGGTGTCCGGCGGCTGCCAGTCGATCTCGCCGGCGGCGTCGATGACGTCGACGAGCAGGCCGGCGACATCGCGCCAACGCCGGTAGACCGTGGCGCGGTGCACTCCGGCGCGCTTCGCGACCCCCTCCATCGTGAGTCGTTCGTGACCGCCCTCGGCGAGTTCGGCTCGCACGGCGTCGAGGACCTGGGTGCGGACGCGGGCGGTGCGGCCGCCCGGACGGCGGTCCGGCGTCGTGTCCAGAGGGTCTGTCATCGGCAATCGGTATCCGGTTGATCAAGGAGGCAGGGCTGTGCCAGCATCTTAACGCGACAACCGTCGCTCTAGGTTCAGTCGAGAGGAACCGACTCCGCGATGCCGCCCGTTCCCGCTGACCCCACCGTGCTCCACCCGATGCCCGAGCACCCTCGCGTGGTGCTGCTCAAGCCGTTGGTGAAGTCGCCTCTGATCGAGGTCGGTGACTTCTCCTACTACGACGATCCGGACGATCCGACCGCGTTCGAGACGCGCAACGTCCTGTACCACTACGGTCCCGAGCGGCTCGTCATCGGCAAGTACTGCGCGCTGGGCACGGGCACCCGGTTCATCATGAACGGCGCCAACCACCGCATGGACGGCCCGTCCACCTTCCCGTTCCCCACCATGGGCGGTTCCTGGGCGGAGCACTTCGACCTGATCACCGGTCTGCCCGGGCGGGGCGACACCGTCGTCGGCAACGACGTGTGGTTCGGTCACGGCGCCACGGTCATGCCCGGCGTGCGCATCGGGCACGGCGCGATCATCGCCGCCGGGGCCGTGGTCACTGCCGACGTGCCCGACTACGGCATCGTCGGCGGCAATCCCGCCCGGCTCATCCGCACCCGTTACGACGCCGAGGATGTCGCCCGGCTCCTTGCCGTGGCGTGGTGGGACTGGCCCGTGCGGCACATCACCACCCATGTACGGACGATCATGTCGGGGACCGTCGCCGACCTGGAGCGGGCCGCCGCCCAGATCGATCAGCCCTGACGCTCTTGTCGTCGCCCTGCCGCGTGGACACCGCCGAAATCCTCCCTCGCGGCAGCACTGAACGACCGGGCGTCCGATCCGGAATGCATCGCCCGAGGGGCTAGGACTCCGTCGAGATCGCCTTGGCGTTGGTTCCCGCGGGATCTGCGATGCGGTCGAGCCACTCCATGAGCAACAGGCGTTCCGGCTCGCTGAGCATCTCCAGGTGGGGTGCCTGTGCGCGGAGGGCGACGGCCGAGGTGAGGGGGCCGTCGGGTGTCCGGGTGGGGGCGTCGGTGAGGATGCGGCCGAGGACGGCGTCCATCATCGCCTCGCCCAGGGTGGGGTCCCGGTGCGCCTGCGCGGTTGCCAGCAGGGTCTGGACAGTTCCGACGCCGGCCGCCTGGATGAGGTCGACCGCGTGCGGTTCGGGAACCCGGAGTCGCCCTGCCGCCGCCAGTCGGCGCACACGTGTCTCCAGGATCTGCTTGCCCCTGCGGGCGGCGGGCGAGTCGCGTACGCGTTCCGGGTCGCTCAGCAGCCGGAAGATCGCCGGGTTGGCCAGGCCGAACTCGATCTGCTTGTGCCAGCTCGCGCGCAGGTCGTCCAGCGGGTCCACGTCGGTCGCCGCCGCGGCCGCGACACTGGCGGCCTTGTCCGAGACGAACGCGGCCATGACGTGCTCGGCCACCGCCTCCAGCAGGCCGTCCTTGTCACCGAACAAGCGATAGATGGTCGGGGCCTGCACGCCGGCGCGCTCGGCGACACCCCGGGTGGTCACCGCGCCGGGCCCCTTCTCGTGCAGCAGTGAAGCCGCGGCGTCGACGATCGCCGCCCGTGTGTCCGTCCGGCTGTTTCTGACCGCATCACTCATGAATCAAAGATAGCAACGGTTTGCTATCACCGATATCCAGGGCTACCGTGGAGGTGATTCCACCGATAACAGAAGGAGCGAATCAATGATAATCGTGACCGGTGCGACCGGAGCCCTCAACGGCGCCACCGTCGACCACCTCCTCGACCGTCTGCCCGTGAGCGAGATCGCGGTCGTGGCGCGCGACACCGCGAAGGCGGAGCGCTTCGCCCGGCGGGGGATCGAGGTCAGGTACGGCGACTACGCGGATCCGGACTCCCTGCCCGAGGCGTTCGCGGACGCCGATCAGCTGCTGCTCGTCTCCTCCAACGACCCGACCGCGAACGCAACCGCTCTGCACCGCGCGGCCGTCCACGCCGCTGTCGAGGCCGGCGCGAAGCGGATCCTCTACACCAGCCACCAGGCCGCCGCACCGGACAACCCGTTCGCACCCGGACGGGACCACTTCGCCACCGAACAGTTCCTGGCCGCCTCCGGTACGCCGTGGACGTCACTGCGCAACGGCTTCTACGCCCACAGCCTCCTGTGGCTCGCCGGACCGTGGCGGGAGACGGGCGTCATCGCCGTGCCCGGTGACGGGCCGGTGTCCTGGACCGCCCGCGCCGACGCCGCTGAGGCAGCGGCGCAGATCCTGACTTCTCCCGGCGCCCACGAGGGTCCGGTGACCCTGACCGCACCCGAGGCCCCGACCTTCGCCGAACTCGCCGACGTCGCGTCCGAACTGTCAGGACGCGCCATCCGCTACCAGCAGATGGACGAGAGCGACTGGATCGCCGCACAGAGCGCCGCCGGACAGCCCGAGCACATGACCCGATTCCTGCTGGGCTTCTACCAGGCCGCGCAGGCCGGCTTCTTCTCCGGCACCGACCCCCTCCTCGGCGAACTCCTCGGCCGCCGACCGTCCACCGCACGCGACGCCCTGACCGCATCTCAGTAGCCGGGAAGACGGCCACCTTGTGTCGGTGCTCTGCGGCATGATGATCGGCGTGGCCATCGATGAACTGATAGACGTCTGGCAGCGGCTTCTCGCCGACTCGCGTAAGTCGTGGGTGCTGTTCGAACACGGAACCTGTGCCGTGCTGACCGCTGCCGACGGGGAACTTGCTGAACAGGCGATCGAGCTCTTGAAGCAGTTCGGCCCGGTGCGTGCCGGATCCTCGGCCGGAGACTTCGGGGTTCTCGACCTCAAGGGCATCGAGGGATGGCTCGTCACGGGGCAGCACAACGACGTCCTCACCTATGTCGGCCCCGATGAACCTCAGGATCAGTCGCACATCTCTGTCGGACTGCTCGGACGTTCCAAGCGTCACCTGGACGGCACCGAGCTGCGTGTCGTCCACATCGAGGACAAGCGAGGCTCGGCGGACCCGGCGTGAGTACCGCCCGTCATGCGGCGATTATTCGTTGCGCTGGTCGTATCGTGTCTTGGCCGCGTGTCGGCAGACAGCGCTTCCGACCGACACGCAAAGACTGATCAGCGTGGCTGTGCCCCAACGCGCCTCGTTCATGACGCAGCCGTAGGCCGCGATGCACGAGGACAGGGCCATGAAGAACGTGATCGTGCAAATCATGCGCAGCGGTACCAGGTACCACATCGGCTTGCCGTTAATCGCGGTCGCGGCGCCCTGAAGGTGATCGGGTACGTCTTCGGGCTCCGCGTCGGCCGTTGTTTCCTGCTCCAACCGGTGGACGATCGCGGCGAATTGCCGATCGATATCCGCATTCGAGGCATCCGCCGCACGTTCCTCGCTCATTGAGCCCCCGTTTCGCCGACCGGTGCCGAGCCGCCCGATTCCCCTCCCCGCGGAGGGGAGTTACGAGTTATCGAGGGCATGATCAAGATCGCCCGATTTCCGACAGTGACGTTCTGCTCTTGTCTACCTGCGCGGGGCTGGACGTGTCCAGCCAATGCCGGTTTTCCCTGTGGCGATCCGCTGGACACCAGCGGCGTCCTGCCCCGGTCGGCGACGTGCCGGTTGACCCCAATTCGAGGCGCATGGTGTCCGTCAGAGGGCGGCGAGGTTGTTGAGCAGGTGGCCGAGCTGTGCGGGCGCCTGAACGTGGGCCAGGTGGCCCTGACCGGGGAGTTCGTGGACTCTGACGTGAGCGATGTGCTGCCGCACGGTGTCGAACGAGACCCCGTAGGGGGCTGTTCCGCGGTTGCGCTGGCCAATGATCAGGTCCACCTGATCTGCTTGACGCGCCATCACATCCGGCGGCGGCGCCGCGTTGAGCGCGCCGAGTTCGGCGTACAGCGGTCCGCTCAAGCGGCGCAGGATCGCCCAGGCGACACCATCGGCTCGAAGATCCTCGACGTGTGCGGCGGAGAACCCGGAGATCTGCCGATTGACGATCTCGACGCAGCGGTCCCAGTCCGCCGACTCCGCTGCGTTCCTCAGGTCCGGCAGTGCCTGCTGTCCGAAGGGCCGCATCACCGGCTCGTAGGCGATCACCTGGGGAATCGGGCGATCGTTGGCGGTCAGCAAGGTGATCAAGCCGCCGTAGCTCCAGCCGAAGAGCGCCCTCGTGCTGTCGAACTCGCCAAGCACCGCACCGAGGTCCTCAACCTCCGTCCGCAGCGAGTACGAGGTGGTCAACGGCCCCGAGGGAGCACGTCCCCGACGGTTCACGACCACCACTGAGGGCCAGGCATCGATTGCGCCGGCAACCTGACGCCACGTAGACGCATCGCTCATCACGCCCGGGACGACGACCAGGCCCGGAGCATCCGGCTCCCCGTACACATCGACCGTGACCCAACTGTCCCCGCCGACCGGCAGCTTCTTCTGAATCGTTCGCTCCATAAATCTATTATGGAGCGAACGATCTACAATGCAAGGGTGACCGAACGCAACCGTGGACGACCTCGAGCCTTCGACCGCGACCGCGCGGTCCTTGACGCCGCTCGCCTCTTCTGGCGACGCGGCTACTCCGGCACGTCGACCCGGACCCTGACCGCGGCCCTCGGGCTCTCCACCTCCAGCCTCTACGCCGCCTTCGGCAGCAAGGCCGGGCTGTTCGAGGAAGCGGTGCGGACCTACGCCGAGCGTTACCGCGAGATCTACCAGCAGGCTGTCGCCGAGAACGACATCCGGACCGTCGTCGAACGCATCCTGACCGACTCGGTCCACGAGTTCACCCAGCCGGGCGACGGACATCCCGGGTGTCTCATCAGCAGCGCCGTGATGACTGACAGCACCGGCACGCTCGATACCAGCGCCTACGTCGCCGAACTGCACAGCGCGAACGAGCAGGCCCTCCTCGTGCGCATCGAGCGAGCGATCCAGGACGGGGAACTGACCGCGGGCACCAACGCAGTGATCCTGACCGGGCTCATCCAAACCGTCTGGCACGGACTGTCGGTGCGGTCCAACGCCGACACGGCTCGCGAAGACCTGCTGGCGACGGCGCAACTTGCCCACCAGCTGATCTGCCGACAACTCACGTCGCCGACGTCCTGACCCGCAACAACCAGGGCGCTCGGACAGTGGCCTCCCGCCACCGCGGCAGCGGATTCGCCGACTGCGATCCGTGTCCGGCGAGAGGTCTCGTATCACTGGCGTCCCACCATCCCGTCGGGGCTGTTTCCGGAGAGGTTGTCGGCGCGACCAGGGGGGCACGCCTGCCGGAATGCGCCTCAGCTCGTACCTGGCGACGTTCCGCGCAACCCCCGGTAGACGACGGGTGTGGCCGTCAGCCCGTCGAGCAGTACGCGGTTTCCCAGGGGGCGCTTCAGCTGCACGGTGACCTTCTGGAACAGGGCCTGCTTGGTGCAGTTGCCGCTGCTCTGCCGGTGCTTGATCCGGGCGGCCAGGACGACGCTGCCGTGTGTCTCCCACGCATCGACCACAGAGCCCTCGTCGCAGGCGCCGTGGAGGGTCAGGACGCTCACCGCGCGGCCGTCCGCGGAGATCCGGACGAGGTGCTCGATCGGGTAGCCGGGGAGGTCATGGGCCGGTTTGATCGGCGGCGTGGGGAACTTCGACCGGACGGCGGCGGCCTGTCTGAGCGGGGTGTCGTAGCCGTCCAGCGTGAACAGCCAGGCCGGGACGGAGGCGGGTCCGCGACTGGTAGGCGCGGTCATGATGCCCAACTTCACGCCGGTGACCGTGAGATGCGGTGACTCTTTGCTGTGCGTGGCAGCCAGGCTCTGGTAGGAGTCGGCCGCTCCCACCAGGGGGCGCGTCAGCGAGTCACTCGGGGACCACCTCACCCGGCCTACCTTCGCCCCTGCGTCAGGCAGCGTGCCGTGCAGGAGGAAGTTCCGCTTCTCGTAGGCCTGTTTGTCGGCCGCGTCGTGCAGTCCGCCTTCCGGCAGTTGGACGAGTTCACCCATCGGGTAGTAGCCGGCGCGCCACGTGGCGGCCGCCGGGGAGCCGTCCCATGCCGTGGCGACTTGTCGGGCACGCCTCGTCAGCGCGTCCTTGTCGCTGCTGCCGGTCTGCTCCTGTTGACTGCCGCATCCGGCGACGGCTCCCAGGCCGCACAGCAGGGACACCGTGACCATCAGAGCGGCGATGCGCGGTGTCCGGATCCTCATGCGACCTCCTGGAAGGGCAGCGGTGTGCCCGGCCGGCGCGCCGCCGCCCGTGTGACGCAGCCGCGCCACGTCAGGTTCCAACGGATGGGACGGGAGGGGCGACCGTGCCGGGATCCGACGCCTCCGCAAGGTTGCCGACCCCGGGTGGCAGGGGCTCAAGTTAGGGCAGGCTTCCCTGACTGTCTACATTTCTGTAGACTCCACGCGGCCGGTCCGCAGTCGGCCGCATCACCCCTTGTCTGAATCGAGGAACACCCATGTCCCGCAGAGCTCGTACCTTCCGTGTGGGAGCCATCGCTTGCGCAGCGACGGCCCTGTCGATATCGGGGTGTACGCAGAAGGACAAGGGTGGCGACAACGCGATACAGGTGACCGCCGCCGACACCACGTGCGACACCTCGGCGAAGTCGGTCTCGGCGGGCCAGGTCACGCTCAAGATCGAGAACAAGGGGTCCAAGGCCACCGAGGTCGAGATCGTCTTCCCCGACGACCGCATCGTGTCCGAGAAGGAGAACATCGGCCCCGGCACCAAGTACACGCTGACCGCCGAAGTGAAGGCAGGCTCCTACGAGATCGCCTGCCGGCCGGGCATGAAGGGCCACGGCGTGCGGCGCAAGCTCGAGGTGAGCGGCGGCTCGACGGCCAAGCGTGACCCGCGGTTGGACAAGGCAGTCGCCGCGTACCGGCAGTACGCACAGGACCAGGCCGACGAGACCGTGCCGCGCGCCGAGACCTTCGCCGAGGCGATCAAGAGTGGCGATCTGGAAGCGGCGAAGAAGGCGTACGCCCCGTCCCGTGTCGGGTGGGAGAGGACGGAGCCGGTCGCCGAGTCGTTCGGGGACATCGACCCGAAGACGGACACCCGCGCCGACGGCCTCGAAGCGGGCCAGAAGTGGACGGGCTGGCACCGGCTGGAGAAGGCGCTGTGGCAGGACAAGAAGATCGGCAGCGACGAGAAGACCCTCGCTGACCAGCTCGTCACGGACCTGAAGGACTGGCAGAGGCGCGTCGGCAAGGCCGAGATCACGCCCACCTCCATGGCCAACGGCGCCAAGGAACTCCTCGACGAGGTCGCCACCGGCAAGGTCACCGGCGAGGAGGACCGCTACTCGCACACCGACCTCGTCGACTTCAACGGCAACGTGGAAGGCGCGCAGAAGGCGTACGAGCTGCTGAAGCCGGCCGCCTCGAAGAACGACCCGGCTCTCGCCAAGGAGCTGGACAAGCAGTTCGCCGCTCTGGACGCGCTGCTCGACAAGTACCGCACGACCAAGGGCGCCACGGACTTCGTCTCCTACGACAAGGTGACCAAGGGGCAGCGCAAGGAGCTGTCGGACGCGGTGAACGCCCTGGCCGAGCCGCTGTCCAAGCTGGCCGCCGCCGTCGTCAAGTAGGGGAGGGGCGACGATGACTCAGCACGAAGGCGGTCCCGCGCCTTCCCGCCGCGCACTGCTCGGTTGGGGTGGTGCCGGGCTCGCGCTCGGCGCCGCCGCGGCCGGGGGAGCGGCGGCCGTGGCCCGCACGAACGATGACCCGAACTCCACGGCGTCCTCCGCCGTGGAGTTCCACGGTGCCCATCAGGCGGGCATCGCCACCCCCGTCCAGGACCGGCTGCATTTCGCCGCGTTCGACGTGACGACCGAGGACCGGGGTGAGTTCGCGGCCATGCTCAAGGAGTGGACGGCCGCCGCCCGACGCATGACCGCGGGCAAACCGGTCGGCGACGGGGCGTTCGGCGGACTGGCCGAGGCCCCGCCGGACGACACCGGTGAAGCGCTCGGCCTCCGGCCGTCCCGACTGACGCTCACCATCGGCTTCGGGCCGTCGCTGTTCGGCAAGTTCGGGCTGGCGGGCAAGCGGCCCGAAGCGCTCGTCGACCTGCCCCGGTTCCCCGGCGACAACCTCGACAAGTCCCGGACCGGCGGCGACCTCTGCGTCCAGGCGTGCTCGGACGACCCGCAGGTCGCGGTGCACGCCATCCGCAACCTCGCGCGCATCGGCTTCGGCAAGGCCGCCATCCGCTGGTCCCAGCTCGGCTTCGGCAAGACCTCGTCGACCACGCCCGGCGCGCAGACCCCGCGCAACCTCATGGGCTTCAAGGACGGCACCCGCAACATCGCGGGCACGGAAACGGACCGTCTCAAGAAGTTCGTCTGGGCGGCGGCAGCGGACGGCGGTGCGAACTCGGCCTGGATGAGCGGAGGTTCGTACCTCGTCGCGCGGCGCATCCGCATGAACATCGAGACCTGGGACCGCGCCTCCTTGCAGGAGCAGGAGGACGTCTTCGGCCGCGACAAGGGCGTGGGCGCGCCGGTCGGCAAGTCCAAGGAGCACGACGCACCGTTCCTGAAGGCCATGAAGCCGGACGCCCATGTGCGGCTCGCCCACCCCGAATCCAACGACGGCGCCACGATCCTGCGGCGCGGCTACTCCTTCACGGACGGTACCGATGGCCTGGGCCGCCTGGACGCCGGACTGTTCTTCCTCGCCTACCAGCGGGACGTACGCAAGGGGTTCCTGCCGCTGCAACGCCGGCTGTCGGCTTCCGACGCACTCAACGAGTACATCCAGCACGTGGGTTCGGCGGTCTTCGCGATCCCGCCAGGCGTCCGGGACAAGGACGACTGGTGGGGCCGGACGCTGCTGACCGAGGAGGGTTGACCGTGTTCTCCAACTATCTGATCGGTCTGCGCGAGGGGCTGGAGGCCAGCCTTGTCGTCTGCATCCTGATCGCCTATCTGGTCAAGACCGGACGGCGCGACGCCCTGAAGCCGATCTGGATCGGCATAGCCGTCGCGATCCTCCTCGCCATGGGGTTCGGCTGCGCGCTCGAATTCGGCTCCCAGGAGCTGACCTTCGAGGCCCAGGAGGCGCTGGGCGGATCGCTGTCCGTCATCGCCGTCGGCCTGGTGACCTGGATGGTGTTCTGGATGCGGCGCACCGCGCGGCACCTGAAGTCCGAACTGCACGGCAAGCTGGACGCGGCCCTGGCGATGGGTACGGGCGCGCTGGTCGCCACGGCCTTCCTCGCCGTCGGCAGGGAGGGCCTGGAAACCGCGCTGTTCGTGTGGGCGTCCGTGCACGCGGCGAGCGACGGCACTCCGCGTCCGCTGGCCGGCGTGGCGCTCGGACTGCTGACCGCGGTCCTGCTCGGCTGGCTGTTCTACCGCGGTGCCCTCAGGATCAACCTGGCCAAGTTCTTCACCTGGACCGGCGGCATGCTGGTCGTGGTCGCGGCCGGGGTGCTCGCGTACGGCTTCCACGACCTCCAGGAGGCCGGTTGGGTTCCGGGCCTGCGGAATCTCGCCTTCGACATCAGCGGCACGATCGAACCGGACAGCTGGTACGGCACGCTGCTGAAGGGCGTGTTCAACTTCCAGCCCGATCCGACCGTCATCCAGGTGAGCGTGTGGCTGCTGTACCTGATTCCGGTGATGGGTTACTTCCTCGCGCCCCAGCGGGTCCGGTCCACGCCGCCGGTCGAGCAACCAGCGGCCGAATAACTGCGGAGGTCAAACGCTCCGCTTACTTAGGTTAGCCTTTGCTCATGTTCAACCGTTCGAATACCTCTCCCCGGTCCTTCACTGGGTCTCCGTCCCGGCGCCGCCTGGCGGCGGGCGCCCTCGCCGCGGCTGCGACCCTGGTGATCGCGGGCTGCTCGTCCGGCTCCGGCGACAGCGGCAGCAGCGACCCGGGCACGGTGGCCAAGGGGAACTTCCCCGCCAAGGTGTCCACCAAGTTCGGCGAGATCACCGTCAAGAAGCAGCCCAAGCGCGTGGTCGCGCTCGGCTGGGGCGACGCGGAGACCGCCCTGGCGCTGGGCGTGCAGCCGGTGGGAGCCAGTGACTGGCTGAACTTCGGCGGGGACGGCGTGGGCCCGTGGGCGAAGGGCATGTACGACAAGAGCCCGAAGAAGATCGGGACGCTGGAGCCCGAGTACGAGAAGATCGCGGCGCTCCAGCCGGACCTGATCCTCGACACGAAGTCGAGCGGCGACCAGAAGCGCTACGAGACCCTCAGCAAGATCGCGCCCACTGTCGGCGTGCCCAAGGGCGGCGACCAGTACCTGACCGACTGGCAGGACCAGACGGAGATGGTCGCCGACGCGCTGGGGCTGCACGCCAAGGGCCAGGAACTCATCAAGAAGACCAAGGCCAAGTTCGCCGCCACCGCGAAGGCGCACCCGGAGTTCAAGGGCAAGACGATCACGTCGGGCTCCCTGACCTCCGAGGGCTACGGCGCCTACGTCCGCGGGAGCGGCCGGGTGGACTTCCTGGAGCGGCTCGGATTCAAGAACAACCCCTGGGTCGAGAAGCAGGGCGGCAACAGCTTCTTCATCAGCGTCGCGCGCGAGAACGTGAACAAGCTCGACGCCGATCTCCTGGTCGTGGAGCCCATCGGGCTGTCCGCCTCCACGATCACCAACGACGCGCTGTTCAAGAAGGTCCCGGCGGTCAAGGCCGGCCACGACGTGGTGTTCGACCTGAACTCGCCGTCCGCCACCGCCTTCGCCACCGACTCCGTCCTGTCGGTGAACTACGCCCTGGACAAGGTCGTGCCCCAGTTCGCCAAGGCCCTGAAGAACTAGAACGGGGCCTCGAGAACCAGAGACGAGGACGGCACGCGCGAGGGGCGTGGAACCGCACCACGGGGTGAGGTTCCACGCCCCTCGCGCTTGTGCCTCGGGTCAAGGTCCGGACGTCTGGTGGATCTCCGCCGTCTCCACGTCGGCATGCAGGTCGACCACGGCGTGCAAGGCGCTTCCGGCCGAAACGGCCAGACAGCACAGCAGGGCGGTGGCCACCGCCCGCCAGGCCCGTCCGGCCACCGTGCGACGCGTATCGGTCGCCGGTGACAGTAGTGCTCGTACCCGCAACGGAACAGGACCGGAAGTGGCCCCCAGGACCGGGCTCGGGCGCCTCGGCCGCGTACGGGAGTCCTGGGCGGCCAGAGCGGCCCGGCCGATGGCGCGCGCCGTCAGCTCACGGTCGCCGACGGTCGCCGCCGCCGACTCGTCCGCCCACCGCTCCAGATGGAAGGCGATGGGGCGGCGCAGCGCACGCAGGGCAGGATGCACGGCGGCGGTGAGGTGGGCCGTGCTCAGGAACAGGTGATGCCGCCCCCTCAGGTGCGCGCGCTCGTGAGCGAACAGCGCGTCACGCTCCGCCACCGGCAGAGCCCGCAGCATCGCCGAACTGACGACGATCGTCCCACCGCGCCCCAGCCGTCCCGGCAGCGCGTACGCGTAGGGCACGTCATGCGGCGCCACGCGCAGATCCCCGGCCGTCGGTCCGCTCTCCCCGCGCGCCTCGCGCAGTTCCCGCCGATGTCGCACCAGCCGCCACGCCACCGTGCCGGCGCTCGCCCCCAGCGCCACGGCCGCCGCGATCGCGGCGGGAGCCGTCCACCAGGACTCGGCTCCCAGCCAGTGCGGCTGGATGTCCTCGAGCGCGGCGATCGGGGCGAGCCGCAGAGCTCCGGCGATCAACAGCGTTCCGAGCGCCAGAGTGCTGCACGCGGCCAGCGCCAGCGTCGTCACCGTCAGCGTCCACACCGCCGTACGCGGCGACAGCCGTGCCGTGACGCGCTGGGCGACGGGCGCGGCCAGGAACGGCACGAGGAGCGGCAACCACACAGCGAAGATCACGCCTGCGATCCCCCCATGTCGGACAGAAGGGCGCGGAGCGTCTCCTCGTCCTGCCGGCTGAGGTCGGAGACGAAACGTGCCAGCACACTGCTCCGGTCCTCGCCGCGATCGAGCTCGGCGTGCATCCGGCGCGCCGTCAGGCCGGACGCGTCGGACGCCGGCGCGTAGGCGAACCCGCGTCCGGCGGGCGAGCGGACCACGATGCCCTTCTCGTACATGCGGCTCAGGATCGTCGTCACCGTGGTCCGCGCCAGCCCGCCTCCGAGGCTCCTGCGCAGCTCTCCCGGCGTCAGCGGATGATCGGCCCCCCACAGGCACGCCAAAGCCTTTGCCTCCAGCTCGCCGGACGGGCGGCGACTCGCGTTCTCCTCAGCCATGGAACTCAGTGTGGCAGAAGAACGTCTACAGTGAAGTAGACCGACTACTCGGATGTAGACGCTGCGGTGTCCGACGCACGGCGCGCATCCCCAACGGAAGGACCCGGCGTGCCCTTGTGCCTGGATGCGTGCGTGATCGCCGCATCGCACCCGCTCGCGGTCAATGTCCTCGACGCGAGTTCCCTGCTCACCGCCTTCGGTGCCCTGGGAGTCGCCGCCGTCCTCTTCGCCGAGACCGGCCTGCTGATCGGCTTCTTCCTCCCGGGCGACTCCCTGCTCTTCACCGCCGGACTGCTGTGCGTCCCCGGCAGCGGCGGCGTCCACCTCTCGCTTCCCCAGGTACTGATCGCCGCCGTCGTCGGCGCGCTGGCCGGAGCCCAGGTCGGCTACTGGATCGGGCGCCGCGGCGGCCGCACCCTGCTGGCCCGCAGCCGCTCCGTGCGTCTGCGAGAGGGCGCCCAGCGCGCCGAAGAGCTCCTGAACCGCTACGGACACGCCAAAGCCGTCGTTCTCGCCCGCTTCGTCCCCGTCGTCCGGACGGTACTCAATCCGCTGGCGGGCGCCCTGGAGGTGCCGGCCCGCACCTTCGCCGTCTGGCAGGTCATCGGCGGCACCGTCTGGACCGTCGGCCTGGTCCTGGCCGGGTACGCGCTCGGTTCCTCCGTCCCGAACGTCGACCGCTACCTGCTGCCCCTCGTCGCCGTCATCGTGATCGTCTCGCTGCTCCCGCTCGCCCTGGAGATCCTCCGTGGCCGCAGGAAGCGCCGGAGTGCCACCACGGCCCAAGCTTCGCGCACCGGAGAGAACCTGTGACCCCGGCCACCGCCACCGCGTCGTTCTTCGACGACTCGCTCTACACCGACGTGGCCCACCTGACGGAGCACACCCCGTCGCCCCTCAACACGTTCATGGTGGTGTGGACCGACTGGGGGCTCGGGCTGTTCGCGATCCTGATGATCTGGGCCTGGCTGCGGGCCCGCACCGCGGGCCGTCCGCAACTTCCCGGGCTCGCCGTACCGTTGATCGTGGTGGTCGCCTTCCTCGTCAACGATGTCGTCAAGAGCCTGTTCCACGAGGTGCGCCCCTGCCAGGCGCTGTCCGTCGTGCCGCTCCAGCCCTGTCCGGCGGTGGGGGACTGGTCGTTTCCCAGCAACCACGTGGCCATCGCCGCCGCGGCGACGGCGGCCCTCTGGCTCGTGGACCGCAAAATGGCCGCCATCGCTCTGCCCGCCATGCTCCTGATCGCCGTCTCCCGGGTGTGGGTGGGCGCGCACTATCCGCACGACGTCCTGGCCGGTCTGCTGGTCGGCGCCGTCGTCGGCGCCGCTCTGGAGTGCATCGTGCTCGGCGTCGTCCGATCGCGCCGCGCCGGCGCCCCGGCCGAGCCCGAGACTCTGCTGCTGTGAACGGCCCCACCGTCGCACCGGCGGCGCCCACCGGCCTTCGCCGCATGTGGCAGCCGGCCGCGCTGCCCTGGACGGGCGGCGTCGCCACGCTCCTCGTGACGTTCCTGACCGCGGCGGTGCTGGTCTCCAGCGACGGCACGGTGGCGGGCGACAGCGCACTGCACACCTGGTCCCTGGCCCATCGGTCGCAGACGGCGGTGAGCATCGCGCGGTTCGTCACCGACAGCGGAACGTCGGTGTGGCCCTACCTGATCACCTTCGCCGCGGGATTTCTCACGGGTACGACGTCGCGGCTCCGCCTGATCCGCGGGAGCGCCGCCCTGGCCGTCCTGCTGGCGGGCCAGGGCATCCGGTTCGTCGCGATGAGCCTCATCGCGCGGCCCAGGCCACCGAGGTCCGACTGGGCCACCCACGCCTCAGGGTTCTCGATGCCGTCGGGCCACACCACCACGTCCGCCCTCGCCGCGGGACTCGTGTGCTGGGCCGTCACCCGCACCGCCCACCGCACAGCGGCCCGCTGCCTGCGCATCACCGCCGTCGGCTGGGCCGTGTGCGTCGCCCTCACCCGGATCTACCTCGGTGTCCACTGGGCCAGCGACATCCTCGCCGGCTGGCTCCTCGCCGTCGCCTGGCTGGCCTTCCTGGGCGCGCTCCTCGCCCCGCTCGAGCGGAGAACCGTCCCGCCCGCGCAAAACTGACGCCCGCCCGACACGACTCCCACCTCCGCCCCACAGCACGCCGCGATCCGCGCGGCGGCGATTCCGCCTGCCCCGACACGGGGCAGTGGCCACGAGAACAGGAAGACCGTGAAGATCACTTTCCTGGTGCACAACGTCTACGCGATAGGCGGAACGGTGCGCACCACCCTCAATCTCGCCGCCGCGCTGGCCGATCGCCACAGCGTGGAGATCGTCTCGATGCACCGCCACCGCGAGACCCCGCGCTTCGCCGTCGACCCGCGCGTCACCCTCACGCCCCTGGTCGACCTGCGCCCGGCCTCGCCCGACGCGAACCATCCCCAACTCGCCCAGCCCGCAGCCGCTTTCCCCGTGCAGGACCGGCGCCACCGCCAGTACAGCCGGCTGCACGACACCCGCACGGCGGCACATCTCGAGCAGACGGACGCGGACGTCGTCATCGGCACCCGGCCCGGCCTCAACGTCTATCTCGCCCGGTACGGACCCGCGATGGCCCTGCGCATCGTGCAGGAACACCTCACGCACGACGCCCACGACAAGAAGCTCCGTGCCGTCCTCGCCCGCCACTACCGTCAACTGGACGCCGTCGTCACCACCACCCGCGCCGACGCGGACGTGTACCGAGCCCGGATGCCGCTGCCGGGAGTCCACGTCACCGCGATCCCGAACGGCGTCCCCGCAGTGGATGTCCCGCAGGCCGACGGCACCGCACCCGTCATCGCCGCGGCCGGCCGGTTGACCCGGCCCAAGCGCTTCGACCTGCTCATCGACGCCTTCTCCGACATCGCGGCCCGCCACCCGGACTGGCAGCTCAAGCTGTACGGCGACGGTGCGGAAAAGGCACGCCTGAAGCAGCAGATCGACGATCTGGGACTGACCGGCCGAGCCCATCTGATGGGAATCCGCACACCGATCGAGACCGAGTTCGCCGCCGCGTCCCTCGTCGCCGTCGCCTCCGAGGCCGAGTCGTTCGGCATGACGATCATCGAGGCGATGCGCTGCGGTGTACCCGTGGTGAGCACCGACTGCCCGCTGGGGCCCGGCGAGATCATCACAGACGGGATCGACGGTCGACTGGTGCCCGTCGGCGACCGCGAGGCGCTGGCACGCGCCCTCATGGAGCTCATCGAGGACCCGGGAAGGCGGCGCCGCATCAGCGCCGCGGCCCGCGCCACCGCCACGGCCTACGACCCGGGTGAGATCGCCGTCGCGTACGAAACGCTGTTCCGCGGACTGAAGGAGACCGCGGTGCTGCGCCACCGGACGCGGAGGCGGGACCGCCGACGCCGGACGGCTCGCGGTGCCCTGCGCCGCCTCAAATCACTCCTCAATGCCGCCGCACCGCAGCGGAGCCGTCGGTGACGGATCGCGCGGCGGCATCGGATCGGGTTGCCCAAGGAACAGAAGCAGGACGACCGGGAAGCCGGCGGTGACACGGGTCAGGGCCGCGGCGACCGGTCCGCCCGTGCGGCTGTGTACCGGTGCTCGGGACGACCCGCGTCGCCGTAGCGCAGAGACAGGTGAAGCGTTCCGTTGTCCTGGAGGTGGCGCAGATAGCGCTGCGCGGTCGAACGGCTGATCCCCGCCCGCGACGCGACCTCCTGCGCCGACAGCGGGCCGTCCGCCTCGGCCACCACGTGACGGACCAGATCCATGGTCGGGGCGGACCAGCCCTTGGCCTGCGCCTGGGGCGCGCTCGCCGGAGTGCGGACAGCCCCGAAGATACGGTCGATCCGCTGCTGCCCCGTGCCGGTCCGTTCGCTCGCGGCACGGAGGGTCCGCCGCAGTTCCGCGTAGCTCTCCAGACGGGAACGAAGCCCTTCGAACGTGAAGGGCTTGACCAGGTAGTGCAGCACGCCGTACCGGAGAGCCGCCTCGACGACCTCGACATCCTGGGCGGCCGTGACCATGATGACGTCGCTGCGCAGGCCACGCTGCCGCATCGCGCGCACGAGGTCGAGTCCGGTCCGGTCGGGCAGGTAGTGGTCCAGGAGCAGGAGGTCCACCCGCTGTCTCTCCAGTACCTGTAGGGCCTGGAGCGCTGTGTGAGCCGTGCCCAGTACACGGAAGTCGGCCACCTTGTCCACATAGGCGGCGTTGATCTCGGCGACGTGGAAGTCGTCGTCGACGACCAGGACTTCGATCATGAGGGATCTCCTGCCAGGACGCTCCGCGAGGCGGTGGCCGGCGGTTTCGAGACGATGTCGGGAAACGTGACGGTGAAGACGGCGCCGCCACCGGCGCGGGCGGCGATGCGGGCGGCGCCGCCGTAGCGTTCCGCCAGGCTGCGGACCATGGGAAGGCCCAGGCCGCGGCCGCGATGCGCCGGGGACTGCTTGGTCGTCCACCCTTCGTCGAAGATGGAGTCGCGCAGGTCCACCGGCACGCCCGGCCCGTTGTCGCTGACGCGGATCACGACCGTGGCGTTCTCGACGAACACCTCGACCTCCACGACGGGACGGTCGGCGCGGTCGCCGCCCACCGCGTCCAGGGCGTTGTCGATCAGATTGCCCAGCACCGTGACGACATCGCGGCCGTCGATCAGCCCGACCGGAAGGTGCGTCCGGTCGGAGAGCCGCAGCGCCACGCCGCGCTCCGACGCGATCGCCGACTTGCCCACCAGCAACGCCGACACCATGGGGATGCGTATCCGCTCCGTGACGGCCGCGGCGGACGCCCGTCGCGCGCGCGTGAGTTCGGCGACGTAGTCGCGTGCCCGTCCCGTCATGTCGAGTTCCAGGTATCCGAGGACGGTGTGCAACCGGTTCGCGTGCTCGTGGTCCTGGGCGCGCAGCGCGTCCAGGAGGCCCTTGATGGAGTCGAGTTCCCGGCCGAGCAGTTCGACCTCGGTCCGGTCCCGCAGCGTGACGACGGAGCCTCCGTCCTGCATGGGCATGCGGTTGGCGATCAGAACCCGGTTCTCGCGGACGGTCAGCAGGTCACGACCGGTCACCTGGCCGGCGATCACGTCGCGGGAGCGCCCCGGCGGAAGGACATCGTCCAGGTCGCGCCCCTCCGCGTCGTCGGCGAGAGCGAGGAGGCGTGCGGCCTCGTCGTTGACCAGGCGCACCTTCTCGTGTTCGTCCAAGGCGATGACCCCTTCACGTACGGCGTGCAGCATGGCCTCGCGTTCCGACAACAGCGCGGAGATGTCGCGGCCCGAGACACCGTGCGTGCGCTTGCGCAGGGTCCGCGCCACCAACAGGGCGGCACAGGCGCCGACCGCCAGGGCCGTACCGGCGTACCGCAGCAGACCGGGCAGCGCCCCGAACAGTCGTTCCTGCACACCGGAGTAGGCGATCCCGACCGAGACCGCGCCGATGACGTCGTTCGCGTGGTCGCGCAGCGGCACCTTGGCCCGCGCCGATGTGCCGAGCGTTCCGCGGTCGATCTGCAGGATGACGTGGCCGTGCAGGGGAACGGACGGATCCGTCGACACACGCCGCCCCACTTCCCTCTCGTCCGTGTGGGACCAGCGAATGCCGCGCAGGTCCATCACCACCACGTACAGGGCGCCCGTGGCGGTACGCGTCCGCTCCGCCTGCCGCTGCACCGGCCCCCGCGGGTCGGGCTCACTGCTCAGCAGTCCCCGCACGATGTCCGGATCCGCCGCCGTCGTCTGCGCGATGGCCAGCGCCTGGTGCTCGGCCTGATCGTCCAGCTGGGTACGCAGGGGTTGCAGGAACAGGCCGGTCAGGAGCAGGAGTACGCCCATGGTGATGAGCAACTGCGCGATCAGCACCTGAGCGAACACCTGCCTCGGCCAGCCGATGCGCAAGCGCGCCACGATGACACCTGCCTTCGGGGAACTCGCCCGTGCGATCGGACGTTTCGCCGGGGTGAACGCACAGTAACCGGCGACGTTTCGGCCGGGGAAGAGCCCTGCCCCACGTGAGGGCGACGGCCGTCGGCACAATGAGCAGAATGGCTCCCAACAGGCGGAACCAGCGGTTGCGGGCCAAAACTTCCCTCCGCTGAGCGGCGTTCCTAACGTTCCGCGGCATGACAAGCCAATCCAGTCCCGCCATCGAACTCCGCGGGGTCCGCAAGGCGTTCCGCACCCCCTCCGGGGCCCCGCACACCGCTGTGCGCGATCTCGATCTGACCGTGGAGCAGGGCGAGTTCGTGGCCGTCGTCGGTCCGACCGGCTGCGGAAAGTCCACCACCCTCACGCTCGTCAGCGGCCTGGAGGAACCGACCGAGGGCGAGGTGATGCTGTCCGGCACGCCGGTGCGCGGCATCGACGACAAGGTCGGCTTCGTCTTCCAGCAGGACGCCACGTTCCCCTGGCGCACCGTCCTGTCCAACGTCATGGCCGGCCCGCGTTTTCGCGGCGTGCCCAAGGCGGAGGCGAAGGAGAAGGCCCGGGAGTGGCTGGCCCGCGTCGGACTGACCGCCTTCGAGGACCGCTACCCGCACCAGTTGTCCGGCGGTCAGCGCAAGCGCGTCGCCCTCGCCTCCACCTTCGTCAACGACCCGTCCATCCTGCTCATGGACGAGCCGTTCTCCGCCCTCGACGTGCAGACCCGGGCGCTGATGTCGGACGAGTTGATGGAGCTGTGGGCCGGCACGGGCTCCTCGGTCGTCTTCGTGACGCACGACCTGGAGGAGTCCATCGCGCTGGCCGACAAGGTCGTCGTCATGACCGCGGGACCGGCCACGGTCAAGGAGGTCTTCACCATCGACCTGCCGCGCCCCCGCCGCGTCGAGTCCATCCGCCTGGAGCCGCGCTTCGTCGAGATCTACCGGGAGATCTGGTCCTCCCTCGGCGAAGAGGTCCGCATCACGCGCGAAAGGGGCGCGCAGAATGTCGCCTGACACCCACACCGTCGCCGCCCCCACCGCCCCGGCCAAGCCCGGACGCGGCGAGGAACGCGCCCGCGCCGCACGCAGGCGCCGCGGCATCGTCCTGCTGTCGCGGGCCGCCGTCCTGGTCTTCGTACTCGGCATCTGGGAGTGGTTCTCCCGAGCGGGGATCATCGACCCGTTCAACTTCTCCATGCCGTCGAAGATCTGGGACCAGATCCAGCAGTGGGCGCTGCACGGCACACCGCAAGGATCGCTGGCCGAGCAGATCTGGTACACGCTCTACGAGGCGCTGCTCGGCTGGGTCATCGGCGTCATCGGCGGTGTCGTCCTCGGCATCGCGCTCGGCCGGGTCCGCTTCCTCGCCGACGTCATGGGCCCCTACATCAAGGTCCTCAACGCGCTGCCCCGGATCGTCCTCGCCCCGATCTTCCTCATCTGGTTCGGCCTGGGCCCGGCCTCCAAGGTCGCCTCCGCGGTCGTCCTCGTCTTCTTCCCGGTCTTCTTCAACGCCTTCCAGGGGGCCCGCGAGGTCGACCGTCACCTCATCGACAACGCCCGCATCCTCGGCGCCCGCGACCGGCAGGTCACCTTCCAGGTCGTCATCCCCGCCGCGACCTCGTGGATCTTCACCAGTCTCCACGTCAGCTTCGGCTTCGCCCTCATCGGCGCCATCGTCGGCGAGTACATCGGCGCCACCAAGGGCATCGGCCTGCTCGTCTCCGCGTCCCAGGGCACGTTCAACTCCGCCGGGGTCTACGCGGCCATGGTCATCCTCGCCGTCGTCGCGCTGCTCGCCGAAGGCCTGCTCACCTTCCTGGAGAAACGGCTCTTCCGCTGGAAGCCCGCCGACAGCGAAGCCCGCTGACCCCGCCCCTCCACCGCTCACCCTCTCAGGAGCCGTACATGTTCCGTCGCACTCTGACGACCAGAATCACCACCACGACCGTCGCGTTGGCCGCCCTCGCCGCCCTGGGCGGGTGTGCCGACGAGGTCTCCTCGTCCTCCACCGACGGCGGCGGGGGAGGCGGCAAGGGCGCCAAGGTCAAGATCATGGTGGGAGGCATCGACAAGGTCATCTACCTGCCGGCGATGCTCGCCCAGCGCCTGGGCTACTTCAAGGACGAGGGCCTGAACATCGAACTGCTCAGCGAGCCGGCCGGAATCGACGCCACGACGTCCCTGGTCGCCGGGAACGTCCAGGGAGTCGTCGGTTTCTACGACCACACCCTGGACCTGCAGACCAAGGGCAAGCAGGTCGAGTCCGTGGTCCAGCTCGCCCAGACACCCGGCGAGGTCGAGATCGTCTCGAACAAGGCGGCCGCCGACCTCAAGTCGCCCAAGGACTTCTCCGGGAAGAAGCTCGGTGTCACGGGCCTGGGGTCCTCCACCGACTTCCTGACCAAGTACCTCGGTGTCCACGACGGCGTCTCCACCGACAAGTTCACCAACGTCGCCGTGGGCGCGGGGCAGACCTTCATCTCCGCGCTCCAGAAGGGCTCGATCGACGGCGGCATGACCACCGACCCCACCGTCGCCCAGATCCTCGACAAGAAGATCGGCAAGGTGCTGATCGACATGCGTACCCCCGAAGGCTCCCGACGGGCGCTCGGCGGGCTCTATCCCTCCTCCAGCCTGTACATGAACACCGACTGGGTGAACTCCCACAAGGAGACGGTGCAGAAGCTCGCCAACGCCTTCGTACGCACGCTCAAGTGGATGTCCTCGCACAGCGCCAAGGAGATCGCGGCGAAGATGCCCAGCGACTACGCACAGGGCGGTGAGGGACTCTACGCCCAGGCGATCGACAGCACCCTGCCGATGTTCACCAAGGACGGGACGATGCCGGCCGAGGGGCCTGCCACGGTGCAGCGCGTCCTGAAGTCCTTCAACCCGAACCTGAAGAACGCCACGATCGACCTGAAGAAGACCTACACCACCGAGTTCACCAGCAAGGCCAAGTAGGCCCCGGGCCGGGAGGATCACCGTTCCGCGGATCCTCCCGGCAGGCGCGGCCCGCAGGCCTCATGACAGGGAGGGCAGGGGGCGTGTCCTGCGCACCACGAGGTTCGCGGCGCTCTTCTGCACCAGGCCGTACACCAGCACCGGCAGGAGGAGGTACGGCTTGCTCGGCACGGCCGCGCTGATCAGCACGGCCCCCGCACTGCTGTTGCTCATGCCGCAGGCCAGCGCCAACGACGACCGTCCGCTGCTGCTCAGGCGCAGCGCCGCACCCGCGACGTGCCCCAGCAGGAAGGACGCGCCGCACATCGTCGCCGCCACGACGATCCCGGAGACGATGAGCAGCGGCCGCGGATGCGCCAGACAGGGCGCCAGCGCACTGCTCGCGTTGATGTACGTGGTCACCACGGAGGCCAGCAGCGCCACCGCGGCGAAGGCATCGCCGAGAAGTGCTCCCCGGGCGGCGGGCAGCACACTGCGCAGCACGAAGCCCGCCGCGCACGGGAGCACGATGCTGGAGAGGGCCACGCCGTTTCCGGCCGCCGTGGCCGCGAAGGAGAGCGCGTCCGCCGCGTGGGCGGGAAGCAGCAGAGCCAGCGCGCCGATCAGGAGCGGAGTGGTCAGCGGACTGAGCACCGTGGAGCCCAGCACCGTGGCGACCATCGTCGGTTGATCGCCCTCGCCCTTGGCGGTCCACACCGTGGCGTTCGCCGCCACGGGCATCGCCATGATCAGCACGAGCGACGTGATGATGCCGCTGCCGTGATCGGAGTCGGGCGTCTGTCGCAGCAGCACCACCAGCACCGGGATGAGCACCAGGGGAAGCGCCAGGCGCAGCCCCAGCGCCGCGACCACACTGTAGGGCCGCCGTAACAGCCCCCTGAGCGCCGTGAACCGGATCTGAAAGCCGGCGGAGAACAGCAGCGTCCCGAGCAGGACCGGTGGTACGTGGATCGCCAGGCCCGCATCGCCGGCCACGAGCGCATGCGGTCGGCGCAGCCAGAGCCCCGGCAGGGGGAGAACGAGCGCGGCCGCGTACGAGGCCACGACCACACGGCCCAGACGACCGCGCAGCCAGGCCGCGAAGCCCGACGCATGACGCAGAAGGTTCATCGCCACATCCTGATCAGCATGTCTCCTGCGGCAGGGGCGGACACGGACGGCAGTCAGGATGCGTTCAGGTAGCCGATGGCACCGTCGCGCCATGACATACGACTCGCAGCCCACCACGTCCGACGCCGCACCGCGCCACAGCTCCGCCCCGCCCCGGCCGGCGGTCCGCAACAAGGTGCCCGAGGTCACCGCGTACTTCTGGATCATCAAAGTCCTCTGCACGACCGTGGGGGAGACCGCGGCGGACCTGCTCGCGGAGAAGGCGGGGCTGGGGCTGACCGGCGTCTCCGCGCTCATGAGCCTGCTGTTGGGGGTGGTCCTCGTCGCCCAGTTCCGCACCCGTGCGTACCGCCCGGGTGTGTACTGGCTCGCCGTCGCGCTGATCAGCGTCGTCGGGACCCTGATCAGCGACAACCTGACCGACAACATGGGCGTACCTCTCGAGGTGAGCACAGCCGTGTTCGCCGTGCTCCTCGCCGCCGTCTTCCTGATCTGGTACCGGAACGAGCGGACACTGTCCATCCACAGCATCGACACCACGCGCCGCGAGGCCTTCTACTGGCTGGCCGTCCTGTTCACGTTCGCGCTGGGCACCGCCGCGGGAGACCTCGTCGCCGAGCGCCTGGGCCTCGGCTACCTCAACTCGGTCGTGGTCTTCGCGGCGCTGATCGCGGCCGTGGCGGTCACCCGCTTCAAGCTGGGAGTGAACGCCGTGGCGGCCTTCTGGATCGCCTACGTCCTGACCCGCCCCCTGGGAGCCTCCATGGGTGACTACCTCTCCCAGCCGGGCGCCGACGGAGGTCTGGGACTCGGCACGGTGGTGACCAGCGTGCTCTTCCTCGCGGTGATCCTGGCCCTGGTCGTCTATCTCTCCGTCACGTGCAAGGACGCGCCGCTCGACGACCCGGAGAGCTGAGTCGCGGCCGCGCGGGACGCCGATCAGCCCGGCACTTCTACGACGAAGCAAGCCCCTTCGCGGCAGGTGGCGTCGTGCCGCACGGTGCCGCCCGCCGAGCGGGCCAGCCGCAGGACCAGCGACAGCCCGAGTCCGGCGCCGTCGTGTCCGTCGTCCGGACAGGCGCGACGCCCCGGGAGGAACAGATACGGCACGAAGGCCTCGGGGACCCCGGGGCCGTCGTCGGTGACTTCGATGCGCACGCCAGGGCGGGCCGGCCGCGCCGAGAGCGTCACGTTCGCCCGCGCGTAGCGCACCGCGTTGGCGTGCAGCGGGCTGAGAAGGCGCTCCAGAAGAGCCTCGGGCACATCGGCCCGCAGTTCCGGATCCGCCCGGACCGTCGTCCGTACGCCGGGCCGCGCCCCCGCTTCGGCCAGCCGATCGAGCACGGTCCCCACCTGACTCGTACCGGGAACCGTGCTCGGCCCGGTGGCGCCGGCGCGGGAGTCCGCCAGCAAGGTGTCGCAGATCGCCTGCATGGACGCGGCGGCGTCCGCGATGGCCGCCTGCGCGGACCGGGTCTCCGCAGCGCTCCGCGGACGCGCCCGCAGCAGTTCGAGCTCGCCCACGATGCGCGCCAACGGGGTGCGCAGTTCGTGCGACAACTCCGCGGTGAGCTGCCGCTCGTGACGCAGCATCGTGCGTATCCGGTCCAGGAGGGCGTCGAGGGACGCGCCCAGCCCGAACAACTCCCGCGGCGCGGTGTCCGAGGCGAAGCGGATCGGCGAGGACACCGCACTCCACCGGGCCGCCTGGTCGGTCATCGTCGCGACGGGACGCAGCGCCCGTCCGACGGACATCCGTGTCAGCACGTAGGTGCAGGCGAGCATGACGGCACCGAACCCGGCGGTCCAGGCCAGCAGGGTGTCCGCCGAATCGGCGTACGGGGCGAGCGAGAGCGCCGCGACCGCCCGCACCGAGGGGAGGTGCGAGGAGACCGCGTCGGCGCACAACCGCCAACCCGCGCTGTTCCCCGAGGGCCGGACCGTGGCACAAGCGGGGTGGTGCAGGAGAGAGAGCCGTTCAGCCGCTCGCGCCAGTTCCGGGCCGCGCCCGACGCCGGACGGCTGCTCGACCGTCCGGGACCCGTCGTACACCCATACGTTCGAGTCGAGGATCTCGTCGTTCGCGCTCTCCCGGACGCGCACCCGCCCGCCGGACGTGTCCACGGTCGCGGAGACCGCGGCGACGGTGCCGCGCAGTCTGTCGTCCGCCTGCGCCTGGAGCTGCCGGAACACGGCCACGTGGAACACCAGGAGGAGAACCACGGTCAGCAGCGTGGCCGTGGTGACGGCGACCAGAGCCAGGCGCCCCCGCAGAGTAGGGGGCACAAGGAAGCGCGGCGGACGCGTCATGACAGCTGGCATCCGACACCGCGCTGCGTACGGATCGTCCGGCTGCTCCCCGCCGCGCGCAGCTTGCGGCGCAACCTGCTCACGTACTGGTCCAGCGTGTTGTCGCTGACCCACGCGCCCTCCGGCCACCCGACGCGGAGCAGTTCCCGGCGGCGTACGAGGGAGCCGTCGGCCGCCACCAGAGCGGCCAGCAGCCGAAACTCGGTCGGTGACAGGGGTACGTGCTGCCCGTGGACGTGCACGTTGAGCGAGACCGGGTCCACCTCGATGCCCGACGGCCCTTCGCCGCGCTCGACGACTGCTCGCCTGAGCAGCGCGGTCGTACGGGCGATGAGCTCACTGAGATGGAAGGGCTTGCAGAGATAGTCGTCACCGCCTGCCGAGAAGCCGGACAGGCGATCCGTGAGGTGGCCTCGGGCGGTGAGGAAGATGACCGGAGCGCGGACGCCCCTCGCGCGCATGGCCTGGCACACGTCACGGCCGTCCGAGTCGGGCAGCCCCACGTCCATCACCACCGCGCCGATCTCCGCCGAGGCCAGTCGCAGCGCTGTCGCGCCGTCCGGCGCCTGAACCGTCTCGAATCCTTCCTCGGCGAACCCGCGCCGCAGCACGTCGCGCAGGGCATGGTCGTCCTCCACGACGAGAATCTTGTGCGGCACCGGCTGCTCCGTGGCGTTGGCGAATGACGGACGACGGCCATTGTCTACTAGTCTGTAGACGAATAGGGTGTGATCGCCGCAGCGCAACCCGTCGGGCCGGTCCGCCGCCGGCAGGCCGGTGCTGGTGTGGTTCAGCTGTTCATGTCGACTGGGGGCGGGGATATGTACAGGTCGCCCGAGCGGAGCGCCGCGCGCATTCGGCAGGACCAGCAGGCCGACCCCGGCCTCACCGTGTCGGAGCTGGCGCAACGGCACAGGGTGTCGCGCAGGATCGTCGAGGAGGCGCTGGGGCGCGAACCCGCTCCGCCTCCGGCTCGTCACAGGGCCCCCAGGCTCATGGACCCGGTCGCCGGTTTCCTCGACGAGATCCTTCGGCGCGAGGCCCGAGGGGAAGAGGCCGCCCACTCCATCCGGAGGATCCTGCAACGGCTGGCGGACGAAGCGGAGTTCACCGCGGCATCGCACTCCACGGTGCGCGACCATGTCCGCAGGCGGCGCCAGGAGATCCAGGCGGAGACGGCCGGGAACACCTCGCCGCGCACAAGCCACGATTCGTCCCACGGGTGACGCGGAAGGCCCGGGACGAGACCGCGCTGTCGGGATCTGCCCGGCCCGGGCGCGCCCGAGCCGGACGTTCGACGAAGGCCGTCGAGGGGAGACCCCGGGCACCTGGGAACGCGCGTCCGTACACCCGCGCCCATCTGCCAGAATGCGAGCCATGACTGAGCAGCAGGGCGACCGTCGGCCTTCAGGAGAACTCGAAGCCAGCATCCTGGCCGCCCTGTGGGCTGCCGCCCGGCCGCTCACCCCCGGTCAGGTGCGTGACGCCCTCGACGCCGGGCTCGCGCGCACCACGGTGACGACGATCCTGACGCGCCTCCTCGAGAAGGGTGTGGTGCACCGCGCCCGCCAGGGACGCGGGTACGCCTATGCCCCGGTCACCGACGACTCCGGACTCCACGCACTGCGCATGCACGCGGAACTCGACCGGGGCGAGGACCGGGGCAGCGTCCTCGCCCGATTCATCTCGGACCTCAAACCCGAGGACGAAGCCATGCTCCGAGCTCTCCTGGAAGGCGACGAGGAGCCGAAGCCGTGATCTACGCGGTATGGCTTCCCCTCCTCGCTCCTCTCTTCGCCGTCCCCGCGCTGCGCCATGCCGCTGCCTGGCTGGCGCCGCGCCGCGCCGCATGGGTCCTGCTCGTCGGCACGGTACTGCTCGCCTGTTGCAGCACGATCGCGGTCAGCGCCCTCGTCGTGTTCGGGCTCTTCCAACTGGAGGCCGTCGCCGCGGTCGTCGATGTCCGTCCCCAGCAGATCTCCGGATACGCGACGTCGGCTCTGTGGGCGGCACCGGTGGCGTGTGCGGCGCTGCTCGTCGGAAGCGCGCAGGTCGTTCGCATCATGAGCCGTCATCACCGCGAAGTCCGCGCGGAGCGGCAGGCCATCGGCCCGGCGGGCAGTGAACTGTCCGTACGCCCCGACGATTTCCCGTACGCCTACGCACTTCCCGGGCGCCGCGGCGAGCCCGGCCACATCGTCGTCAGCTCCGCGATGCTGCGGACCCTGCCGCCGGGGGAGCGGGAGGCGCTCTTCGCCCATGAACGCGCACACCTCTCGGGCGGACACCACCGCTTCCTCGCGGCGAGCCAGCTCGCCGCACGCCTGCACCCCGCCCTCCTCGGCCTGCGCGATCCTCTGACGTACGCGCTGGAACGCTGGGCCGACGAAGACGCCGCTCGCGCGGTGGGCGACCGGAAACTGGCCGCACGGGCGATCGGCCGCGCGGCCCTCGCGGCACACGACTCCAAGAGCCCGGCCGCGCGGCGCGGCGCGATCCTGGCCACGGCGGGCGGCGCCGTGCCCCGCCGGGTCAAGGCCCTCATCGAGCGCGAGCAGCAGGACCCGCCGCTCTGGAGTCGCTGCTGGCGTGCGGCGGTCGCAGCCGCTCTGGTCTGTGGCCTTGCCGGGACCGTCGCCATGACCGCGGACGCCGTCGAGGACCTGCACTTGAACGTGCGCATCGCACAGGGCGACGCAGTGTCCCCGTGACCGGTCGCTGCGACTGACCATGACTCAACCGGCACGAACCTCCGGGCGCGCGACGGCCGCGAGCGTGGCCCCGACCTCCTCCGCCCTGCGCCGCAGCCAGATGTGCGCGGCGTCCTGGGCGTGCACCGGATGCCACCACAGGACTTCTTGCACGGGAACCGCCTCGAAGGGGCACGGCAGGACACGCACGGCGGCCGAGCGCACGGCCCGGCGGGCCAGACGTTCCTGGATCATGGCGATCCGCCGGGTGCCCTCCACCATGTGCGGCAGCAGCTGGAACGTCTGCACGGAGACCTCCACGCGCGGACTGATGCCGAGCATGCTGAGCTGCCGGGCCGCGGGGGCGTCGTAGGGGCGCTGGTAGACGGCCCAGGGCAGGCCGGCGAGGTGTCCGAGGGTGAGTTCGTCGCCGATCCCGGGGTGGTCGTCGGCGACGATGCAGACCCAGCGGTCGGAGTAGAGGCCGACGGTGGGGAAGCCGTCGATGATGCCGTGCGGCATGAGCAGCCCGTCGACGGTACTGAGTGCCGTCGCGGGGTTCTCCACGACCGACGGCGCGGTCTGCTGGAACGTGAGGCGGACACCCGGCGCCTCCTCGTGCAGCGCGCGCGAGAGCGCGGCCCCGAAGACCGACGCCCCGTAGTCGGAGGCGAGCAGCGTGAACTCCCGCGTCTCGGTGGCCGGATCGAAATCGGCCTGGCTCGAGAAGAGCCGCTCCAGGAGATCGCACGCGGTGGCGCTGCGATCCCGCAGGGCCGCACCGAGCGGGGTCAGCTCGTACGTGCTCCCGGTGCGGGCCAGCAACTCATCGCCGAAATGGCGCCGCAGGCGGCCGAGCGCCGAGCTCATGGCGGGCTGGCTCAGGCCGATGCGCTCACCGGCGCGCGTCACATTGCGTTCCTCCAGCAACGCCCGGAGCGCGACCACCAGATTCAGGTCCAGCCGGGGAACGCTCACCGCGTGCCGCCGGCCGACAGTGGCATTCGCGTCATGGATGGCTCCCATACAAAAGATTGATTTCCGCGATCTTTCGCCGCGGGCCAGAGTAGACGCAACTCAGCGGGAGGAAATCTCATGGCACCACTGGCGCAACCTGCGGGCCCGTTCGCGCTCGGCACCTTCTCCGCCCTGTCGGGGCCGTCCTTTCCCGGTCTGGTCGCCGATGGACGGGTGGCCGATCTCAGCGGCTGCCTGGACGGGGCGCCCCGCACGCTGCGAGAGGTGCTGGAACGCTGGGAGCACCACCTCCCGGCCCTGCACACCCTCGCGGGCGATGCCGCGCTCGACTGGCGGGATCTGGAGGAACTGCGGGTGCACGCACCGGTCGAGCCGCGCCAGGTCTTCCAGTCCGGCGCCAACTACCGCCGGCACGTGATCGATCTCGAAATCGCCCATCGCGCGCCCGACGACCCCCGCACCGTCGAGGAGGCGCGGGCCGAGGTCGCGGAGCTCATGGACCGCCGGGCGGCGGAGGACCTGCCGTACGTCTTCATCGGCCTGCCGAGTGCGATCACCGGTCCGTACGACGACGTCGTGCTGCCCTCGTGGGCCGAGAAGCCGGACTGGGAGCTGGAGCTGGCCGCGGTCATCGCCAAGCCGGCCCACGGGATCGCGGTCGAGGAGGCGATGGAGTACGTCGCCGGCTACACGATCGCCAACGACCTCACCGACCGGGCCGGCGTCTTCCGCCGGGACATGCCCGCCATCGGCACGGACTGGCTGCGCAGCAAGAACGCCCCGGGCTTCACCCCGCTCGGCCCCTACCTCGTACCGGCCGAGTTCGTCGCCGACCCGGACGACCTGCGCGTCACGCTGAAGCTGAACGGCGAGACGATGCAGGACGAGTCCACCAAGGACATGATCTTCAACGTGGCGCGGATGGTGGCCTACGCGTCCCGGACGGCCCGACTGCTGCCCGGGGACCTGGTGCTGACCGGTTCCCCGGCCGGCAACGGCATGCACTGGGGCCGCCTGCTGCGCGACGGTGACGTGATGGAAGGCGCCATCACCGGCCTCGGTGTTCAGCGCACCCGCTGTGTCAAGGAGGACGCATGAACCGCGACGACCCCGAGGGCGCGATCGCCCAGGCCGCCAAGGCGTGCTCCAACTGGGGGCGCTGGGGCGAGGACGACCGGATCGGCACCCTCAACTTCCTCGACGACGCGAAACGCCGGGAAGGCGCAGCGCTCGTCCGGCGCGGCGCCAGTTTCTCCCTCTCCCAGCGTTTCGACATGGAGGGTCCGCAGAACGGCTGGCGACGCCGGACGAACCCGGTGCACACCATGCTCGACACCGGAGCCGACGCGGCCCTCGGCAACCAGGGCTTCCCGCACGGCCTCGGCGGCGCCGACGACGTGATCGCGATGCCGCTGCAGTGCTCCACGCAGTGGGACGGCCTCGGCCACATCTTCGACCACGGCAGGGCCTGGAACGGCCGGGACGCCGCGACCACCGTCACCTCCGCGGGCGATCTGGTCACCGGCATCGAGCACATGGCCCCGTACGTCGCCGGACGCGGCGTCCTCCTCGATGTCGGCCGGGTCGTGGGCGAGGACGGCGAGCTGCCCGACGGGTTCGCCGTCACTGAGGAACACCTCGCCGCGACGGTCGCGGCGCACGGTGTGGCGGTGGGCCGGGGCGACCTCGTCGTCGTGCGCACCGGACAGCTCAGCCGCGTACGGCGGGCGGGCTGGGGCGACTACGCCGGCGGCCCCGCACCCGGCCTGTCGTTCACCACCGCGGGCTGGCTGCACTGCACGGAGATCGCCGCGATCGCCACCGACACCTGGGGCTTCGAGGTCCGCCCCAACGAGTTCGACCACGCGTTCCAGCCGCTGCACCAGGTCGTCATCCCCCACATGGGCCTGCTGATCGGCGAGATGTGGGACCCGGACGCACTCGCCGCCGACTGCGCCGACGACGGCGTGTACGAGTTCTGGCTCACCGCCGCCCCGCTGCCCATCACCGGCGCCGTCGGCTCCCCGGTGAACCCCATCGCCGTCAAGTAGCCACCGGCCGGTCAGACCCGAGGCCGCTCGGATGCACGCGTCGCGGAAAGCCGCGGCGCATCTCCCCGGGCTCCTCCAAGTGGAGCCCGCCAATTGTCAGTTGCCCGTCACGACAGACGGGTGAGCCGTGTCCAAGCCGCCCGGTGCCGTGCGGCCCGACCTCGTGAGGACCCCGAGATGACAGACCTCCACCCCCGGCCTCGTTCCGTACTCGTCGTCGGAGGAGGCGCCGCGGGCAACGCCGTCACCATCCTGCTGCGCCGCGCCGGCATCGCCGTGGAACTGATCGAGGCCAGGCCCGACTGGAACGCGACCACGGGATCGGGCATCACTCTCCAGGGCAACGCTCTGCGCGTCCTGCGCGAACTCGGCGTCTGGGAGCACGTGGAACGAGCCGGGTTCTCCTTCGGGTCGGTGGGCGTCACCGCCCCCGACGGCACCGTGCTCTTCGCGTCCGACGACATCAGGACCGGGGGAGAGGACCTGCCTGCCACCGTCGGCATGCAGCGCCCCCGGCTCCAGCGGATCCTCATCGACGCCGTACGTGCGTCGGGTGCCACGGTGCGCCTCGGCACGACCGCGCACTCCTTCACCCAGGACGCCGACAGCGTGACCGTCCGGTTCCACGACGGCACCGAAGGCCGCTACGACCTGGTCATCGGCGCCGACGGACTCCGATCGGCGACCCGGACGGCCATCGGCATCGCCGACAGACCCGAGCCGACCGGCATGGCGATCTGGCGCGTCGCCGTCCCGCGCCCGGCCGGCGTCACCCGCACCGACCTCGCGTACGGCGGCCCGGCCTACATCGCCGGCTACTGCCCGACGGGCGAGAACACCATCTACGCGTACGTCGTCGAGGACAACCGCGACCGAGCGTCGATCCCGCCCGACTCCTACGCCGACGAGATGCGCCGCCTCACCGCCGGCTACGGCGGCCAGTGGCCGGACATCACCCGGAACATCACCGACTCGTCGAAGATCAACTACACGTGGTTCGACCGGCACTTGGTGGAGGGACCGTGGCACCGCGGCCGGGTGGTCCTCATCGGGGATGCCGCGCATTGCTGTCCGCCCACGCTCGCCCAGGGCACGGCGATGTCCCTGGAGGACGCCTCCGTCCTGGCCGAACTGCTCACCACCCGCGCCGACGGGGACGGCTCCCTCGACGACTTGCTCACCGAGTTCCGCGCGCGCCGCCTGCCGCGTGTCCGCACCGTCGTCGAGGCGTCCGTCCAGCTCGGGCAGTGGCTGCTCGACGGCGTGCGGGACGCGGACGTGCCCGGCCTGATGGAACGCACCATGACCGCCCTGAAGGAACGCCCGTGACCGCCGGTACTCCCATGGTCGACGTCCACGCCCACGTCCTCCTGCCGGAGATCGAGGAGGCCGTCGCCGACCGGCCCGGCCTGGCCGGGGCACGCGATCTCGATGCCCGCCGCAACGGTGCCGCCGCGATGGGCGTGAACGGGCCGATGGTGGGTGCGCGCATCCCCCGTCTGACGGACCCCGCCGTCCGGCTGGCCGCGATGGACACCCAGGGTGTCGATGTCCAGCTCGTGAGCCCGTCCCCGTCGCACTACCACTACTGGGCGGAGCCCGAACTGGCCCGACACATCTGCCAGTTGGCGAACCGGGGGACCGCAGCCCACTGCGCCGAGGCCCCGGACCGCCTCCTCGGCCTGGGGCTGGTGCCCCTGCAGCATCCCGGGGCTGCGGCAGGACTTCTCGATCATGCGCTGGCGCAGGGCCTGCTCGGTGTCGAGATCTCCTCGCACGCACCGGACCCCGCCGGAGACCGCGACATCGAACTGTCCGACCCGCGACTGGAGGGCTTCTGGGCGCGCGCCGAGAAAACCGGCGCGCTGATCCTCGTACATCCCTTCGGCTGCACGCTCGACGAACGTCTTGACCAGTGGTACCTGTCCAACTCGGTGGGGCAGCCGACCGAGAACGCCGTCGCGCTCTCCCACCTCATCTTCTCCGGCGTCCTCGACCGGTACCCCGCCCTGAAGGTCATCGCCGCGCACGGCGGCGGCTACCTGCCCACGCACATCGGCCGCGCCGACCACGCCTGGCGGGTACGCCCCGACGCGCGAGGCTGCCGCCAGGAACCGAGCAGCTATCTGAAGCGGCTCTACTTCGACTCGCTCGTCCATGACCCCTACGTCCTGCGGGAGTTGGTGCGGGTCGCAGGCGCGGACCGTGTTCTTCTCGGCTCCGACTTCCCCTTCGACATGGGCAGCGAGGACCCCCTCGGCGCCCTGCGCGAGGCAGGACTGCCCGACGCCGCCCTCCACGCCATAGGCGGTGGCAACGCCGCCACCCTCCTGAGGAAGGACTGATCCACCATGAGCGGACGCCTGCTCACCCACCTGCGCCACGTCGACCTGGCCGTGCCCGACTACGACAAACAGCTCGACTTCTACGCCGGAATCTGGGGCCTGACCAAGGTCGAGGAGGACTCCGGCATCGCGTTCCTCGCGGCGGAGGGAAGCCCTGAGCGCTACGTGATCCGGTTGCGCAGGGCGGCGGAGAAGCGCCTCGACCTCGTCTCGTACGGGGCGGCCTCGGCCGCCGACGTGGACACGCTCGCCGAACAACTCCACTCCGGTGGTGTGCAGTTGATATCTCAGCCCGGGACGATCGACACGCCCGGAGGCGGATACGGGTTCCGCTTCTTCGACGTCGACGGCCGCACGATCGAGGTGTCCGCCGACGTCGAGGTGCGCCGGCACCGCAAGGTCGAGGAGAAGGAGGCCATCCCCGTCAAACTCTCCCACGTGGTCCTCAACTCCCCGGACCTGAACCGCACGCGCGCGTGGTACGAACGGCACCTCGGCTTCGCGCTCTCCGACACACTGTCCTCGCCCCACATGGGGGAGGTCATGCACTTCATGCGGATCTCGAACCAGCATCACTCGATGGCGATCGCGCAGGGCCCGCACACGTCCCTGCACCATGTCTCGTTCGAGATGCGCGGCCTGGACGAGTACATGCGTGGCTCCGGACGTGTGATGCGGGCCGGACACCAGAAGATCTGGGGGCCGGGCCGGCACATGGCCGGTGACAACACCTTCACGTACTTCCTCGACCCGCACGGCAACACCGTCGAGTACACGACGGAACTGGAACTGCTCGACGAGGACACCTGGCACCCGCACGTCTACGACTTCTCGCAGCCCGAGGTCACCGACCAGTGGGGCACGGCGAACCCGATGAACGAACTCGTCGCCAAGGAGTCCTTCAACGACCCCGACCGCGGCGTCTTCATCGCCCCGCCGGTCTGACCGACTCCGCCCCGACCACCCCGTCCACGCCCCGCCCCTGTTGCCCTCGCCGCCAGGAGAACTCCTCATGCGCTTCGCCGCCTACCTCCACCGTGAACGCCGGCACGTGGCCGTCGTCGGGGACGACGGCACCCTGCATCCCGTGCCCGGAGTCCGCACCCTGAACGGCCTCCTGGCCGAGGGCACCGGCCTGCCGTCATTGCTGGACACGGGCGCTGCCGCACGCGATGCGCCGCCGGGCCCGCACGTTTCCGAGGTGCGGCTCCTGGCGCCCCTGGAGCCCGCGTCGATCAGGGACTTCGTCACCTTCGAGGAGCACGTCGAAGGCGTACGCCGATCAGTCGACGGCGCTGCCGGAGTGCCCGAGCAGTGGTACGCCGCGCCGACGTTCTACTTCACCAACCCGCACGCGGTGTTCGGACCGGGCGCCGGCATCCCGATGCCGCCCGGATCGACCGTTCTGGACTACGAACTCGAAGTCGCCGCCGTCATCGGCCGCGAGGGCCACGACCTCACCCCGGAACGGGCCCGCGACCACATCATCGGCTACACGGTCTTCAACGACTGGTCCGCCCGCGATCTGCAGTCCGCCGAGATGCGGGTGGGCCTCGGCCCCTGCAAGGGCAAGGACACGGCCGGCACGCTCGGCCCGTACCTCGTCACGGCCGACGAACTGGAGCGGTACCGCGACCACGAAGGCTTCCTGCGCCTCGCCCTCACCGCCCGGGTCAACGGTGAGATCGTCGGCGAGGACCTGCTGTCCAACATGAGCTGGACCTTCGAGGAGATGATCGCCTACGCCTCGCGCGGCACCCGCGTCGTCCCCGGCGACGTCCTCGGCTCGGGCACCTGCGGCAACGGCGGATGCCTGGCCGAACTCTGGGGACTGCGCGGTGAGCGGACCCCGCCGCCCCTGAAGGCCGGGGACACGGTCACCCTCACGGTCGAGGGCATCGGCACCCTGACGAACACCGTGGTTCCCGGAGCGGAGCCGGTGACCATCGCGACAGGGCGGCCACGCGGCAGGGAACGACCGTGAACCCGATGACGGACCGGCACTCCTCCTCTATCCGCTCCTGACCGCCGCCTCCGACGGTGCGCGTGTCGTCGTCAACAGCTCGGCCGGGCACACCCTGACCGGCATCCGCTGGCACGACCCGCACTTCCGTACCGGCTACGACAAGTGGCTGGCCTACGGCCAGGCCAAGACCGCCAACGCCCTGTTCGCCGTTCACCTCGACGCCGTGGGAAAGGGCGATGGCGTACGGGCGTTCGCTCTGCATCCCGGCAAGATCATCACAGGGCTCCAGCGCGAGATGACGCTCCAGGCACAGATGGACCGGGGCTGGGTGGACGAGCGCGGCAATGTCATCGGCGACGGTTTCAAGACTCCCTCCCAAGGAGCCGCCACCGGTCTGTGGGCCGCCACGTCCCGGGCCCTCGAAGGACGCGGCGGCCTCTACCTTGAGGACTGCGACGTCGCCCGGGTCACCGCACCTGGCACCGCCATGGATGACGGCGGCGTCCGCGCCTACGCCGTCGACCCGGACGAGGCGGCCCGACTGTGGGACCTGTCCCTCGCCGCGACCGGCGCCACACCGATCCCCCGGTGAGCCCGCGCTCGGCGCATGCCGTGCTGGCCGCCGCAGTGACGGGCAGCACGGTGCGGGCCGTCCCCGAACTTTCGTACCTGGACGCTGAGCTGGAGGGCCCTCCTCACGGCCGACAACCGTGATCAGCTTGTCTGGCTGGACGAGCGGGAGGCGGAGACGAAGGTCGTCCTTGAACGGGTGGAGTTCCTCTGCCGCGTCTCCGAGGGACTGGCGGAGCGTGGAGCCTTCCAGCCCAAGGATCTACGTGCTCTTGGGGCCTGACCGCGCAGAAGAGCCCGGGAATCGAATGCCGCATGTCAATGGCCTACGTGGCTGTGAGCGATGGCGGGGTGTCAAGAGTGCCCGAGGTCGTCAGTGATGCCGCTGCGGGCATTGACGACCTCTCCGGCCGGAGTTGTCAGGCGGTCGGGGCGTCCCTCTTCGAGATGGCCATATAGGCGACCAGCCCGATGATGGCGACTGCCCAGGAGAGAGTGACCGGCCCGAGACCCATCGCGAGGCCTGCGCGGTTGTGCGGCAGGGCCATCCAGTCCGCCAGGGAAGCGCCCAGTGGCCGTGTGATGACGTACGCGCCCCAGAACGCGGCCACCGCACCCAGCAGGCCGGATCGGTGCAGGACGGCTGGGATGCAGATGGCGACGGCGAACAGCACGGCCGAGCCGAGATAGCGAAGGCCGGCGGAGGCGGTCAGGTCGCCGGCCGCGGTGCCCAGCGCGAAGGTGGACAACACGGCGGCCCAGTAGAACAACTCCCGACGCCGCGAGTCGATGCGGTGAATGGACAGCGTCCGCTCACTCGCGTACCACCAGCCGAACACGACGGCCAGCACGAGTGCGAAGAACGGTGTGGATATGGCGTACGGGACACCGAGGGCGACGTGCAGCACATCGGCGGCCATGGTGCCGAACACGCTGACCATGACGATCCCGGTCCAGTAGATCCACGCCACATACCGGCGCAGCGAGAACTGAAGAACCAGGGACACGACGAATCCGAGCCCCCCGATCCCGACGGCCAGGGCCGGGTTGAGGGCCTTGGCCAGGAAATCGGACGCGGTCTCGCCCATGCCTGTGGTCAGTACCTTGATGATCCAGAAGTAGACCGTCACCTCGGGAACCTTGTTCGCCGTGCGGCGGACAAGATCTGGGGCGAGGGGGTGGTCGTCGCGGTGGTCGAGGACGTGCTCTGCGTTCATGGCCCGCACGATGACACGGCGGACGCCCCGCACCCAGGCCCTCTTTACCAGGGCTTTTCGGCTCCTGGATCGGGTGTTTCCTCAACTGGCTGCGAACCTGAAAGGATCCTGAACGCCGCCTGCTGCCGCCTGGTTGCAAAGGCCCGTCGGCTGATAGGAAGAGCAGTCGACAGCACGGCGCAACTGCAGGCGAACGGCGTGCGTGTGAAGAGAACAGCCCGCGCCGTCCTCGGCAGACGCGTCCATGGCCGTCTCGGCCTGCCCCTGCCGTTCGAACAGTGCGGCGTTCTCGAAGGGGCGCGTGACCCTCGGCGTTGCAGATCTCCTGCGTCATCCTGAACAACGAGCTGGGCCTGTCTCCTGCCTCCGGTGCCTTGGAGTCTGCGGGCACCCCTCCGGTAGTCGTGGTTTCTGATCACGCTGAAGGAGGGAGCCGTTCGCGCACCCATGCAGGATCGGGGTTGGTGTGTGGCCGCCCCGCCAGGACGACGGTCGGCACGGTCTCGTTGCCGTCGTTGGCTGCTCTCACCGCTGCGGCTGCTGCCGGGTCGCGCCAGATGTTGACCCAGTGCAGTTGGCGGGCGCTGCGACCCAGCCGGATGCGCAGTCGTATGCAGTACTGGCAGCCCGGCCGCCAGAAGACGACTGGCCGGCCGTCGACCGCGCTGCGGCGTTGCGCCTCCAGCGCGCCGATCGACCTCGGGAAGATCAGAGGCGAGTTCACGCCGGCGAACGCCAGGAACGCAAGCAGGAGTGCTGCGGCTGCGCCCGGGCTCCCGCCGAAGATCAGTCCAGTCGCAACTGCCAGGCCGCAGAGCACAAACAGCATCGGCAAGACCCACGCGCGCATCATGGTGATGCAGGCTACCGATGAGCCGAACTGCTCCTCGAACGAGGTCGTTCACCTGAGTGTTCACCGAACGTCGAGGCGCCCTTCGTCTTGACCGGCGCACCTCGGCCGGGACGCATGATCGTGCGGAGGTCGCCCGCGTGTCCGTAACAACAGCCCATCCAGAGATCAGGGTCGAGTGATGTTCGAGCACCACTGAGCAGGCCGGGCGGCAACCAACGAGGCCTGCATGCGGCATCCGACAACGAGCGCACACCTCAGCGCCGTTGATCATTTTATGAGGAGTTCTCAGTGATCGAGCGATGATCGGTCGTGGCGACGGACCCGCAAGGGCGGTCTGCTGTCGGGGGCTGAGCAGTACAACACGCGCTCGGCTGAGAATTGACAGTTTGTTACTCGCTGCTGCTGGATTCTCTTATACGTCTGGGCGGAACGGTCGAAACCTGACACGGCGCGCATGCCGCACGCCTCCGAATTCCGGACCCAGCGGTACTTGCGTTAGAGCGCACTCCAACTCCTAGGTTCGGAGGCATGCGATACACCAAACTCGGAACGACCGGGCTGGAAGTCTCCGCAATCGCCCTCGGCTGCATGAGCTTCGGTGAGCCGGACCGGGGCGGCGATCCCTGGTCGCTGGGCGCGGATGCCAGCCGGGACATCATCAAGCAGGCCCTCGCGGCCGGCGTCAACTTCCTCGACACAGCCAATGGATACAGCGCCGGAAGCAGCGAGGAGATCGTCGGCCAGGCGGTCAAGGACTTCACCCGGCGCGAGGAGGTCGTCCTCGCCACCAAAGTCTGGATGCGGATGCGCCCCGGCCCGAACGGCTCCGGGCTGTCCCGCAAGGCGATCTTCGCCGAGCTCGACGCCTCCCTGAAGCGACTTGGAACCGACTACATCGACCTGTACCAGATCCACCGCTGGGACTACGGCACCCCGATCGAGGAGACCCTCGAGGCGCTGCACGACGCGGTCAAGTCGGGGAAGGTCCGCTACATCGGAGCCTCTTCGATGTACGCCTGGCAGTTCGCCAAGGCCCTGTACCTGGCTGACCTGAACGGCTGGACCCGGTTCGTGTCGATGCAGGACCACTACAACCTCATTCACCGCGAAGCAGAGCGGGAGATGCTCCCGCTCTGTGCCGACCAGGGCGTCGGCGTGGTCCCGTGGAGCCCGCTGGCGCGGGGCAGGCTGACGCGGGGCCGGGACACCGCCTCGGCGCGTGCCGAGACCGACGAGGGCGCCAAGATCCTCTACCGCGACGGGGACCAGGCGGTGGCCGAGCGCGTCCACGAGATCGCCCGCAAACGGGGTCTGTCCGCGGCCCAGGTCGCCCTGGCCTGGGTCATGCGCAACCCGGCGGTGACCTCGCCCATCGTCGGGGTCACCAAGGCGGCCCAGCTGGACGACGCGGTCGCCGCGGTGGACGTCGTCCTCGATGAAGAAGAGGCCGCCTACTTGGAGGAGCCCTACCAGCCTCACGAGGCCGCCTACCTGGAGGAGTCCTTCTACAAGTCGTGGCCTGTGGCGGGTTCCCGGTAATCAGGGCTGCCGTAGGGATTTCGACGGTAGCCCTGGGATCCTGCGGTCGCGTCTAAGATGTTGTCCTATGTGGTGAGGTGGAGCAGTCGCTTGTCGCCGCACAGGGCGGCTGCGAGTCCGAGGAAGGCCAGGTAGTTGGCGGGTTGGCGTTCGTAGCAGGGGCTGAGTCTGCGGTAGCCGGTCAGCCAGGACAGGGTCCGTTCGATCACCCACCTGCGACGTCCCAATCGTTCGCTGGATTCGATGCCCTTGCGCGCGATGCGGACGCCGATGTGTTTGCCCCAGAGCCATCGCCGCAGGTGGGGAACGTCGTAGGCCTTGTCGGCGTGGAGGCGTTGGGGTTTGCAACGGCGGCCGCGGTGAGGGTCGTGTTGCGTTTGGAGACCCGCAATCATCGGCTTCAAGCCTTCGCTGTCGTGGACGTTCACCGCGGAGATCCCGACGGCCAGGGGCAGTCCGTTCGCGTCCGACAGAATGTGCATCTTGGTACCCGGCTTGCGCCGGTCCACGGGGCTCGGACCTGTGTGTCCGCCCCCTTTTTTTTGGCGCGGACATGGGCGGTATCGAGCACGACACGGGTGACGTCGATGAGGCCGGCGTCGTCGAGTTGGTGGAGCACGGCCTCGTGCAGGCGGGCCCAGACACCGGCCCTGGACCAGATCAGGAACCGGCGGTGGGCGGTCGACTTCGAGATCCCGAAGCAGGGCGGCAGTTGTCGCCAGGCGCATCCGCTGACCAGCACATAGATGATCGCGGCGAACAGCGTCTCATCAGGTGTGTCCGAAGTCCCGCCATCCTGCGGCCGCACTCTCGACGGTGGAATCAGCGGCTTCGCAGTCTCCCGCAGCCCGTCCGGAACGATCCAACTCCACGTCCCCTGACCCATGCTGCGGTTCTCTTCCTCCTCACCACATAGGACAACGTCTAAGTCCCCAGGGTCGAGGAGAGGGCTCCGCTCTCGCGGAGCCCTCGGTCAGTCCCGCCAATCGAGTTGCTGTTCCGGGATGCCGACGGATCGCCCATAGTTCTGGGCCTCCTGACGGCCCCCGGCTTGGCCGCGGGGTAGCGGAAGATCTTGCTGGCGAAGATCACGAACGTGTCGGTCGAAGTAGGGATGAAGCCAGATGATCCGCGAGATGCTGAGCCGCAGACTCTTCGGCGGTGAAGTCCAGCAATGTCCACAGTCGCGGCTGGTCATCCGCCGCATCCGTCACCTCGACTCGCGTGAGATTGGTGACCTGCAGACGGATCCCAGCCATCTGCGCTCCAACCCTCAGGCTTTCAGCGATCAGTACCCCTTCGAGCATCCGGACCTCCTTGATGTGCACTCAGAAGCACTAACGGACGGTCCGTGTCCACGTGTTGGGGCGATTGGCGTAAACGATCTGAACTGGCCCCACCTTTCCGGCCTGAGTTGGCCTAAGGGGCAGCTTTCTGTGAGAGCTGTTCCGGTCTCGGATCGCCCCGGCTTTCGGTGTCAGTTGGCCCCAGTGGCAGGTGGACGGGCATCACGGGGGTCTCACGGGGCCTTGGGGTGGGCAAGGATGGTGAGGTCTTCTCCAGTTGCTGCCGTCCGTTGCAGGAATGATGCGACAGCCTCGGGGATCAACGGGAGGGTATCCAGGGCTGCGGAGGTGTGGGAGATTTCTTCGAGCTGGTAGGTGCCGTGGTCAGGGTTGTCGATCTCCGGTCCGGTTCGGCTGCATTCGGACCAGCTGGTGATCCGGGCAAGGTAGACGTGGTCGCGTTGGTGGGTATCGTCGAAGGTCAACAGTTGGCCGAGGACGTCCGGGGTGCCACCAGTCTCTTCGCAGACCTCGCGGGTCAGTGCTGCGTGCAGGTCCAGGTCGTCGGGCTCGACGTGACCGCCAGGCAGGGTCCAGTAGGGGATGCCGCCGGGCCAGGTGCGGCGGATCAGCAGCAGCCGGTCGGCGGGGGTGAGTAGGACCGCGCGGACGCACTCGATCATGTGGATCCTTCGGGCCGGGCCGGGCCTGGGCGGGTTGGTGACCTGTATGGGGGACTCGCCAATTGTGGCGCAGTCCGGCGTTGTTGGAGGGGCCGTCGAGTCCTCGTCTGGCAGCACGTCCGGATGTGCGAGGCCACCCCGCAGGTCCTGATTGCGGAGGGCTTCACCGCCGCGCACGACGTCGCCGTCTCCGTCCCCTGGGCGTCGGATCTGTTGAACGGCTCTGAGAGGCATTCGCGCGTGATGGCTAGCTGTCACGCGGTGACGCGCACTGCAACGCCCGCTCGGATGCGCCATCCCGTGATGGTCAGCCGTCACGGGTGGCCCGGGACGGCTTGCGCATCCGCCAGGCCGTACGACACGCAGGCGAGCAGCACACTGCGTCGCTGCGCCTGCGGATCGAGCCACGGCGCCTGCACGCAGGGCACCGCCCTTGAGTCCACTGGCTTTGTTCACGAGTTCCGCCAGCGCCTGTTCACGGATTCGGGAGGCGCCTGCGCCAGGCGGTGTTCGATGTTCATGAGAAACGGCAGCACTGCGGTTTCTACCGCTGGCCGCGCTGTCACCGGGCCGACACAGCCGGTGGGTTGCTCAGTTCGTTGATGAGTTGCCGATAGGTCGCGAAGGCTGGCTTGCGGGTGTAGTCGTCGTTCAGGAGGCCGAAGTGATGGAAGAGCCCTTCGGCGTTACTGTCGGCGTCTCGTAGGGCGAAGAGCGAGTAGCCGTCGATGTTCAGGTCGGCGGCGAGGGCCGCGATGGTCCGGATGACGGTGTCGAGTACGGCGGTCTGTCGCTGCTCGGAGCGGCCGGGGCCGGTGGGCCAGCCGTTCTCGCACACGCGGATCGGGACGGTGTCCGGTATGCCCGCCTGCGCCAGGCTGGTGTAGCGGAACGTGGTGAGGACCGCAGTGACCGCGTCTGCCAGCTGGTCTGCGGCAACGGGCCGGAACACGTCCGGGAAGAAGTCCAGGCCGACGTAGTCCAAACTCTGCCGGAAGCGCGCGTCGGCCAAGGCACCAAGGCCGGACCAGAAGCTGTCGGCCGGGTCGAAGGACGGCACGGCATTGAAGCCGACCGCCACGCGGTGACCGAGGGCCTGGATCTCCTCTTTGGCGGCGATGACGCCCTGGACCAGCGCGTTCAGGACGTTGGGAGTGCTGCCGTCGACGGAGGGGAGGTCGAGGTTGGGTTCCTCGCAAATCTGGACCGATGCCAGCTGAGGTCCGCCGGTCCGGATGGCCTCGCGAACAAACTCCGGCCACCCGTCCAGCTCGCCGGACGGCTCGCGGAACTGCAGTACGAGGTCCAGCGTGCGACCGCGCTGGAGATAGGCGTGCGGGTCGGCGGGCGTGGGCACCGTCTGCGGTGTCGCGACGGCGGCGAACGAGCGGTACGCGCGCACCGCCAGCGTGGCGGCGTCGCCCTGCAGTTCATCGAGAGCCTCGACGACGCGCTCCGGCGCGTCCGGACGGACCGGATGGATGATGCCTTGGTCGTCGCCCAGCATGCCACCGGGATAGATGCCGAAGGTCATAGTCATGCTCGCCCCAAACTTTGGTGTCACACCAAATTTGGTGTGACGCTATCATGCGGCGCATGGGCCTTCGAGAGATCAAGAAGAAGCGGACCCGTACGGCGATCGCCGACGCAGCCCTGGGACGTTTCCTGGAGCACGGCTTCGACCAGGTCACAGTCGCGGAGGTGGCACGGCATGCGGGTGTGTCCACCAACACGGTGTTCAACTACTTCCCCACCAAGGAAGACCTGTTCTTTGACCGTCAGGCCGAAGCCGAGGACCACCTCGCCGCCCTGGTGCGCGACCGAACACGGGGCACCTGCCCGGTCGTGGCCGTCCGCGACGACCTCCTTACCGCCCTACAGCAGGAACACCCGATGCTCGGACTCCAGCCCGGCGCATCCGCGTTCTGGCAGGTAATTCAGGACAGCCCGGCACTACGCGCCCGCGAACGAGAGATCGGCGAACGCATCGAGGCCGCTCTGGCGACCGCCCTGACCGAACATCCGCCGAACACCGCAGAAGCACCCGACAGTGCTGGCCCCCCGCTCTCAGCCCTCCTCGCTGGCACCATCGCCGGAACACACCGCGCGGCCCTGCGCGAGCTCCGACGACGCATCATGTCGGGCGAGCCACCTGCGCACGCCCGCGACTCCATCGCCTCGGCAGCCCTCCGGGCATTCAACCTCCTCTGCACCGGACTTCACGCAAGGAGCGAACAGACGTCGCACGAGCTGCCGGCCCCCTCGTGACAGTGTCCGAGACGGAGCCCTACTGACGCTGATGCTGTCGAAACCCGTGAACCGTTCGACTCGCTCTGCGGCGCCGGGTGCCGCCCAAACCCATGAACAAGTACTGCTCGTTCTCGCGGACAGAGCCAAGTCCACAGGATCTCGCCTTGGATGATCTCTATGCCCCGGTAGACGGCCCGCTGGTACAGCTTGTTGTGGCGCTGTACCCGCCGCCAATTGCGGCTGCGACAGGTCAAGTCGCAGTATCGCCGGTTGGGACCGGATCCCCTGGGGAGCGGCGCGCGACACTGCGCGCACCGCCGCACGGGCTCTTCGGCACCGTCCCAGCGTCCCGCCCGTCCTGGCCCGGGGGGAAGGGCTCAGGCGCTGGCGTAGGGGTCCGTGGGCGGCGGCACGTTGTGCAGAGCAGGCAGCGGATTGCAGACCTGACAGGGCCGGGCAGCCGCACCGGCCGGGCCGGCCAGCGCCGCGCGACCCTCCTGAGCGTCGACCACCTCGGCCGACCGCGCGAACTCGCAGTCACCACGGTGCAGCGTCCACCCCTGACCGGACCGGTCCGCCTCGACCGTGAAACCCAACCAGCGGTGCGCCACCTAAGGCGGTGCCGCTCGGTGGCGGCCTCGCTCCGCAGACGGCGGATCGCGTCCCGCTCGCGCCCGGCCTGTCACTCCAGCCACGCGAGCACGGCCTGGTGCATGGCCAGCCGCTGTTCGACCGGCAGTTCGGCAGACAGAAATCCGCTCACAATGTCGATATCACGTGGCCTCGACACGGCAGCGGGCGGTGCTGTCCTCTGTCATGGAACCTTGACCGATTGCTACTGAAGTTTGAGCGATCGTCTCCGCCTGGTCTGTCAATGCCTTCGAGCAAGGCGGAGCCAACCGAGGGTGCACGGCGGTAGGGCCAGTTGCGCGGCCGCGGTGAGCCACAACTGGTGCGTCCAGGCCAGCCATATCAGCAGCATCGGTCCGGCCAGCGACGTCAACGTCAGTACACAGAGAAGAGCGATCTCACCTGGCTTTCCGGACGGCACCCGCTGCACCTGAAGAGCTTCGCCAAGTCCCCGCAAGAACGCCCGCCACAAAAGCACCACGGTGAGCGTCCACAGACTCGCGACAGCAGCAGTTGTGAAAATGGCCGCGCTTGAGTCCACGAGCAGCTCCGTCTGCGTCCATCTCATGCGGGGAGTCTGCAGTCCGGGACGCGTTGGAGCCTGAGTAACCGTACTCACGCCGCGCCCCTCCTCGGGACCTGCTGCGCCGTACGCCGACGGGTGGGGCAGAGACGACCACTCAAACTTCAGTGGCAGTCGGTCAAGGTTCTGGTGACTGAGGACAGGAGCTCCAGCTGGCGAGCGGGCTACCGTCGACCTGCCGGTCGCCCGTGGGGCCCGCTCCGGGCTGGGCGGCCGGCGCCCCCAGACGCAGCACCCCGAAACAGGGAGCAGCAGTCGGACGGGCGCAGCAGCAGGCATACAGCAGCGCGCTTCTTTTCGGGGTGGGGGCAGGGATCCCGGCCCCCACCCTAAAAAGTTGATTCCGTGTGCCCACGCTCTGCGATCACGCATGCCCCGACAACCACCCCGAGGGCGAGCTCACCCCGCCGCGAGGCCTGGCTTCAGCGTGTGGAGTCGTCGCCGCTCGTCGGAAGCTGTGTCAGTCCTTCCGACCAGTGGTTCGACCAGCCGCAGCCGCCACACGCATAGCGCCCGTTCACCCCGGCAATCATCGTGCCGCACTTCTCGCAGGCCCGTTCAGTGATCTGCTGCGTGGCGAGGAACGAGGCTGCGGCCTCGGCCTGCGTGACAGCGTCGTGGGGGTCGCTCATGCCCGGCACCCTACCCGCGTACCCGGCAGCGCGACGGGGGTCGTCTCGGTGCTGGTGCAGACCGGAGGTTCGACACCGCTGATCGGACCGCACTGGGGGCAGGACCAGGAACCGCCCGGGCCCTGCTGTGCGCTGCCGCCACAATTGGGGCACTGCATGGGGTCTCCCTCTTGGCAGAGGGCGTTCTTCGAACGGTAGGTCGTGCGGGGCGTGTTCGGTAGAGGTGCGGGTCGGCCAGCGGCTGTCTGGCGGTCAGCTGGAGACGCCTGGCGTATCGCACGCCGTGCGGTGGGTGTCTTGTTCCTCGTCGCGCCGGCGGCGTACGTGCGGGGGTTCACGAGTGGGGGACCTGCACGGCCGAAGGCCGTTGAAGATCTCTTCCCGGAACTCAGGTGATCGTTTCCCGTGGTTTTGGTGTCGGGGTCAGTCCCACCAGAAGTTCCAGCTGTTCATGCCGACGATGCGTTCCGCGTAGGCGGCCAGGGTGCAGGGGTGGAAGCCCTGCCAGATGTTGTCCGGGCAGAACGCGAAGTGTTCGGCGGCGACGAGGAGGGCGTCCTGGGTATTCGTCGGGGGTGCCGCGATGCTGAGGTGGAGGGTGTCGATGCCGACGGCTACGACGCGTGCGCCGAAGCGGCGTTCCCAGTCGCGGACGATGGCGGAGAACTTGGCCGTGTCGTTGTCGTAGTTGGCGGGTCCGTCCCAGCCGACGGCGGTGAGCGCGTCCGCGCCGCAGGCGGCGGCGACGAGCCCGAGGCGCGCTTGGGGGTGTTGGTCGGCGAAGACGTGTGCGTACTCGACGGCCATCTCGTCGCCGCCCGTCGCGGGTTCGTGGCTGAGCAGTGGGTTCGACCAGGTCCGGGTGAACGGTACGGTGACGGCGAACCGTTCGTCCGGCGTCAGCAGGTCGTCGCCCTCGTCGATCTCCGTGTACGCGCACCACCACTGCGCCAGGAGGTCGGCCGGGTTGTGCGCGCGGGGTGAGGTCATACGCTCGGGGAACAGCTCGCCGGATGCCCAGGGCCGGAATTCGGCGTCGCGCGGGTCATGGGCGTCGAGAAGAAGCGGCCACAGGCCGGAGCTGCTGTGCTCGGCGAGTAACCGGGCCCACAGATCGGCGGAGGCCGGGGAGGTGCTCAGCCACAGTGGCCGCACGTCGCCGCCTCCTTCAGCGGATGTGATCATCCGTCCCGCCTGGAGCGGTACAGCAAGAGAGGCAAGCAGTTCAGGGGTCACGAGCGGAGCCTAGTTCGAGGGTCTGACCATGAGGATGATGATGCCGTGACGAGCGTGACTGATGATCATGTGAAGATCCACTTCCGGATGGACGTGGGCGAGGACGGCTGGCCGCCGGCGAGCGTGGAAAGCCTGTGGGCGGTCGATCTCGGTGACGGGACAGTCCGGTTGGACAACACTCCGTGGTTCGTACGCGGAGTCGCCAGCGACGACATCATCCGCGTGGAGATCGACGAGGACGGCGCCCGCTGGGCCGGAGAGACGGTGCGGGCTCGCAGAACTGCACGATCCGGCTGATCGTTCTCAGAGACGGTGGCTCTGCCGCTACCCGGCAGAGCGTGCTGGACGTCTTTCACCGCCTCGGTACGACCGGTGAGGGCATCGAGCAGTTTCGCATGGTCGCTCTGGATGTTCCGCCCGATGCCGACCTTCAGCAGATACGCAGGCTCTTGGAGCATGGTGCGGCGAAGGAATGGTGGCACTGGGAAGAGGGGTGCGTCACCGATGCCTGGAGATCCACGACAGCGTGACAAGTGACGCTGCCACGAGTCGCTGTGCTAAATGCAGTCCAGGCTGTGTTCTCAGCGGCGGCTGGAGTCGGCTCCTTCGTCGCTGTTCCACATGACGGGCATGGCACCCACCGGCTCGAACCGGATGTCGGGGTCGTTGCTGTGGACGCGGGCGAAGAAGCGGCGCTGCGCTACGGCCGCCCTGCGCGCCTGGGCGGCGATGATGTCCAGCACGATCTGGGCCGCGCCGGGGGACGTGGCGGCGAAGCGGTCGTAGTCGGTGAGGGACAGTACGAGTCCGGTGCCCTCGTCGGTCTCGTCGTAGGGGCCGAAGCAGGCCACGTCTCCGAGGCAGTTGTTGAGGGCGTCCAGGTTGTGGCCGTAGTAGTCGGGGAACTGCAGGGCTGCGGCGAAAGCTTGGTGCATGTCCCGTTCCGTCGCCCACGCATGCGCTTCCAGGTGGACGACACGGAAGCCACGGTTCTCCAGTCGCTGAACAAACCTGGTGAGAAGGCTGCGTCGCCAGAAGAGGGTCACGAAGGTGTTGCTCATGTACTCAATACCGGGAAGCCGATCCCTCGTGTCCTGCGGGGCCGGCTCCCGGGCGATGTCGCGCTGGAAAGGATCCAGTAGTCGGAAGAACGCGTCGACCGGTGTGGTGTCGGCTGGTGTGTGACGCTCGATCTCGGCGGCCAACGTCAGGGAGCCGGATGTCCCGTAGTGCTGATGGAGCCAGTTGACGAAGTCTTCTTCGGGCCAGAAGGCGAAGGGCTCGGGGACGGAATGCACGGCGAGCGCCACGCGGTAGCCGGCGAGGAGGGACTGCAGGTGCTGCGCTGGAAGCTGACCGCCGACCCGGCCGAGATCACCGCGCTGAACCAGGTGGCGGATGGGTGCGGGTACGCCGCCGTCGCTTACGAACCCGCCCTCTGACGAGCACCGAGGACCGCTCGCTGAACCTCTGACCGCACGGGCCCGGCAACGCGGTGGCTGCTGTTGGCCGCCCAGCCGTGCTACCTGAATTCGGCTCACTGCTGGGACACGGCCGGCTTCCGCCCGACCGACGCGGACTCTCCGTCCTTCTACACCAGCGCCTGCACCGCGTCAGCGGCCCGGGCAGAACTGTCCTGCCCGGACCGTGAGGTCACTCCCCGGCCTCGGCAGCACGTGCCACAAGGTTCCGAGCCAGTCGGACGGGTTGGTGAGTGAACTCGGCGAAAGGGACCGAACGACGCAGCGTGGTCATCACCGATGAGGCACGCGGCTTGTCACCGTGCTCATCAAGCAGTCTTCCTCACTAGTACCGCGGCTGGCTCCGTGCACGAGAAGGGCTGCCCGTCGGCTACGGCGCTGGTGGTCATTCCACTGTCAGAAGGAAGATCACTGTTCCCAGGATGAGGAGGAGCCCGCACACGAGAACCCCGAGAAGGAGCGTTCCGGCGACGCGGGCACTCAACGTGCCCCAGAACTCTGCTCGCCGACCGTCAGGGGTGTCGGTGCGCCAGTTTGACGGGATGTCGACGTGTCCCTCGAAGATGGCTGGCGCGGCCCTGCGTACGTCGCCTGGGTGGAAGTGATAGAAGGTCGGCTCCACCCCCCACGTGCCTCGGCTTGCCCCACCGAAGCTGCGGACGCGGACATCTGCACGACGGGCCGCACCCGGCAGCCAGTCCTTACGCACTGGCCACAGCTTCGCGACCTCCTCGCTGCTGAGCCACGACTCCTCTTCATGCACTGCTTCTGGCGTTTCCGGATCCGGCGTGTTCGCCATGCCTCCCCCTCGATCTAACAGGCCTCCAGTACACATCCGCTGCCCCGCAAGCCGATAGAGCGCTAGCGAGCTGGATCACGTGCTCACGACACGGCTGCGCAGCACTGGCTTTTGCGCAGGTGCGGCCTGCAGATGCCAGGTTGATGGTGAGGGAGAGGACAGCCCTTAGTGGGTGTTTCATTCTGATGTTTCGTCCCGACTTGCGAGCTTTGTGGTGTTCTAGGTGCCTCGCCAGCTAGGGGTGGACTCGCCGGTGAGGCGGCGGGCCATCAGGTCGATCATCCGGAGTTGGATGAGGGCGGCGGAGCGGGCGGGCAGGGTCTCGTAGTCGCGGGCGAGTCGGCGGAACATCATGAGCCAGCCGAAGGTGCGCTCGATGGTCCAGCGGCGGGGCAGCGGGGCGAAGCCCCGGCTGCCCGGGGCACGTTGGACCACTTCCACGGCGATGCCGAGCCGGGCGGCGTGCTCGATGCAGGTGGTGCGGAAGGCGCTGTCGGCCCAGAGCGTGCGCAGCCGGGGGAAGCGGGCGTGGGCGGTGTCGAGCAGGTGCAGGCCGATGGCGCTGTCCGAGGCATCGGCGGCCAGCACGAACAGGGCCAGCAGCAGGCCGGTGGTGTCGGTGATGGCGCCACGCTTGCGGCCGACGATCCGCTTGCCGACGTCCGTGCCCTGGCCGCTCAGGGGCACGTTGGCGGAGGTCTTCACGCTCTGGGTGTCGATCGCGCCGGCGCTGGGCTGGGCGTCGCGGCCGTCGGCCTCGCGGGCCAGGCGGTGCAGCAGGCCGTGCAGGCGGTCGATGACACCGTCGGTCTGCCAGAGCGCGAAGTAGCCGTAGACCGTCTGCCAGGGCGGGAAGTCGTGCGGCAAATAGCGCCATTGGGCGCCGGTGCGGTCCAGGTAGAGCAGGGCGTTGAAAATCTCGCGCAGGTCATGCAGGGCGGGCGGGGCGATGTCGAGCGCGCGGCGGTGGCGCGCGGCCCGCCAGTTCTCCAGTGTCGGGCCGATCAGCTCCCAGCGCTCGTCCGAGAGGTCGGTGGGATAAGGCGCTCGCGGTGTCATGGTGTAGGCGTAGCGCGGCCGCCGGACGGCGACCAGGCCGTTCGGGTGGGTCAGCCCGGGGACATCGTGGGATGAGACAGGCCGGGATGCATGAGGCAGGCATTTGGGGCGACTCACGGGTCTCTTCAGCTGAGCAGCGCACTACACAACTCAGCAGTCACGGGAGTAGTGACGGACAGACAGCTCATCCACGCGCAATGTCAGATCAAACACCCACTTACTGAGCGTTTCGCTCTGTTTGATAGCGGGATATAGGTATTTTCTGGCTCCGGCATCTTGAGGCATAGGGGATTGGTGCGGCAGGCGGGCTGCACCGGAGCAGGGGAGGGCCGTTTCGTTCCGACATCTCCTGTCTCCTCCCAACGTGTCGCCGTCCCGTCACCTTTGACGGCTGGTCACGCCCGCTGCCGCGCGGTACATCGGAAACATGACGCCGCGCGACGGGTATCCCAGCGACCTGTCGGACGAACGCTGGGCACTGATCGAACCGGTCCTTGCCGCCTGGCGGGCCCGGCGCTGCCGGGATGCCCTGGACATCGGCCGCCCGCCCGAGCACGACCTGCGCCAGATCCTGAACGCAATCCTGTACGTGGACCGCACCGGGATCCCCTGGCGCTACCTGCCCCACGACTTCCCGCACTGGAACACCGTCTACGGCTACTTCGCCCGCAGGCAGACCGACGGCGTCTTCGAGGAGCTCAGCGGGCTGTTGCGGCGCCTGGTCCGCGAGCGGGAAGGCCGCAGCAACGAGCCGTCGGCCTGCGTGCTGGACTCCCAGACCATCAAGACCTCCGCCAACGTGCGTCGCGCCGATCAGGGCACCGACGCCGGCAAACGGATCATCGGCCGCAAGCGCCACCTGGGCTGCGACACCCTCGGCCTGCTGCTGACCGTTGTGGTCACCGCCGCCAGCGTGTCCGACACCGCGGCCGGGGTGAGACTGCTGTCCCGCATCGCCGCCGCCCACCCCGGCGTGCGCAAGGCGTGGGTGGACGCCGGCTACCGCACCACCGCCATCAACCACGGCGCCCGCCTCGGCATCGACGTCCACCCCGTCCAACGCCCGCCCGGCAGCAAGGGATTCACCATCATCCCGCGGCGCTGGACCATCGAGCGCACCATCGGCTGGCTCATGCACCACCGCCGCCTCGCCCGCGACTACGAAACCCACCCGCACCGCTCCGAGGCCATGATCCACCTCGCGATGATCGACCTCATGGCCCGCCGCCTCACCGGCGAAGCCACCCCCAACTGGCGCGGCACCTGACCCGGAACCAAACACCCGCCACAGGGCGAAACGCTCAGTTAGGCGGCGGGTGTCCAGTCGCTGGTGTGTGTGGTGTCGGCTGCGCGGTCGCGGTTCTGGTGGTGTTTTTCGAGAGCGCGGGTTGTTGCCCAGAGCATGGCGGTGAGTGGCAGGGCGGCCCAGGTGAGGTAGAGGGCGGTGCGGTGGGTGTGGATTCCGCTGAGGGTGTATCCGGCGGTGCAGAGCATGGCGAGAGCGAGGTGCCAGCACAGCAGGCGTCCGAAGTGGCGGGCGAGGGTGGTGGCGGTGTGCGTGTTCACCGGGGACTCCTGGCTGTGGTGCCGGCCTTGGCGGCGGCAGCGGGTGTGGCTGGAAAGGAGTGGGGGAGTGCTGCGCGTGGGGTCTGATCACTGTGCCCGCTGGAAGACCGGTGATACCTGTGCATTACAGCCTTTCGCGCGATCATCCCAAGTCGGGGCAAAATGCCTCCTGACAGGTATAGACCTAGACGAATGAGGCATTGCCTGGTATCGCCGTATGGCGCAAAATCGCCTCTCCGTTGAACCGGCGGCGCCTAAGGCGGCTTGGACAGTCGATTTCACGTCAGCCTTCTGGCGGCTGCATGCGCAAAGCGTGCAAGCCGTCCACTCATTCTGTGCCCTTCGCACTGTTTTGACAGCGTTTCGGGTGCAGTAGGGGAGGGGCTGATTCCGCGCCGTGTGGCATATGCGTTCGCGGGAAGCCCGCCGGGACTTGTGTGTTTTCTGTGACAGGTTGTGTGCTCCTCGTGGCCACTGGGGTCAACAAGGTCTGTCTTCCTGTGGGGGGAAGCCTTGATACAACGCACCACAGGTGCGCGCCTTTCGCGCGCCCGCAACCGCTCCAGACTCGCCGCGCTCGCCGTACTCGCATCGGGCGCGATGACGGTGACGCTGCTGCCCGCGACGGGCGCGGCAGCAGCCGACGATCCTGCGTCGGCCTGGGGCAAGGACGCACCGTCGTTCAACATGCCGGAAGTGAAGGTCGGAGCCAACGAGCCGGCTGCCTCGAAGGCCGAGCGCACCCCGTCCGCCGACGTCGCGGAGTGGCGTGCCGCGCAGAAGAAGCGAGCCCAGGGCGGTGACGCGCAGGCGGCGCGTTCGGCGGCGGCCGCGACGACGACGTATGTGCCCGAAGGACAGGGCAAGGTCCCCTGGCACCGGTTCAGTAGTTTCGCGATCACTGACGCGCTGTCGGCACGCATCGACTACTCGACCGGCAACCTGATGCTGACGGCGACGGACTTCTCGATCGCGGGCGTCGGGCAGAACCTCACCCTGGCGCGCACCTACAACTCCCTCGACGCTCCCTGGGGCAAGGTTTCCCAGCGCTGGTGGCAGCAGTACGAGCGCTACCTGCAGGTCCTCGATGACGAGGTCGTCCTCTACGACTCCTCCGGCGACAGCGTCCGGTTCGCCAAGAACCGTGACGGCACGTTCAAGACGCCCTCGGGCTATTCGAAGGACCTGAAGAAGAACGCGGACGGCACCTACACGGTCACCAACTGGAAGTCCGGGTCGAAGGACGCGTCCGGCAACCTTGCCCGTACGACGGACGCCGAGGGCAAGACCACCACTTTCGGCTACGACGCCTCCCGCCGCCTCACCAAGATCACAACAGCGGAAGGCCGCGTCACGGTCTTCACCTACGACGACGCCAACCGTGTCACCTCGATGCTGCGGGCCACGGACTTCAACGGCTCTGGCCACACCGGCCCGACCTGGACCTACACCTACAGCGTGTCGAGCCCGACGGCGGCGGGGACAACGAAGGTCACCGACCCCGAACTGCACAGCACCTCGTACAAGCACAACGCCGATGGTGAGGTCAGCGACGTCACCGACGCGCTGGGCCGCAGCCGGTCGACGAAGTTCGATGCGAACCACAACATCGACACCTCCACCGACGCCATGGGCACCGGCGCCGGCGGTACCGGCGGCAACGTCATGGACTACGGGTTCAACACGCGCAACAACCTGGAGACCATCAAGTCCCCGACCGGCGGCCAGTCCGTCTCCAACTGGCAGACCATCGCCGGCGGCGACGTCCCCAAGGACACCACCAACGCCGACGGCGAGAAGACCACCTACGGCTACGACACGGCCGGCAACACCATGTCGGTCGCGCAGGCGGGCACCGGCGGCGGCAACGTCACCCTGACCCGCAACAAGACCAGCCCCACCTGCAACGGCTTCGAGGGGCAGGTCTGCGCCCAGGAGACGACGATGTCCACGGCGAAGAAGGTGAAGACCTCCTTCACCTACGACGACCAGGGCAACCTCAAGACGGTCAAGGCGCCCGCCCCGCTGGGCGATACGAACTACACCTACGACAGCCTCGGCCGCACCGAGACCCTCACCGACGGCCGCGGCATCAAGAAGGTCTTCGCCTACGACAACCTCGACCGCATCAAGACCGTCTCCACCACCAACGACACGGTCCGCTACTACTACGACGGCGACGGCAACCTGCGCCAGCGCGACGACTCCACCGGCACCGTCAAGTACCAGTTCGACCCCCTGCAGCGCGAGACGGTGCGCACCCTCCAGGACGGCTCCCAGACCCTCCTCGCATACACGCCGGCAGGCAACGTCGACTACTACCAGGACCCGGCCGGGAAGATCGACTACACCTGGAACGAGGTCAACACCCTCACCAGCCTGAAGGACCCCCAGGGTCTGACCACCAGCTACGAGTACAACCGCAACGACAAGCGGACCGTCACCAAGTACCCCGGCGGCACCACCCAGACCTTCGGCCTGGACAACTCGATGCGCCCCAAGTCGGTCAAGACGACCAGCCCGAGGGGCACCCTGGTCGACCTCGCCTACACCTACGGCTACGGCACGAACGCAGGCACCGACGGCGACAAGATCCGCACCAAGACCGACAACGCCACGGGCACGAAGACGACCTACACCTACGACGGCGCCGGCCGCTTCTCCTACGCCGCGGAGAACAAGGGCTCCACGCTGAACGAAGCCTGGCAGTACTGCTACGACCTCGCCGGCAACCTCACCAGCCAGGGCATCACCCCCGGCTGCCCCCGCGGCACCACCTACACGGTCAACGACGCCCAGCAGATCACCGCCAAGAACGACTCGTCCACTAACTGGTCCTACGACAATGCAGGCAACGAGACCGCCGCCGCCTCGACCCCTGAGGGCACCCGCACCGGCGAGAAATGGACGGACCACAGCCAACTCACCTCGCTCACCGTCGGCGGCAAGACCTTGACCGGCCAGTACGCCTCGACCGACCAGAGTGAGCGCATCCGCCTGGGCGACACCTACTTCCACAACGGGCCGATCGGTCTCGTGGGAACCTCAACCGGCGGTGTCGACACGGGATTTGTCCGCGAACCCGGGGGCACATTGAATTCCATGACCCGCAGCGGCAAGGCGTACTACTACCTCACCGACGCCATCGGCTCCGTCATCGGCCTGGCCGACGAGTCCGGCACGAAGGTCAACACGTACTCCTACAGCCCCCGCGGTGTCACCCGCAGCGCGAGCAGCGAGCAGATCGCCCAGCCCTACGGCTTCGCCGGCGGCTACGAGGACACCACCGGCCTGATCCACTACCAGGCCCGCTACTACGACCCCAACATCGGCCGCTTCACCCAGCCCGACCCCTCCGGCCAGGAACAGAACCCCTACCTCTACGCGGCAGGCGACCCCGTCAACCGCATCGACCCCAGCGGAACCGCGTCATGGGGTATCTCCTTTGGGGGCTGCAAGATCATTTGCGGCGAGTTGGGTATTTCGCAGAACCAGGACGGAAGCTGGCATCCCTCCGTCGCAGTCGGTGTTGGTTCCGGTCGAGGCGGCGACACGGGCGTGCAGTTGAGCAACGGCGATGCATCGAGCGGGGTGACCGAAGAAGCAAAGTGCTCGGGCGGAGGGTTCTCGGCATCTCTCGCTTCCGACAAATCGGTATCAGTCGGAAGCGGTTCCATGCAGGCCGAGTGCTCAATCATGATCAAGAAGACATGGTGAAAAGGGGAGGCAGTCCATGCTGGCGTTGGAACTGATGGCTCAGGATAAGCGACCGGAAGGACCTCCCTGGCTCACGGTCGTGATCATCGTGGGCGCTGTGGCTGCGTTCATCATCGTATTCGGTTCCATGTGGCGGAAGAAACGGTAAAGGCGAGCCTCATGCGCATATTCCTAGGGCTCCTCATCTGCCTGGTGGGATCGGCGAGCGTGCTTTTCTCTGCACGTTTCGCTCGGGGGAACCAGGCGAGTGCTGAAGTCGTGTACGGCCGAGGGAGCGGAAAATTCGCGCGCAGGTATGACCGCGTGATGTACGTCGTCATCGGCTCAGCCATGGCTGTTCTCGGCATCCTCTACGCCGTCGGCGTCATCTGACATTTATCAGCTCGAAAAGGCCGAACAAGGCGATCTGCGACTCCCACCGAAGGCGGTGGCAGCCCCCACCAGGAAAGAGGGGGCCGCCACCGCCTTCCGCGGCGACGACATTGCCCGCGAGAGCGTGTCATGCCACCGGAGCCTCAGAGGTCGTAACACGATCATGGCGAGACGCGGTTTACCCTTGCTGAGATGTCGTCCCTCGCTGTCACTGCTTCTTCGTACTCATCGGCGTCTGCCGCACTCGTCTACGCGGCGCTCCTGGATGCAGAGTCCTGGCCGTCGTGGTCCGCCTACGCCGACGTTGAGTGGGATGTGCCTGCGGGAGTCGACCGGCCGGCACGCGTGGGTGACCGGCGCACCATCCGTACCCGCACGGGACGTGTGTGCTGCCGCGAGCGCGTCGTCGAGATGGTTCCCGACCAGCGGTTCAGCTACGAACAGACAGCAGGGCTGTTCACATCTCATCGAGGCACTGTGGGCCTGGCCCGAGCCTCTCATGGCGGCACCGACATCACCTGGTCGGCGACCTTCCGGCACACCCTCCCCCTCTCGGACACGCTCAGGAGACGACGCCTGCAGGTGTGGGTCCACGATCTAGCGACATACGCCAACTCGATCGTGAGCCGTAACTCCTAGAAGTTCGCTGCAAGTTCATGATCCGGCCTTCTTCAGGCGCCTCCAGCAAATGAGGCAGCAGCCCAACGAGACAAAGGCATCGTGGAGTTCGAGGCGGCGTTCCCATCGGACGGCAAGGCGTTTGAACTGGTGGAGCAGGGCGAAGGTCTGCTCGACGACGTAGCGGAGCTTGCCCAGGCCCTTGATGTTCGGGGCGCCCTTGTGGGAGATCACGGGCAGGATCCTGCGGTGGCGCAGCTGTCGGCGTACGGCCTTCGAGTCGTACGCCTTGTCGCCCAGGACGCACTCGGGGCGCCGCCTGGGTTGGCCGGGCCGTCCGGCGACGGGCGGGATGCCGTCCACCAGATTGATGGTCTGGGTGATGTCGTTGACGTTCGCCGCGGTGGTGATGACGTGCAGTGGGGTGCCCCTGCCGTCGCAGATCAGGTGGTGTTTGCTGCCTGTCTTGCGCCGGTCGACCGGCGATGGACCGGTCGCGGCTCCCCCTTTTTCGCGCGAACGTGGGAGCCGTCCACGCACGCGCGGGACCAGTCAAGTTCACCGGCCGCGTTCAGCTCGGCGAGCAGGAGGCGGTGCAGTTGCTCGAAGACGCCGGCCTTCTGCCAGCGGTCCAGGCGCCGCCAGCAGGTCTGTCCGGAGCCGAACCCCAGCTCCAGGGGCAGGAGTTGCCAGGCGATGTTCTGGTGCAGGACGTACAGGATGCCCTGCAGGCACAGCCGGTCATCCACCGGCCTCGGCCCCGGCGACCGCTCGGGCCAGGGCGGGAGGAGCGGTTCGATCCGTGCCCACAAGCCGTCGTCCACGATCCAAGGCCGAGTCGTCACACGACACGAACGGCGGGATCACCAGATCGGTCACGCATGACCAGGGCACGTCAGCAAGATCGTGTTACGAGCTCTCAGGACGGCCCCGAGACGGATCGGGGCCCATCGGCCGGTTCCGCAGTTCCCTTGACGACAGGTGCTCCGCAGGCGGGCCGCGCATCGCTTCGACGACGCATTTCACAACTGAGGGACTTCGCCCTCGGGCCAGGTGTGCTGCCCTCGGACCTTGGGCCAGCTCAGCCCACCGATTCCTACAGGCTTCTGTACCGATGGCACACCGGCTGCGTCCTGGCGGAGCAATTGGAAGCGAGCGAGGATCGCCCCAGCTCTCCAATGGCAAACCATGTCGGGCGGGCCGGGCAGCGGACTGGCTGTGGCCGCTCCCCTGTGTGGGCCCCGCGCGGCGCCCTTCTGTCGGAGGCCGACACGCAGACAGCAATGCTCGTCGTGGCCGACATCGGGTGAGGTTCGCTCGGCTCGCACCCAGAACTAGACGATGCCCGCAGCTACAAGGGGTCCCCTGCGTCAGAACCAGGCGAGCTCGGTCGTCCGGCTGCTGGCGAACCCGCCCACGAGCACGACACAGGGTTTGTGCGGATCACCTCCCGTACGCCGTCGTTTCGAACAGGCCGTTGCCACGCTGAAGGGTTGGCCAGCCCTCCGCAAGATCCGATGCAGCACCAACGGGACACAGACCTTGTCCGGGCCGCCCTCACGCGCTCACAGTCGGCCAGCGGCCACCGTTGTCGTCTCCGGAGTTTCGGTGGGTGCCATGGACCCCGCCCCTTGGCAGGAGCGGGGTGTGTGCGGGCCGTCAGGCCTTCTGTGACTGCTGCTGGATGAGCTTGTCGGTCATGTCGGCGGTGTCGGAGGCCGGGGGCTTGCTGACGTTGATGTCGGTGCCGAAGTCGCTGAACTCCATAACCGTCTTCACCTTCCCCTTGGCTTTGCTGGACGAAGAAGAGGTGGAGCCGGGGGAGTGAACGGTCATCTCCATCTGCTGGCGCCGCGTCAGGCCCTTGTCGTCGACCCACAGATCGACCGGCACACTCTCGCCGAGCTGCTGACGCAGCTTCTTGGCCTTCTGCTCGTCACCCTGGGCGAGCTTGTCGATGTCGAGCATGACCCGGTAGTGCGTCGTGTCGACCCCGGTGACCTTCTCCTCGCCGATCTTCTTCACGTCCTTGCGCGAGAGAGAGTTGGAGTAGGCGAAGGAGTCAGCCGGATCACTGGCCTGGCTACTGCCGGCCGCACCGGAGGCTGCCAGCTTCGCCAGGTCGATCTTCATCCAGGTCTTGCCGCCGGGCAGCTTGCCCTCGCCCTTCGGCGGCTTCTGGTAGAGCGTCTTGTCCACCACACGCTGCTCCAGATGCTTGCCGTCCTGTCCCATGGTGAGCTGGCTGCTGCCGTGTGCGAAGTCCATGGCCCCCCGGCCTGTGATCTTCTCGCTCTTGCCGTCCGCGGCGACAGTGGAAGTGATCACCACTCGGGCTGAACGGGCGGCGACGGTCTTCTTGTTCGTTGCCTGCACCACCTGTGCCGGCGAGCTGGCCGCACCTGACGTGCCTTGCTTGGTCGGCTTCGCCTCTGCGTCATTGTCAGAACTGCATCCGGCGAGCGCCGCTACGGCCAGCAGACCGGCCACCCCGTACGCGGTCGTCCTGGATGTACGGGTGTTCGCAAAAGATGCCATGAGGCCCTTCCCGGTTCAAATGACCAATGTCAGACAGGCCCCGAATCCCCGATCTTCCTTCCCGTATGCCAACACCTGATCGTTCTACGACTCCTGCTGTATCTGCGTCCATGACGATCACTGGCGCGAAACGCATTCCTTACCCGGACGCGCCCAGCGTTCGTTGATCTCGGAGGCGCCGTGCTCTTACGCGATGGGGACGGTGTTTCGCGCCCCACCCCGGCGCCCACCCGCGCCGGAGTGGGGCGACCAGCTCCAGCAGGACCTGCTCCTCGGCCGCCTGCGCGGACGTCCCCTCCGCCTGTGCCCGCGCGGACTGTGTGGCGCACGAGGGCGGCGGCGTGGGCCGACAGCGCGGCCGAGCTGGGCGACGAGGTCGAGCAGCCGGGCGCGTACGCGGGCCGGGTCCAGCTCACGGGACTGAGCGAGTGCGACCACCGGCATTCGCAGCGGGCCTCTACCTGACCTTCGCGGGCTGGGTGACAGGGCAGTGTCTGACAGCTCCGGCAGCTCCTTGGATCAGGTCGGTGTGCGGATGCTCGGGGAAGGCCGGGCAGATATAGATCTGATGGTGTCGGTGCTGCCGACTTCGACCTTGGTCGGCTGCGAGGGGTCCTGGCCACAGCAACTACCAGCAGCGTTGGCGGCGTAGGCGGCGGCCTGTTCTTCGCAAGGCGCCCAGCTGTGTCTCTCACCGCCGTCCCATTCGAATGAGGCAATGGTCAGCAGCGGGACCATCTGCACATCACAGACCGGGCAGTACCGGGGGTTGGGGTCGGTGCGACCCCACGGAGGCCAGCCGCCGACCTTCCAGCCGGGCGCGTCTGCCAGATGGATGTCGTAGAACTCCCGCGGGTAGTCCGCGTAGGAGCTGTCCACGCTGGCGCCGGCTGCCTGCCATCTGTTCCAGTCCTCCACCATCAGCCGCATCTGGGGGCTCAGATCGAGGCTGTTGGGGTACTCGGTGATCGCCTCCGGTGCGAGCACGCACGGCTCCGGCAGATAGCCCGAATGGTTCACCTCGTACGGTTCGGGCGGTGTGGCGAGGATGTCGACAACCTCGGCGGCAGACCGCCAGAACAGCGCGGTCGACGGCTTGTGATCCGGATCGTGGTCGTAGGGGCACCACAGCACCTGGAGCAGATCGGCCTGTCCGGGCGGCCGCAGCAGGGGTATGTCGCGCAGGTAGAGCTGGGCCACAGGCAGCATGGGGACCAGGCAGTCTGCGGGCGGAGGACCGACAGCGAATCGCTCCGCGAGCAGCGCGGCGTTCCATTCCGCTTCACGACGCCCGCTCGCTAACCGTGCACGACGTCGTTAGCTGAGGATCAGGTGACCATCCAGTCGCGGAGCTGGCGCGCGATTCCGGCGACGCCGACGCGGTCCGACGCGGCGTCGCGCACGAGCTCGACCGCCGCCTTGGGCGGGTAGTCGAGGCGCTGTCCGTTGAGGAGCAGGTAGGCCTCGGCGGAGTGCCAGGCGAACGCGGCGTTGGAGTGTTCCAGGCAGGGCAGCTTCACCAGTGTATGCAGGAGGGTCGCCGCCTTCAGGTTCAGCGATCCGTAGATGTCGTGCTCCAGGGCGCGCGCGTTCACGCGCGCCACCGCTGCGTACAGCGGCCCGAAGTCGTCCACCTGCGGATCGCCGTCGAGGAGCTCGGCGGCATGGAGGAGGAACTGGACGTCGAGCCGGTGCGGAGGGTCTGGCTGGCTCACGCGGCGTGCCCCTGGCCCGGCTGCTGCACCTCGAGATCACGGCGCGCGCGTTGTTCGGCGGCGCGCTGCTCGGGGCTTGGATCCAGGTCGCCGGCATCCCTGAACGCGCCTCCGCTGTGCGCCATGGACGCCTGGAAGTTGCTCAGGAAGGACCGCTCCACCGCCGTCGCCCTGTCGTAGGCCGCCGACAGGATGTACTCCTGCAGTGACATGTTCTGTTGCCGCGCCGCAGTTTCAATGGCCTCGCGCTTCGCGGGGTCGGGAAACCGCAGGTTCAGGGCCTTCGGGGAGCCTCCGCCACTCGTCATGGTACCGATGGTACTACTGGCCCCTGCAAGGGGCCAGCGAACGCCCGCTTGCAGCGCGCGGCGGGGTCGGCCAGCGCCGGGACGACACGTCCCGCCCACCACGGGCACCAGCTTCCGGGGTGCGCCCGCCGAGCTCGCTGAGGACCTCACCTACCGCGGGGCGCTGCCGCCCGTCCGAAGACCCGTGAACGTCTCCACCCACACAGGCCCAGCCCGCAACACCCCACCCATACACGCAAAATGCCCAAACCTGAGCCTTCTGCAACACCCTTTAGCGGTCAGCTGCGCCCAGGAAGACATCGACTGCACTCGTCTGACCAGCGGCGTGGAGGATGTCCAGGTGGCCTCTGCTGGATCCGGAAGTGATCACGAAACAGAGAGAGGGGTACTCCGGGACCCGCTTCGGACGTGAGGCGGACCTTCTGCGCCGTCTTCGAGGCCGAGACGGTTAGGCCTGTGCCCTGAGTCGTCCGTTCGCGCAGTCCCGCATCGGTTGGACCAGGTGTCAGGGGATGCGCCCGTGTGTTCACGGAGTCGCTGGGTCGGGCTCGGTGAATGCCCGCCGGCTGTGCGCGAGTAGCTCACGCATGCCAGGGCTGTGGATGTTCTTCCAGATCAGGGCGAGCAATGCGGGCGCATCGACGTCATCGATGGTGCGGGCGGTGAGCCGGTCATGGTGGTGCGCGGCCATGGAGTCGCTGAGGACGGCGACGGCAAGCCCGCGGGCGGCGAGATCGGCAATGGCGTCTGCGGCGCTGGCCTGCAGCGCGATCGAGGGATGGAGGCCTTGCGCGGCGCATGCCTGGTCGAGTGCCGTGCGCAGGCCGGTGCCGGGCGGCATGCACACGATCGGGTGAGCGACCAGGTCACGCAGGGTGACCCGTCGCTGTTTCGCCAAGGGGTGCCCAGCCGGGACCGCCACGACGAGCCGCTCGCTGATGATGGTCAGCGCGTCCAGCCCGTCGGGGGTGTTGGTTGCGGCTCCGATGAGTGCCAGGTCGACTGCGCCGGTGCGTACCTTCTCGACGAGCCGGTCGGAACTGTCCTCCAGCAGCGAGATCTTCACACCGGGATGAGCCTCGTGGAACGCGGCGAGGGCGTCGAACAACGGGGTGACGGTGCAGCCGATGATCATTCCAAGTACGAGCTGACCCCGGATCAGATCGGTCACCTCACCCACCGCCTGCCCGACCGCTTCCGCGGCAGTGAGTGCGGCGCGGGCGTGTATGAGTGCGGCCTCTCCCGCGACGGTGAGGGTGACGGTGCGGCCCGACCGGTCGAACAGCTCGGCACCGAGCTCCCGTTCCAGCTGACGGATCTGGGAGCTGACGCCGGACTGACTGATCCGCACCCGCGCGGCCGCCCGGGTGAAGTTCTGCTCCTCGGCGACCGCGACGAAGTACTCCAGCTGCCTCAGCTCCATGACTGCAGATTCTAGTTTGCAGAAGATCCATCTGTTGGACTTCTGAATGATCGACGGCCACGCTGGAAAGCATCGACGCCCGACGTCAGGAGGAATTCATGCCGGAGTACGAGAAGGCCATGCGGCCCGAGGCCATCACCCGTTTGTTCGTCGAACGATCCAACGCCGGTGACGCAGCCGGGGTCGCCGCGCTGTACGAAGAGGGTGCGGTGATGGCCTACCCGCCCGGTCACCAGACGGTGGGCCGCGAAGCGATCCGCGCGCTATGGGAGAAGGTGCTGGCCAACGGCCCCCGCTTCGAGCCGGAACTACCGCTGCCGACGCTCATCAGCGGCGACATCGCCCTCACCTCGACCCCACCGAAGGATGGAGCCGGCGCCCGGGCGCAGGTCGTCCGGCGCCAGCCCGACGGAAGCTGGCTGCGCCTGCTCGACCAGCCCGAGTTCGCCCCTCCCACCCCCTGAAACCTGCCTCCGTTAGCCCGCGGAACCCAAGGCTGTCGAACCACGGCGTGCCCTGGCGAGCGAAGGCCACGGATGCCGTTGCCGTCGCGGCAGCCCTCACGGAGCCCAGTTTGTTCTAGGCCGGCGGCAGCTGGAGACCTCTTGGTGAGCGGAGATTATGAGGCCAGGGCCGCCGGCAGGTCGGAATAGGTGGGCAAGTGCGCGTGGCCGGGGTCCGTGGCGGCGATCGCTTTGAGGACCGCTGGTGATGGGGCGATCAGGACGACGGGACGCTGCTCGTGCACGGCCAGAAGGTGCGCGGCCAGGGTCGTGCGGCACGCTGTCACCTCGGGCAGGGCGAAGGCGATGGGACCCGTGTGATGCCGCAATGCCTCGCGGGTCGCGTGTCGCACGCTCTTGGGAATCTTCTTGCCCATGGCCCCGGCCACTTCGATCAGCCACAGATGACTGCGAGGCTGCGAAGTCACCACGGCAACACCAACGCCCGATGCCATCACGTCTCCCTCTGTTCGGACCCTGTCAGCCCGAAAGTCGGATGAAGCGCACCCACGCTACTCCCGGCGTCCTGTGGGCGGGCGTTCTCAGGGTTGTGTGTTGGTGGTCTGTGAGATCACGGCGTACAGCTCGCTCCGCTGTGGTTCGGGGCCCGCCGCAGCCCTGCCGGCACGCGGGGTGTGGGGCGGTATGGTGCTGGGCCGACCCGGCAAGGAGCCCAGGTGCCCGAGCGCCCTGTACCCTCACCCACCCCACGACTCGCTTTCCGGAGCAGGGCCTACAGCGACCTGGACGATTTGGCGGCGCTGCTCAGCGACCCGCACGTGATGCGTCATTACCCGCGCATCAAAACTCGGGAAGAGGCCCTCGACTGGATCGAATGGAACTAGCGCCTCTACCAAGACGAGGGATACGGTCTCTGGGTGGTCACGCTGAGGTCCACCGGCGAGTTCATAGGCGACTGCGGCCTCACGCCTCAGGAGATTGAGCCTTTTCCAACCTCACGCTGATGTGTGGTGCAGGCCCTCCTTGTCCTTCAGCACGCATCAGCGTGAGGTTGGAAAAGGCTCGGTAGTGCATTGCTCGGGTACCGGCTTCCCGGCCCCTTGAGATCAGAGTTCGGTTGTCCAGATCCCGACAGGATGGTCACTCGGAGGGAGCCACAGCTGAGGCTGTGACTCGCGATGCCTCTCGTCAGCCTGCTCATCGCAGTAGAAACGTCCCTCGGCATCAGGCCACGTGACCTGCAGCACGGGCAGAGGCGGCCGCCGGTAGAACCCGATGGCCTGCCCGAAGAAGGTCCGGTACCAGCCGCGATCAACCTGCCTGAGCGCGACTCGATGACCGTCGACAACATCAGGATGACTGCGGTCCGCTTCGTCCCGGTCGCCGTAGTCATGGCAGAGGACGCACCGACACTGGAACGGATCATCAGTCATGTGCGGAGGGTACGAGGTGAGCGTTCAGGTCGAGCAACTGGGGTTTGGACCCGCTCAATCGAACGAAGCCGTCACCCTCCGCGACGGCTCCCCAAGATCTGTGCCAGAACCCCGTTCTCGTGGACAAAGCCCCCCCACGACACCGCGCGGCCTCGCGTGCCTCACCAGGACCCCCACCCTGAAAGACGCCACCCCATGCCCGCGACGCTCTACGCTCACGCACGCCCCGACCACCACCCCGCAGGCGAGACCTGCCGCTACGCCGCAGACTTCCGCCCCGGCGACCAGGCCGCCGCCATCACCAGCATCTTCCTGACCGCGTACAGCGCCCCCCGACCCACCACCGGCCCGATTGCGATCGACATCGCCTACAACCACACGGGCGACGCCGACAAACCCGCCCACCACCCAGATCAGCGCACGCACCATCGTGGCCGTCATCCCCGCCGGCAACCTGAGCGCCGCAGAGAACAAGCACCAGGACCAGGCGCCCGCCAAGAAACGATGTCTAAAGGAGGCACCCGACCCGGACTGCGGGGCGAAGTTGAACCGGATCGAGCAAAAGGAATCGGGCGCCTTCTGTTTGTCCGACGGGGGAGAAGGCGCCCGCGGGCCACTTTTGGCTCTGGGTCAGGGGGGCGTGAGGGTGTCGAGCCGGTCGGCGAGGTCTGAGTGGGCCGCGCCCAGGTGCGGACGGGTGGCGGTCAGGGGGGCGATGAGGTCAGCAGGGTCGTTGTGGGCGAGGGCCGCGTGGAGCTCGTCGAGCGGACGGCGGGCGGCGGGGGGAAGGTCGGTGAGAGCGGTGATCTGGCCGGCGAGGCGGCGCAGGTCGGCCGCATTGCGGCGGGCCCAGGTGGCGGTGTTGCGATCGGCGGCCCGGGCCTGACGGGTGGCCGTCACGCGTTGTTCGCCGGTGGTCCCGGCCGGGCCGGGGCGGCCGCGCAGGTAGCGGCGCTCTGCAGCCTGGCGGCTGGCGACCCCCAGAGGAGAGGCGAGGTCGGCCCAGCTGGCGCCCGCGTCCCGGGCCGTCTCGATCAGGCCGGTCTCCCATCCGGCGAGCCGCTCACGTACTTGGCGCAGCAGCATCAGCGAGGCGAGGGCCTGCTCCGGGCCCGGCCCGGCACCCAGGTCGTCGGGCCTCTCGTCCTGGGCATCGTGCAGGGCGTCGTCTATGGCCTTCAGGGCAGCCGCGGCGGCGAGGAACGACGCCGGGCTGTGGGTGTCGGCGTCGGTGGAGACCGGCTGGTCTGGTGCGGTCATGGACACCTCCCTCCGATTGTCATCGTGAGGACGACAGCAATGTTTGTCATCCATTGGATGACATGCTACAACAGTGTCAGTGCAGCGCATTGGCAGCAACTGCCCGAACCTGCTGGAGGTGTTTTCACGATGTTGATGCGCACTGACCCCTTCCGTGAGCTGGACCGGCTGGCGCAGCAGCTGATGGGTCCGGGCACCTGGTCGAAGCCGTCGGCGATGCCGATGGACGCCTACCGCGAGGGTGACGAGTACGTGGTGGCCTTCGACCTTCCCGGCGTCAGCGCGGACGCCATCGATGTCGACGTGGAGCGGAACATGCTGACGGTCAAGGCGGAGCGCCGGCCGGTAGCGAAGGCCGACGATGTGCAGATGGAGCTGTCCGAGCGGCCGCTGGGTGTCTTTTCCCGCCAGATCGTGCTCGCCGACACCCTCGACACCGGGCACATCAAGGCCGACTACGACGCAGGCGTGCTGACCCTGCGCATCCCGATCGCCGAGCGTGCCAAGCCCCGCAAGATCTCCATCGGCATCGGGACCGGCCACAAGGAGATCTCCGGCTGACACCAGTCGTACAGGCGCGGAGGGCGGGCACCCGATCTCCCCCTCACCCCGTCCCCCGCGCCCGTGGGCAGCCCCAAGAATCAGAAGGGGTCCCGGCGAGATGTCCCCGGGCGCGAAGCGATCCTCCATAGAAGGCGCGCGGCGAGTACGGCACGGCGGAAAAGCCATAGCCGTGGCCCATGGCGCGCTCGCACTCCTCGGCACACATCTGGCCGGCCAATTCGCGGCACGCCTGTGAAGAATTCGCCCTGATTCTCCTCAACCCCGCTGACTAGCGCCGAACCCCTGCCCTCGGAGCGGTTCGTGCGGGCCACCGCGAGGATCGAGGGCGCCACCGAAGCAGACCGCGAGCCGGCACGTCAGCGCCATCCTGTCCACGGTCGCCGAGACGGCCGACGAGCACCTGCCGGGGCAGATCCTGATCCAGCACGACCCACTCTTCGTGCGCCCCACACCACCCGCACCGCTCCACGAAAGGCATGTACTGCAGTGATCACCGACGTGCGCGTACCGGCCGAGCACCAGCAGCCGTACTCGACTACGTATGAGCAGATGCTGGAGAAGGTCCGCTACGAGGGCGCCTACCCCACCCGCGAGAGAGCCGACGAAGCCGTCCGCCTGGTCCTCGCGGGGCTGGGGCGCCAGCTGACCGGCGACGAACGCGTCGACCTGGCGCGCTGCCTCCCCCTCGAAGCCGCACGCATCCTCACCTCCCAGATCCCTTCCCCTCAGCCGCTGACCGGATGGGCCTTCGTCAAGGACCTCGCCGTCCGCACCGGCGCCTCCCTGGCCACCACCCGCTGGGACACCGGCTCCGTCTTCGCGGCCGTCGCCGCCCACGCCGGCCCCGACCTCATCACCCGCATCCTCCGCCAGCTCCCCACCGGCCACGCACTGTTGTTCGGCCGAGCCGAACTCACCTCCGCCGCGTAGACGACACCGGCGCCCCCCCGGGGCACGCAACAGGCCCCTCCGCCGGGCCCCTGCCGAAGTCCCCGATTCGTGATCGGGGACCTCCGCCTTCGCAGAGCATGATGACCGTCTCGGACAGCGGCCCATATCGTTGAATCCTTCGGCCGAGGACCGCGGCCGCGAAGTTCAGGTCGCCCAACTGTGAGGGCTTGTAGCGGCTGGCCTCCAAGGGTACTGATGACCTGCTCCTGCCCCCCCACGACGTCACGGGCGCGATGGAGGACCGGGAACGGGCCCGCACCATGAGCCTCCTCGTGGTGAGCTTCGCGCGCGACGCCAAATCACCGGCCTCGTCGGCGTCCCTGCACGGCCCGGCAGGCCGAGACTGCACGCGCCTTCTCCGACCCGACGGCCCCGCACTGGGGTTCGGCGGGCTCGCAGGCGCACAGTGCAACCAGGCCCTCATCCTGCTCAACAGCGATGAATTCGACCGCGCCGCGGCCGCGATCCGCCCTGTCCTCAAGCTGTCACCGGCCATCCGTAACAACGGCGTCATCGTTTCCGTCCTGCGCGTACGGCAGGCCCTCATGGCCGGGCCGGCCCGCACCGCCCTCACCTTCCGCAGCCTCACTGAGGAGCTCGCCGCCTACCCGCCCTGACGTGCCGGGCCCGGGGGGGTAGGGTCGCGGTCATGTACCCCGTCGACCGAGCTGGCCCACGCCTGCGTCTGCGCGAACTCCAACCCGACGACACCGAAGCATTGTTCGCCGTCTACGGCGACGCGCAAGCCACGGAACACATGTCGTTCGAACCCCGCTCACGCGAGCAGGTCAGCCAGATCATCGACCGGGCAGTGCAGACGGCCACGACTGACCCCCGCTGCGAATACGTGCTCGCCGTCGCTACCCAGGAGACCAGCGACGTGATCGGTTTCGCCCAGCTCGCTCTCGACCCCCACCAGCCCCAGGGCGCCACCATGGGCTTCGCTCTGCGCCCCGACACCTGGGGAGCCGGGCACGGCCACGAGACCGTGCACCAGCTGCTTGCCCTGGGCTTCGACGACCTCGGTCTCCACCGCATCTGGGGTGCCCGCTCGCCCCTGAACACGGCGACCGCCCGCACCCTCACCGCGGCGGGCCTGGTCGAGGAAGGCGTCATTCGCGAGCACGTCCGCAAGGGCGATGCCTGGCGGGACTCCGTCGTCCACGCCATCCTCGACCACGAGTGGGCCCAGAAGCCGCGAACGAGTACCGCCTGACGCTGCGTAGCATGCGGTGCTCCACGCGCACCCGCCGGCACGCGCCCGTCAGGGCGGGTGCCCCTGTCCGTGAGCGCCGCCGAGCGCCACGGGTGAGCGCGTGGGACATGCCTCGCAGCCACTTACACATGCGCTTCGCTCGAAACGGCCAGCACCTCCCGCTCGTCGGTCTTCGGGTTCGCCAGCGCCCGCAGGATGGGCATCGCGGTCGGGGTGTAGACCAGGAACAGCCGCAGGTCCCAGAAGACTCGGGAGTGCGAGGCGCAGGGTCTCTACCCAGCCCAACAGGCCGTGTCCGAAGCCCTGATGCGCATTGCATCGATGGTGGTCCTTGTCGGAGGGCTACTTGTCGAGCTGGTTGGCCTTCGCCTGGCTCCACGGCTTCCGACGACTCCGCGTCCGCTGGGAACGTCAAGCCGACATTCACGAAGCCTTCCTCAAACTGGCCTGCTGCCTCATCACCCACCGGCACATCAGGTCACTGTGTGAGCCGCCGCTAGACGGTCGACAACTTCGGCGGGGGTGAAGCTCCAACCGACCAGGCGCGGCCCGCTCCAGTTGATGCCGATCACGAGTCCATCCCGGGCGGCATCGGGCAGCACGTGATCGCACCAGGTGTCCACGGGCATGGAATCGATGCGAAGCCCATGCCCCCAGATCTTTGCTGCCCTCTGGGCCCGCGACGAGGTCGACCAGAAGGGAAGACTTCGCGTGCCATCCGCAGAGAGATGAGTCGGGCTTCCACCGTCATCCCGGACGAGCCAGACCGCGCTGTTCTGGCTGACGTCGCGGAAGAAGGCCGCCGCTTCCGCACCACTCTGGCTCATGGCCACCGACCTTACCGTCCTCCAGCACTCATTTCGTTAGGCGTTCTTAATCGGTAGCAACGCTGTGGTACCTCGGGGTCTTGGGTGAGTGCCGTCTCGAGCATTGCCCTGTTCGACGGCCCGCTACATCGACGTTCACCTGATGCCGTGTGGGCTTCGGTGCGTAAGCCGACGGGGAACCAGAGAGCCATACGCCGACTCTTACGGTCACCGGTTCCGTCTCGCCGTCGACGGTGATCTCTACGGTCGGGCCGCCGCGGGACGGGCCGCCCTGAACCTTCCTGCTCGACCCACTGAGCCAGTGCGGCCAGGCCGCGCTGGAACGCCTGCTGCGCCTTGCTCGGAGCCTTTCCCTCGCGAGGCACCGCCGGCGCGGGACTCCGTGCCTGGACTGGCATGCTGCCCAGCGCGGTCAGCCGTTGCTGCTGCTCGGTGGACAGCTGCGCCCAGGTGCCTGGATGGGTCTGCTGGTGGATCCAGGCGCCGATGTAGTCGCCGTCCCAGTGGATGCCGGGTGGGATGTCGGGCAGGCTGCCGTCGGCGTCGACCAGGTCGGCTAGGACGCGGTAGTGCCGTAGCCAGTTCAGCGGTTACGGGTAGTCCCAGTCAGCTGTTGCGCGCGGGCGGCAGCCCGCTGCTGTTCCTTGCCCAGGCCGCTCTTGCGGCGGAGGTTGGCCATGTGCTGTCCGATGGGCGCCGCCTCGCCTTCGCCCCACATGGTGTCCTGGCGCGGAGCAAGGTGCCCGGTCGCCCGCCGGAACGAGCGGAGCGCGGTCTGGGTGACTGCGGCTGTCGGCGGATGGATCAGGAAAGGGGGGCCCGCGTCCGTGGCCCCCCCCCCTTCGGTAGTTCGTGTGGTCAGCCGCCGACGTACCAGCTGAAGCCGCCGTTGGAAGCTGCCAGGATCATCAGTGCGACGAAGAGGAGAACGTCGAAGATGCCGAGGGCGAGTGCGGCCTTGGCCATGCCCGCGCCGCCCTTGACGCCGGCCTGCCGGATGGCGACGGCTCCGAAGATGATGGCCAGCGGTCCGAGCACGATGTTCAGGATGAAGATGCCGACGATGCCGCACGCGAGTCCGGCGACGGCCAGTCCGTTGGTGCGCGAGCCGGTGGCAGTGGTGCGGTTGCTGAGGTCTGTCATCGCTGTCTCCCGTTTTTCGCGTTGTTCCGGGTGCGCATCCGGATGCCCCGGCTGGCGATGAATAGTCAACTGCGTGGCAGAGCAGCGGTGTTGGCTCGATAGCTCTTCTGGACCTGCTGAACCGGACGGCGGGCGGGTGCCGCCCTGGTCGGGAAAGCGCTTGTCAATCGAATATGTAGGATGACCGAGGTCTGTCGCCATTTCCGCCACCGCTGGGTACGCCCCAAATAGCGGCAAACCACGATGACCTATCGGGTAAAAGGGTGAAGTCAGGTGGTCTAAACCTGGCTTGATCTGCGCTCTGAAGTGACGTGCCATGCGCGTTCGGGCTGGCAAACGAGCACTTTCGGCCACGTTTTGCGACTGCTTTACGGGAGGTTGGCCGTCGCGTGTCTACGCGTGTCCCGGTGGGGGGCTGTCGCTCTGTCCGGAACGCATGATGCGGAGGGGCTTGTTCTGTCCCGTGTCACTCGGGTGTTCGAGGGCACGGCGGCCGGCTTGTGTTCTTTCTGTGACAGGTTGTGGATCCCTCGTGACCGCTGGGGTCTGCGGGGATGGTCTTCCTGTGGGGGGAAGTCTTGATTCGACGCACCAATGGTGCGCGGCTTTCGCGTGCCCAGAAGAGTTTCAGAACTGCTGCCTGCGCGGCCGCTGTGTCGGGGGCGTTCGCCCTGACGCTGACCGGGGCGGGAACAGCCTCCGCAGGGACGGGGCCGAGCCCTACGCCCGGCGCGCAGCCGCCCGCCTCCAGCGCTCCCTCCGAGGCGGGTAACCCGCTGTCGGCCCGCGCGTCGGCGGCCGGCGTGTGTTCAGACGCGTACCAGATCGGCACCACCTCGTATGCCTACAGGGGCACCGAGACCATCGCCTCCGTGAAGCAGTTCTACTCGCCCGAGTGCAACCAGAACTACGGCTACGTATGGGTGTGGAAGTCGTTCCTGGACAAGAAGATCAAGTTCGATCTGCAGGTCGGTGTCTGGAACTACGACCGCTCGGTGCTGCAGGGGGAGCGCCGTGAGTACGACTCGCTGGGCCAGGAGTTCTGGGGCAACGGCGCCGACTCGGTCGACGACTGCACCTCGGGCGACGGGAAGCTGATGATCGCCAACGAGCAGGGCGCCTACTCCGCCAGAACGTCCAAGCGCTGCTGACACATCGTCGGCGCGGGCGCCCACCCCGCACCGGCTCGCACGGCGGGATCCTGCGGCCCTACTGCGCCGCCCATCTCGCCTGATGTGTGCGGGTGGCAGCCGCCCACCGGCTGCCACCCGCCGAGCCCTGCTCCTCATAGTCCAACGGCCCATGAAGCCTGAACGATCCAAGGAGAGTTCCTCGTGCACTCTGTCATGCCCGAAAACCGGCGCACCAGACGTGGCAAACGCTCTGCTGCGGCATCCGCGGTCGCCGCAGCGGCCGGAACGGCGCTCCTCGTCGCGCTGATCCCTGCCCAGGCGCACGCCGCGCCCGCCGACAAGCCCGCTCCGCCCCGGCTGTCCACGTCCCCGACCGGCCAGACCAAGGCCCCCAAGAGCACTCCGATCGGCTCGCCGGGCAAGGACCGCAAGCTGCTGCAGGAGGGCATCCTGCAGTCCACGTTCCAGGGCCTGGGCATCGGTCAGGTCCCCTGGTCGGAGTTCCACGAGGCGTCGCTGTCGGACTCGGTCGGCGCGCAGGTCAACTACGGCAACGGCAACCTGCTGCTGTCCGCGAACGCCTTCGACATCGCCGACGCCGGCCCGGGCCTGTCCTTCGGGCTCGCCTACAACGGCCTGAACACCAGTTGGAAGGCGACGACCGGCAGCGACTACCTGATCCACGAGCCGAACCCGACCTCGGTCTACGTGCAGGGCCCCTCCAGCACGATCGCCGTGTTCGAGCGCGACGGCTCAGGATTCACCCCGGCGCCCGGCTACAAACAGGACCTCACCCAGTCCTCGGACAAGAAGTCCTTCACCCTCACCTCCCGCAGCAACGGGCAGAAGACCACCTTCACCCGCTCCGGCACCACCGGGGACGCGCGGGTGAGCAGGGTCGAGGACAAGAACGGCAACGCCACCACCATCAGCTACTCCGGCGCGTTCACGTCGAAGATCACCTCCGCGTCCGGGCGCACGCTGACCTTCACCAATGACGGCAAGCAGATCACCAAGGTCACGGACAACACCGGCCGCTACGCGTCCTACACGTGGTCGGGCAACGATCTGAAGACGTTCACCGACACCGACGGCAAGGTGACGGTGTTCGAGTACGACACCTCGCATCGGATGACGAAGGTGACCACGCCGGAGGGCCGCGAGACGCGGTTCACCTGGAACACCAACCTCCTCGCCTCGATCACCCGGGTCGTCGACAAGGCCGCGGGCACTGGCGCCACCACCGCCTTCCGCTACATCCTCCCGCAGCCGGGCAGCGAGGGCGAAGGCGTCGCCCGTGTCACCGACCCGCGCGGCAAGAACACCGAGGTGACGGTCGACGCCCGCTGGCGGGTCAAGAAGACCACCGACCCTCTGGGCCACGAGCGGTCCAAGACGTGGGGGCCGGACAACAACGTCACCAGTGCCGTCGACGGCATGGGCGTTGGGTCCACCCCGGGCAACACGGTGAAGTTCGACTACGACGACTCCTTCAACCCGAAGTCGGCGACCCAGCCCACGGGAGCGCAGTCGACCGCGGCCTGGACGCAGAAGTCCGGCGGCCACTACCCCGAGACGCTGACCTCGGCGAGCGGTGACAAGGTCACCAACGGCTACGACACCTCGGGCAACATGAAGTCGCAGACCGACACCACCTCCGGCTCCGACGGCGCCCAGTGGACCTACGACTACAACCCCAAGTCCGGCACGATGGACTGCGACGGGCTCCCCGGCCAGCGCTGCTCGGCCACCGACCCCGAGGGCAACAAGACGTCCTTCACGTATGACTCGAAGGGCAACCTGCTCAAGGTCGACCGCCCCTCCGCACAGCAGGACATCACCTACACCTACGACGCGCTGGGCCGCACCGACACCGTCACCGACGGCCGCGGCCTGAAGACGGTCTACACGTACGACCAGCGCGACCGCTTGAAGACGCAGACCAGTGACGGCAAGGTCACGACGTTCGTCTACGACGCCGACGGAAACATCAAGACCCGCACCTCGCCGGCCGGCACAAGCGGTTACACCTATGACGAGCAGAGCCGCGAGCGCACCCGCAGCCTGCCCGCGGGCGGCGCGAGCTCGGTGACCTACGACGCATCCGGCAACGTCAAGACCGCCACCGACGCCGGCGGCACCCTCACCTACGACTACAACGACGCCAACCAGCTGATCACCCTCACCCAGCCGGACGGCGCCAAGGTCACCTACGGCTACGACAACAACGGCGACCGCACCACCACCACCTACCCCGGCGGCACGGTGCAGAAGACCGACTACGACAAGTCCAGCCGAGCCCAGAAGATCGAGGTCAAGAACGGCTCGACCGTGCTGTCCACGATCTCCTACGACTACAACAAGTCCGGCAAGGACAGCGACAAGATCAACAAGCGGACCGTCGACGGCGCCGCCACCGCCTACACCTACGACTCCAAGGGCCGCCTCACCAAGGCCGTGGAGACCAAGAGCGGTACCACGACCGCGGGCTGGGCCTACTGCTACGACAAGGCCGGCAACATGACCGGCCGCTCCACCGGCACCAGCCTCCCCGCCTGCGCCGACACCCAGTCGCCCCGCGAGTACAACAACGCCAACGAACTCACCTCCCTCGGCGGCAACACCGGCTTCACCTACGACGACGACGGCAACGAAACCTCCGCCGCCTCACCCACCGGGACCCGCTCGGGCGGCCAGTGGACGCCCTACACCCAGCTCTCCAACCTGACCGCGTCCGGTACGGCGTCGACGTACACCTACGCGGGCGTCGACAACAACGACCGCCTCACGCGCGGCAGTTCGACGTTCACCAACGCCGCGACCGGCATGACCCGCGAGGGCACGACCGGTTTCGTCCGGGAAGCCTCGGGCACGCTGACAGCCATGACCAGCGGCGGGGCAAGCCAGTACTACCTCACCGACGTCCAGGGCAGCGTCATCGGCCTGGTCGACGCCTCCGGCAAGCGCACCGCGACCTACAGCTACGGCCCCTACGGCGAAGCCCGCACCGCCACCGGCACCAACCAGCCCTACCGCTACACCGGCACCTACCTCGACCCCTCCGGTCTCTACAAGATGGGAGCCCGCTACTACGACCCCCAACTCGGCCGCTTCACCCAGCCCGACCCCTCCGGCAAGGAGTCCAACCTCTACGCCTACGCCGCCGGCGACCCCGTCAACCACATGGACCCGAGTGGTTTGGACTTCCTCGGTCTGTCTGGCGGGGAATGGCTCAGCTACGGAGGACAGGCGCTTGGCCTCGCTTCCGTCTTCATCCCCGGTGGCGCGCTTGTTGCTACTGGTCTCACCGTGGCATCCATGGGAATGGAGGCCGCAGGCGGCGCTATGCAGGGCAAGAGCGCATCTTCGATCGCTGCCGGAGCAATGGTGGGCGCCATCGGTGGCAAGGTCGGCATCGGGGCGAAACTGCTTGGTGCGTCCAAGACGATGGACCAGGGCATCGGCGTGGCCTACTGGGCGATGGGCGCCGGAGCCGGTCTCTTTATGTAGAAGAAAGGGAGATAACCATGCCCATACCACTCGCCCGTTCCGGCGCTGCGGTCGGCGGCAGCGTCGGAGTTACGGTAGGCGTCATCATCGTTGGCCTCCTAATCTTCGCCGTTGTCACGGTAAGAAGGCGTCGGAAGGGCAGCAAGTGATGCTGCGCTGAGTCAGCACAGCATCAGAGGAGCGCGAGAGACGTGGCGTCTCTATGCACGGAGCCTCTTCCAAGCTGGCGGTGTTGACCGCGAGCTGGACAGTCCTGCACAACGACGAAGCTCCTGGTAGTCGGGTTCTCGACCAAGATCACCCGTGCCTGCCAGGAGCTTCGCGTGCTTGTGTACCCGTCCTCGATCGACTTGTCCACCCGCACGCTGCGGTTCCTGGCCAGACAACTGACGGCCAGGCGCCGGGACATCGGGACGCGGTGGCGAAGGCTTCTCGTGGCCCGTCAGGCCCTGCTCGCCCTGGCCCACCTGCGGTGCGGTGACACCTATGCCCAACTCGCGGCCGGGTTCGGCATCGGGATCGCCACCGTCTACCGCTACATCCGTGAGGCCATCGAGGTTCTGGCGGCCCTCGCCCCGCCCCTGGCCGAGGCGATGATGACCATCCGGACGAAGGCGTTCGTCATCCTCGACGGAACTCTGCTGCCCATCGACCGCATCGCCGCGGACACCCCGTACTACTCCGGAAAACACAAACGCCACGGCATGAATGTCCAGGTCCTCACCGATCCGTTCGGCCGTCTGCTCTGGGCGTCACCGGCTCTGCCCGGCTCGACCCACGACCTGACCGCCGCCCGGCAGCACGGGATCATCGACGCCCTCGCTGCAGCGGGCCTCAACTGCTGGGCGGACAAGGCGTATCAAGGAGCCGGCACACCCGTCCGCGTCCCGATCCGGGGCCGCCACCTCAAGCGATGGAAGCGCCGCCACAACACCACCCAAGCCAAGATCCGCTGTGTCGGTGAACAGGCCATGGCCACCCTCAAGGGCTGGCGCCTCCTGCGGAAACTCCGATGCAGCACCAACCACATCACCAACATCGTGAAGGCCGTCCTCGTCCTTCACCACGCATCAGCGTGAGGTTGGAAAGAGCTCAGTTGCACGGCCCACGCCTCGAGCGCCGCCAGTCACGAGAACCACTTTGTCCTGCCATGAATGCGCCACGACATGTCCTCCTTCGTTTGAAGGAAGATCCCCTGAGACCGTGCGAGCAACTCTGCCCCTCAGAGTGGTTTCGCAGTGTCGGCACGGCTTATCGTCCCTGCGCGTGCCTGCAGCCAACGTCTCCCCGACTGCGTAGCCCGAGTGGATCAGTGGGCAGATCAACTCATCACCCGTAGCCGGGCCTTCGACGGGCAACGGACCTGAAGCGCGTCACCATGCGCTGTACAGGATCGGCAGGCCCGTATCCGTGGGAACATCTCCTTGAGCGTCCGCCCGTTGCTCATCATGGACGAGCCGTCACTGGAGCTGGGAAGCCCCGGACGGCCGGTCCCGTCACGTGTCGTCCGCCCTCCACGTAGCGCATACGATCGGAGCCCCGATGGACTTGTCGCTCGCCCGCCCCGCCCTGAAGATCCGTGCCACTGACAGCGATCTGCACAACCAGGCAGCGCTGCTCCGCGCGGTGGGTCCCTTGGCCCCGGTGGAACTTCCCGGCGGCATTCCGGCCTGGGTGGTGACCTCGGACCGGCTGGGCCGCTCCCTGCTCAAGGACGCCCGGTTCGTGAAGGACATCAACGTCTGGGGCGCCTGGCAAAGAGGCGAAGTCCCGCGCGACTGGCCGCTGTTGTCGGTGGTCGACACTCCGCGCAGCATGATCACCGTAGATGGTGCCGAGCACCGTCGCCTGCGCACACCGCTCGCCCGGACTCTGACCCCGGCCCGGGTGGCCGGGCTCCGTGATCAGGTGACCGCCATCGTCGCCGAGCAGCTCGGAGAACTCGCCGCAGCCGCTGCGGGCAGCGCCGACGGAACAGCCGACTACCGCACCGCCTATGCGTTCCCGATCCCGATGAAGGTGATCGGCCTTCTGCTCGGCATCCCCGCCGCATGGCACGACGCGCTGAGAGTCCAGTTCGAGGACTTCTTCAGTGAGGCCGTCTCTCCTGACCGTAAGAGCGCCGCGGTCCTCGGGATTCAGTCGATGACCGCCGAGCTCGTCGCCCTCAAACGCGTAGAACCGCGGGACGATCTGGTCAGCGCCCTGCTGGCGCAGGAGGGCGACGAGTCGTACACCGATGAGGAGATGATCGGCACACTCCTGGTGATGATTGGCGCCGGCCACGAGACCACCGTGCACGTCCTCGTCCACGGCCTGCGGGCCCTGCTCAACCACCCCGAGCAACGCCGGCTTCTGCACGAGCGCCCCGACCTGTGGCCGGGCGCTATCGAGGAGCTGCTTCGTTACGACGCTCCTATCGCCACCTTCTTTGCCCGCTACGCCACCGAAGACACCCGGATCGGCGACGCCGCCGTCCGCCGCGGCGATCCCCTGCTGCTCAACTACCTCGCCATGGGCCGCGATCCCGACCGCTACGGCCCCGACGCCGACACCTTCGACGTCACCCGCCGCCCTCAGGGCGGGCACACCAGCTTCGGCCACGGCCCCCACATGTGCCTGGGCGCGCCCCTCGCCCGCCTGGAGGCGACCGTCGCACTTCCCGCCCTCTTCGCCCGTTTCCCCGACATCGCCCTCGCTGTCCCGGACGATGCCTTGGAGCACTTTCCGTCGCTGATGCTCAACGGCAGGCTGGACGTCCCCGTAAGGCTCGAAGGGGAACGACCTCCGGGTACCGCGGCCGGGCGAGCTCCCGACATCGCATAGCGAGAAACATGCCCGCTCCAACAGATCGCCCCGCGCGCCCGGCGAGGGAGCTCTCTGCGCGCGTGCTCATTGCCTGCGCGCCCCTGCCGGGGGCGTGCTCGGTAGCACGGCGCCGGTGAATCCGCTGATGTGCACCAGCACGAGTCCCTCCGTGTCGGCGGCGCTGTAGCTGTTGTCGTCGGTGTCGTGGTGCAGGGTGAGGCCCTGAGGGTGGATACGGGCCATGTGCTGGTCGGAGCCGGGGTCGCCCAGGTCGATGCGGTCGATGTGGCGTGGCGCGACGACATCGTGACCACCGGCGGCGTTGGGCCGGAGCGTACGGGTGCGCAGCACGGCGCACAGCAGCAAGGCGGGAACGGGAAGCCGGGACAGCAAGGGATGCCGGCTGAAGGACTCCGCGCTCGGGCGCCACAGTGAGGTCGGTCCGCGCTCGGTGTCGCGCCAGCGCCAGGTGTTGGCGAACGGGCCGGTCAGATGGACGGGTGAGGTCGCGAAGTAGTACGGGTCCGGTGGCAGGTTCCGACCCGACAGACCTGGATCGTCGGGGGCGGGGTCTCGGTGCACGACCGTGTTCGGGTCGTCCAGAACGATATGGGCGCGGAAGTGGTGCCGGTCGGGCGGCCGGTGGTCGCCCAGTTCCATCTGGCCGTGGATGTCGACGACGACCGTCGTGGGGCCGGAGCCGGGCAGGGTGCGGGCCGACAGGGTGTAGGTGTGGCGGGTGCGCCCGTGGGACGGGCGTACGAAGGCGTTGAAGGAGGCGTCGACGATCCGGGTGGGTGTGCTGCCGGGGTGGAGGGCGAGCGCGGCCTCCGCGGCGGCGGCCAGCAGAAAGGTGCCCGGCACGGCGGGACGGCCCCGCACCGTGTGGTGGGCGAGGTAGTCGTGGTCGGGACCGTCCAGGTCGAGTTCCCAGCGAACGCCGCCCTCCGGTCCGGGGCGGGCCGCGGCGGTGAGGAAGGCGGGGGACTCGTCCTCGGCAGGGGCCGCCGTCACTGTCGCTCCCGCCGACGCCCCGCGCCGAGCGTCGGTTGCCCGACCCTCCTCCTGTGCCAGCAACCCCGGCAACTCCTCCCGCATCAGCTCGCGTTCACGTGTGCCGAGATAGACCCCGGCGGCGGGACCACCGCGATCCGGAGCGATTTCCGCGAGGAAGTGGGCCACGCCCTCTGCGTCGGTGATGCCGGTGAGGCGCCCGTGTGCGGCCACGCGGGCGGCGAGGTCGGGCTGGGCGGCGAAGTAGCCGCTCTCGCTCCACAGCGGGAAGCCGAGCGTGATCTCGCCGGTGCTGTCGGGATGGTCGGCCGCGGCGGCCAGGTAGGCGTTGGCGGGCCCGTAGTCGATTTCGCCGCGCAGGGGGTGGACGGCGGCCACGGACGCGATGTTGCACCACAGACGTGGCCTGAGTTCGGCGAACGCCTCCCGCAGCAGGTGATATCCAGTGATCTTGACGGCGCGGACGAGGCGGAAGTCCGCCGGACTCTTGCGTTCGAGAGGGGCGGTACGGCTGCGGGTGGCGGCGTGGAGGAACAGATCCACCCGGTCGTGCCGGGTTCGGACCTGCCGGGCCGCTGCCGCGGTGGCGTCGGGGTCGGTGATGTCGCACACGACGTAGTGCACGGCGGTCCGGTCCGCGACGGAGCGCAGGCGGGCCAGGTTGAGCGCCGCCCGGCGGCCCGCGAGGGTGCGGTCGGCCAGACGCGCGGCCTCGGCGACCCCTGGCCTGGTGGTCCGTAGGTGATGGGCGATCAGTTCCGCGCGCAGGGCCGGGATCTGTTCGTCGGTCGCGGTCAGTACCTCTCGGGGAAGCCGGTCCAGGTCGGTGGTACCCAGGAGCCAGACTGCCTCCGCGTGACCGGCCTCGGCGAGAGCTGTCAGGAGCGCGGTGGTGACTCCGCCCGCCCCACCGCTGGCGACGACGACGTGTGGGCCCCGGCCGTCGGGACCGAGCGGCCCGGCCGACGGTGCAGGGGGCAGAGGTTCCGGCACGAGTTCGTGCCGATGACGTCGGCCGTCGTGATACCAGACGGCGACGGCGCGGTCGGCGCTGTGCCACTCGCGCCCGAGCCGTTCCCAGGCGAGCGTCGCGTCATCGGTGCCGGAGGCGACGACGCGGACCGGCAGGCGCGGGTGGTCGGCACGCAGGACGGGGACGAGAGCGGTGAACACGGCTGCCTGAGGGTGTTCGGCCGGAGCCACGACGACGGCGCCCAGCGAACCCGTCGTCTGGTTGGCGCGCGTCCGGGCGAGTGCGTTCAGCAGGAGTTCCTGGAGGGCCTCGGCTGCCGGACCGGGCGGCGCGGGCCACGCGTGCGGGCGGGCCACCACACGGACATGTCCGTCGGCGCGGTCGACCGCGGTGTACAACGCCGGGAGTGGCCCGGGACGGAGCTCCGGTGGAGCGTCCGGGTCGGTGCACAGCAGGGTGACTTCGGCGTTCCGTGTCAGTCCGCGCAGGCGGGCGGCGGTCGGCGCGTGGTCGGTGAGGACCAGTGCGCGGGCGGGCAGCGCGGCGACCGTCCCTGGATCCTCGGCGGCCTGCCAGGGCGCGGGGCGACGACGTGTGACGTGCCGGGCGGTGAGGTGGCCCGCCGAGTCGGGCCCGGGCCGGGCCGGGGGTGCGCCCGGGGGCGGGAGGGTGAGGGTCGGGGCGGGGGAGGGGGCGGCCGCCCCGAGGCGGGCCAGCAGGGTGACTGCCTCGGCGGCGGCGTGGAAACCGCCCGCGGCGACCTCCCCGGCTGCTGAGGCAGCCGATTCGGCGGCGGAAGGGAGGGGAGCGGCGTCGACGGCGGATCCCGCCAGTTCCGTCGCGGGCGTGAGACGGGTCAGCACCGGCCACGCGTGGCGGCGCGCGGTGGACGCGAGGGCGAGGGCCAGGAGGAAGGCGCCCTGGGCGGCCGCGTGAGTGGTGCCGTGCGGACCTGTGTGCAGGGATCCGGCGTCCACCGCCAGGACGAGGGCGAGGTCCATCTCACCGGAGGTCACGTAGGCGGCGGCGGTGTCGAGGGCGGTGGCGGCCGAGGTGCGTCCGGTGTCGACGCAGATGCTGGCGCCCCGCAGGTCGTAACGGGCGGCGAGACGGGAGGGGATGACGTTGGGCAGGACGCCGGGCATCGCGTCGGGACCCGCCGCGGGGGTGCGGTCCCTGGCGAGCTCAAGGACCCTTCGGGTGGCCGCGGTTGCGCCGGGGTGGTCGCGCAGCGCCGCGGTGAGGGTGTCCGCGTGTGCGCGCAGGGCGTAGTCCACGAGGGTGCTGGGCAGCCCGCTGTGGGCTGCGATGACCGCGGTGCGTTCACGTACGGGCTCCCACAGGGGGCCGTGCTCGGCAGCGAAACGGTGGGCCGTTTCCAGCGCGATGGTCTGGGCCCGGTCGATCGCCCGGACGGTGGGGGCCGGAAGGCCGACGGCCGCGAAGGGCGGCGCCGTGTCGTCGAACCGTGCGGCGGGCGCGGGGCCGGTTCCGTTCAGCCAGGCCCTCACCGCCTCGGTGGAAGGTGTTCCCGGCAGGTGTGCGCTCCAGGCGACCAGAACCAGAGGGTCGGCCTGCGCGGGCCGTGGCGCGGACACCGGCGGCTGCGGCGGTACTGCCTCGCTGAGCAACAGGTGGGCGTTGGTGCCGCCGAAGCCGAATGCCGAGACGGCGGCGGTGCGCGGACGGTTCGGACGGGCCTTCCAGACCCGGGAGGTGGTGGGGATGTCGAGCCGGCCCAGCGGATGGGCGGAGCGTCGGAAGCCGGGCTGAGCCGGGATCGCGTGGTGGCGCAGAGCCAGGAGGACGTGGGCGACAGATGCGGTGCCGGAGGCCCAACCTGCATGGCCCACAAGGGATTTGGTGGCGGTGCAGGACCAGCCGTCTGCGGGCGCCTCCTGTTCCAGTGCCTTGATCTCCGCCGCGTCGCCTGCCCTGGTCCCGGTGGCGTGGGCCACGACCCAGTCGATGTCTTCGGGCCCGAGCCCCCGTTCCTCGCGGGCCCGGCGCACCGCGCGGATCTGCCCGGAGGGGTTGGGGGCGGCGATCGAGCGCCCCCGACCGTCCGCGGCGGCACCGAAGCCGGCCAGGACGGCCAGCACCGTGTCACCGTCCGTCTGAGCGCGGGAGAGTCGTTTCAGGGTCAATAGCACGGCGGCATCGCTGAACAGGGTGCCGTCGGCCTCCGCGTCCAGGGCCAGCAGCCGCCCGGTCGCGGAGAGTCCGCCGATGGCGGAGAACAGCACCGACATGGTGGGTTCGAGGACGGAGACACCGCCGCAGAGTGCCATGTCGGCGCGGCCGGAGCGAAGGATCTTGGCGCCGATGTCCAGGGCGTAGAGGGAGGACGAGCAGGCGGTGTCGACGGTGAGGACCGAAGGGTCGTGCGGGAGGAGTCCGCGCAGCGCCGCGTGTACGGCGTCGGCGGCCTCCGGGGCGCCGGGGCGGGACTGGGGCAGGGCGGTGGCCAGAGCCGCCCGCACGGCCAACTCATCGCCGTCCGGCCCCGTTCCCTCCGCGCTGTCGGCGACGCTCGCCCACTCCCGTACCACCAGGTCGGTCATGGCGGTGTGCAGCAGGCTCTGGCTGCCGCCCGGCCAGGCCCCGACCACGCAGACGGAGCGGTCGCCGGGACGGGTGTGGACACCGGCCGTGGCCTGTCGGGCGCACTGCCGCAGCCAGCGGACCTCGTGGGGTGCGTCCTCGGGGCCGGGAGTGTCGTGGATGAAGCCCGCGACGGGGGAGTACGTGCGGTCGGGTTCGCCGCGGTCCTCGCGGAGGAAGTGCGACTGCCGGTAGCGCGTGCCGGGCGGGCTGAACGGGTCCCGAGGATGGCTGAGCAGGTCCCACAGAGCCGCGGGGTCGGCGGCGCCGGGCAGCCGCAGCCCCATGCCGACGATCGCGACGGGATCGGGGGCCGGCGTGCGCGCCGGCCGCCGGGTGCTCACGACGCCTCAGCCGGCGTCCCGCCGGCCAGCTCCAGCAGGAGATCGGCGATGTCGGCGAGGGTCTGACCGCGCACGGGGTCGGCCTCGGAGGGCGGCCGGATTCCGAAGCGGGCGTAGACGGAGGTGAGCATCTCGGTCTGGCGCAGGGAGTCCACACCGAGATCCGCCTCCAGGTCGGCGTCGGCGGTGACGACGTCCGGCGGATAGCCGAGCCGCTCGGCGTACGTGGCGCGCAGCACCTCGATCAGCTCCGTCCGCGGCGGCAGTTCGTCCGCGCCGTGGCCGCCGCGCTCGGCGGGAGCGGTCTGTACGCCCTCGGGCGCGGCGGTGGATTCGAGCTCGCTCGGAGACCGCGGGGCGGGCGCCGCGACCGCTTCAGCCGGGCCGGGCGGGGAATTCGGCGCACCGGGAGGGAAATCGGCTACGGGGGGAGCGGAGGCGGACGCGGCCGGCGCTGGGGCAGCGGCGACCCCGGACGTGGCGGGGGAGGTCCCGGTCCCGGTCCCGGTGACGTTCGCCCCGGGCGCCTCTCCGCCGTCCGCGCTGGTCTCCGCATTCCCCTCGGGAGCGGTTGACGGCGTCACCGCGGCCAGTGCGGTCCGGGCCGCCGGGGGACCGGCACGGCGTGCCAGCGGAGCCGCGGTGACCGCCCGGGGCAGTACCTCAGCAGCGAGGCGGGTGACGATGTCCTTGCCGCCGCACTCGACGAACCAGTCGACTCCGTCGGCCTCAAGGGCGTGCAGGGCGGCGAGAAAGTCCACCGGCTGCACCATGTGGTTGCTCCCGATCCGGCGCACGTCCTCGGCCGACTCCACGTACCCGCCCGCGATCGGCGAGTACACCCGGCGCCGGGGCGTGCGGGCCCGTGCGCTGTGCATGATCTCCTCGAACTCCTCGCCGGCCGCGCGCATCCAGGGGCTGTGGTACGGATACGCGGCCTTGATGCGGACGGCTCGTACGCCCAGGACGTCGGCGAGCCGGGCGGCGTCGTCCAGGGCGGCGTCGGGGCCGGCCAGGACCGACTGGCCCGGGCCGTTGACCACCGCGACGTTGACGGCCCAGTCGTCCGCGACGGCCGCGAGGTGTGCCGCGCGGCGCGGGCCCAGAGCGACGGCGAGCAGCCCGCCGGGGCGCGGGCGGGTGCGGCGGCAGACGCGGTCGCGCTCGCAGATGAGGTGTGCGGCCTCAGCGGGAGTCCATACGCCGGCCAGGGTGAGGGCCGCCCACTCGCCGAAGCTGTGGCCGACGAGGACGTCCGCGTGTATCCCCTCGGCCGCGCAGACGGCCGCGCCGGCCAGCGAGAGGGCGAAGATGCACAGGTGCAGTGATTCGGGTGAGCCGGCGAGGAGTTCCTCGATACGGGGCGCCCGCGGGTCGAGGAGGAGCTCGGATATCCGGCGATGACCGTGGCCCGCGGAGACCGCGTCGATCTCGCGAAGCATTCCGGCCACGTCCGGGTACTCCTCAGGGAATCCCGCGAGGAGCCCGGGGACGTAGGCACCCTGGCCGGGGAAGACGAACGCGATGCGTGAGCTCATGTGGACAACCTCGTGGGGGACGGCCGCTTCGCCGTTGAGGCGGCAGCGGCGCGGGAACGGATGTCCGCGTCGGAGGATCCGCGCGGTGGGCAGGGGAGGGGAGACAGCAGCGGTGCGGGACACGCCGCGGGTCGGAGCGGGGCCGCGTACCGGTCACATGTGTGGGGAACATCGCGCCGACCGGGACAGCGGCCGCGAGGGAAAGATGCCTGGCGTCAAGCGCTACGAGCCAGGCCATCCACCGGACCACTTCGGACGGCGGTTCGGCAACAGCGCGCGGAGGCAGTTGTTCCGCGTGGGCGCACCACCGCGCACGTATGCCGCGCCGCGACCGGCCCAGCGCTTCCGCGGTCACGCATGGGGCTGTTGGGCTCCGGGTATTTCGCTACCTGTGTTCCGCATGCTCCGCGACCGAGAGGCGGTTCCTCCGTGACGGCCCCCTTGCGCGACGACCGCTTCGCCGAAGGACTGACACGTATGCGCGAGCTGGGCGGCGCCGAGGTCACCGACGCCTTCCTCGCATCCCTCGCGCAGACAGCGCCCGACCTCGGCCGGTACGTCGTGGAGTTCATCTACGGCGACCTCTTCGGGCGTGACGGGCTGGACCTGCCCGCGCGACAGATGGCGACCCTGTCCACACTGGCGGCCTTGGGCGGCTGCGAGCGGCAGTTGTCCCTGCACATCGGAGTCGCCCTGGACATCGGTATCTCGCCGGCGGCCATCGTGGAGCTGTTTGTCCACCAGAGTGCCTATGCGGGGTTCCCCCGCGCGTTGAACGCCGTCGCCGTTGCGGGTGAGGTGTTCGCCGCGCGCAACGTGACCTCGGCCGCGACGGAGCTCGTGCGGCCCGTTCCCGGGGAACCGCCACCGGGCACAGACACCCCATCCCGGACGTGACGGCGCCCCCGTCAGCGATCACGAGCTCTCGGAGGGAACCGCGACGCTCAGCAGCATCTCGATGAACCGAGAGGGCGTCAGAACACTGTGCGGATCCGCTTCCGCGGTCCGCCGGGACTCCCGCTCACCTGTGTCGGCGCTCCCTCGTCCAGTCGGCGTGGGGCTCGGATGCGGCACGCCGCAGGGGCACGTGAGGCAGGCGGCCCCGAGAGGCGGACACGCATCGGAGAACGTCGCCAGCAGCTCGTCGGTCTTTCCCTTGCCGCCCAACTCGAACATGGTCCTCGGCCCGTTCTCGGCACACTGATCCACGATCTCCTCCTCGAACTGCGATGTCCGTGCGCGTACGGATGGTCACAGGCCGGCCGCGGGGCCCGGCGCGCCGATGTTCGTGTACAAGAAGGCGGCGACGGCGATGGGCCGGTCAGTCGAGGCGTCCCTCAAGAGGACGGCGGTTTTCTCTCTGGCCGGGTCAGACGGGTGTCGCCTGGCCCGAATACGCGCCTGATCAGCCCGAACATTCGTGCCGCGTTGTCATGACACACTGCTCTGAGCCATGTGGTTCCCAGGTCGAGCCGGCTCAAGGCACGCAGTTGATGCACGTAGGCATAGGGGATGTTGGGGTAGTCGGATCCCAGCAGGATGCGGTTGCCCAGATCGATGAGCCGAGACAGCGACTCTTGCGGAAACGGCATGAATGCCTCCGTGTAGTCGGTGAACGTCATTGTCGTGTCCAGCCGCACCTGCCTGTAGCGATCGGCGAGGTCAAGGAACGCTTCGTACTCGGGCATGCCCATGTGGGCGACGATCAGGCGTAGGCGCGGATGCTTGGCCAGTACCTTGGCGATGGGCCCTGGGCCGGTGTGGGCGCCCGGCAGGGGTCCCGAGCCTCGGTCCACACGGGCGAAAGGCGGTCACACCCGCCAGGCCGAAGCCTGGGGGTAGTTGGTTCCAGGTGCATCCTGAGGTGGCCACGAGGATGATCGCGGCCCGTACCTCGCGGTCCCCTCGGCGACGATGTCCTCCGCCTTGCGGCCGTTCCGGGGCAGGCGGGACCACGCGCTGGAACAAGGCCCACAGATCGTCCGGCGCCAACCGTTCGACAAGCCCTGCAGCCGGAACCTCAGACTGCCGCGATCGAACACGACGCGTCGGAATGTAACAGGAGATACTCCCGCGCAATGAGTTCTTCTTGTTTCGACACGCTGTGCGAATTGATTGATATTGAACAAATAGTCGTTTGCCTCGCTTGGTGCAGGGGCACCCGAGTGAAGACGGGCCCAGTAGGGAAAGACGCACTCACTGCATGGAAGTGCCTGGATGGAATTGCGTGAGACATCACCTGAAAACAAACTCGCCGCCGAACGATGGATGAACGAATACCTAACCAGGGAGCACAGCGAACTAGGGCGCAGGGGGCCCGTGTGCCCTTTCGTGGGCCCCGCTCATGAGGCGGGAACGATTTACACGCAGACCCTCCACGCGAGCCACGAGGACACCGCGGACGAACTGGTGGAGGGGCTGCGGGACCAGCTGGACCACTTCGCAGGACTTCTGGTACCCGAAGGGAGGGAGTCCCTTGCCGCACTCGTCACGGTGGTGGAGGGGCTGCCCGAACACCGCTGGCGACTGCTCGACGCGGCACAGGCGCGGTTGCGGCAGGAAGCGGCACGCCGAGGCTTGATGATTGGCCAGTTCCACCCCAACTGCCCTGAGCCGGCGTTCTGGCGGCCTTCCTTCGCCGTCTCCCGCTCGCCCATTCCTCTGGTGGCCATTCGTTACATGGCTTTTCATGACATCCTCTTCCTCCATTCGGATCCTTCGCTTTTCGAGGAGTACCGAAAGAGGTTCGGAGACCGGTACAACGGAGAAAGGAAGGTGTCGGACGCCTTTCGCAAGCTGTACGACAGCGCACCGAGGCTTCCCGTTGAATCGGGCCAGCCCTACATCGACTATCAGAGCATCACGCTGCTGCACGCCTTGCATCAGCCGCGCACCGACCAGCCCGCCGAGTCCTCCTTCTATCTGGCAGGACAGTCCAAGGAACTCCTCTTCGCGTTGGTCCTCGGAGAGATGCGCGCCTGCCAGGAGGCCATGGCTGCTGATGACCTGGGACGCTCGACGTGGCACCTGCGCCGCGGCACCGCCGGCATGCGGCTGCTCTCCGAGTTCTGGGACCTGTTGTCCACGTTGTCCCCCGCGGAGTTCCACTCGTTCCGCGACGCGCTGGGTGAGGCGTCCGGCCTTGGCTCCTACAAGTATCGGACGCTCGAGTTCACGCTAGGCCTGTCCTCCCCGTCGATGGCGCAGGCCTACCGGGGTGTGCCCGCTGCCGAGATCGAGGTCCACCGCGCCTTGCACGACGCCAGTGTTTACGACGATGCCCTCGCAGTCCTGGTCCGCCTGGGACGGCTTGAGCAGGCGGCCATTGATCCCGAGCGGGACACGCAGGCGGTGCGCGCGGCCTGGGCCGCGATCCACCAGGGGGAGACCGTCTCCAGCGAGATCCTGCGGTGGGCGGAGTCGTTGATGGATCTAGCCCAGGCCTTCGGCAGATGGCGACTGCTGCACCTGCTCACCGTGGAGCGGGTCATCGGGTCCAAGCCCGGAACCGGTGGTACGGCAGGAGTGGATTGGCTGCGCCGAGTCGCCAACGAGCGCGCCTTCCCTGAGCTGTGGGAGGCCCGTTCGGCTCTGGCCGGCGGCCCACCCCACGTCGGCTGCCCTGCGGCGCGCGTTCCCTTCGCCCAGCCCTGACCGACCACACTTCGACACCAGGAGTCGGCATGCAGCACCCGGACATGGCCCAAAGAATCCGAGACACCTACGAACGCTTAACTCCCGCCTCCGCCTCCGCGGCACGGCGAGCCTCACGCTCCTTGCCGGGAGGTGACACCCGCTCGATGACCTGGTACGCCCCCTACCCGCTCGCTCTCGCACGTGGAGAAGGAACGCGCGTCCAGGACGTCGACGGCAACTGGTATGAGGACATGATCGCCAATTACGGCGCGCTGGCCCACGGACACAACCACCCTGCCATCGTGGCGGCCGTCGCGGCGCAGGTGGCGCGCGGTACCGCGCCGGGAGGTCCGACCCCGGTCCAGTACGAACACGCGGAGCGCCTGCGCTCCCTCAACCCGTCACTGGAGCGCGTCAGATACTGCAACAGTGGCACCGAGGCAACCATGTGGGCGGTGCGCGCGGCACGGGCATACACCGGACGCGATCTGATCGTAAAGATTGACGGCGGATACCACGGCACGCACGAGTGGGGGCAGGTCAGCGCGTTTTTCAGCCCGTCCCGAACCACTCCGGCACGACTCGAGGGGCTGTCTGACCCGCAGTTGGCGCCCGGCGTCCCGCCGGCGACCGCCGCCGACGTGGTGGTGGTTCCCTACAACGACGCTGCCGTCGTTGCGACGGTGCTGGAGCAACTGGGCTACCAGGTCGCCGCGGTCGTCGTGGAACCGGTCCTCGGTGTCGGCGGCGGCATTCCGTCCGCGCCCGGCTACCTCGCCGAGCTCCGCCGTCTGACCAGCGCGGCGGACGTCCTGCTCATCCTCGACGAGTGCGCCACTTTGCGTTTGGGGCCGTGGCAGGTCAAACACGGAGTAACACCCGACCTGACCACCCACAGCAAGATCATCGGTGGTGGACTGCCCCTGGGAGTCTTCGGTGGGCGCGAGGACATCATGTCCCAATTCGACCCCGCCGGGCCCCGCCCCACGTACCATGCCAGCGCGTTCGGCGGGAACAGTCTCTCGCTGGCCGCGGGCAGCGCGGCACTCGATCACTTCGGCAAGGACGAGATCGACCATCTTGACCGTCTGGGCGAGCGGCTGCGCCGCGGAGCGGAGGCTGCGGCCGCCGCGGTGGGCGTTGCGGCCCGGGCGGTCGGAGAGGGCGGACTCAGCTACGTCCACTTCGGCTCCACGCCCCCGCGCGACGTGGCCGACACTGCGCGTCTGCGAGAGGGCCGCCGCGAACTTCGGGCGCTTCTCCACCTCAGTCTGCTACACGCAGGGTTCCTCACCGCCCCGCACGGGCTGCTGTGTCAGCACGTTCTCACTGAGCCTGAGCAAGTGGATGCCTTTGTCGAGGCATACGGGAACGCTTTGGACACCCTGCACCCCTACATCGCGTCGCGGCACCCTGAGCTGATCACCGGGCCCGGCACCGCCTCGCGCCCGGGCGCGAGGTGAGCCGGGCGGGCAGCGCGCCCGAAGAGTGGACGGTGGCGCAGGTCACGGCACAGGTGCGGGCCGGAACCCTGGACCCCGGCCCGTACATGGAATACCTCGCCGGCCGAATCCGGCAGGGAATGGCTCTGAACGCCTACATTCACGTTGACCCGCCCGACTGCCCGGAGCCGCCCCCGGCACATGAGGGAGTACTCGCGGGCGCACTGCTCGCAGTCAAGGACAACATCGACGTGGCCGGCACTCCGACCACTGCAGGCACCCCCTCGCTGGCTCGGAACATCCCTCGCCTCTCCAGCCGAGCCTGGCTGCGCTGCGCGCGAGCGGGCGCGCGTCTCGCGGGCAAAGCCGCTCTCCACGAGCTGGCCTACGGAATCACCGGGCATCACGCTCTGGGGCCGCCTGCCCTCAACCCTGCCGCCCCCGGACATCTCGCGGGCGGCAGCAGCTCAGGCACCGCCGCCGCGGTCGCCGGCCGGCTCGCGCCGGCCGGGCTCGGCACCGACACCGGAGGTTCGGTCCGCATTCCGGCGGCGTTGTGCGGCATCGTCGGCTTCCGGCCTACTCAGGGCCGCTACCCCGCGGACGGCGTGGTGCGAGTCTCCAAGACCCGCGACACGGTCGGTGTGCTCGCGCGCGACGTTCAGGACGTACGGGTGCTCGACCGAGTGCTCGCGGGCATGCCGCCGGTGCCCCGCATCGATCCGCCCCTCGCTGGACCGCCGCACGCCGTGCTGCCCGCACCTTTGTGGGAGGACCTTGACCCCGAGGTGGACGAAGTCTGCCACGCCGCCTGCGACCGGCTGCGCGCCGACGGCTGGCAGCTGACGATGCGTGCTGTGCCGGGATTTCGCTGGCAGGACGTGCTCCACAGTGCGACCCTCGTGCCCGCCTACGAGACCCGTGCCGCTCTTGACGACTACCTCGTGCGCCACCCGGGCGCCCCGTACGCGGACGACGTCCTGCGTACGGTGGCGGGCGAGGACGTGCGTGAGCATCTGCTGCCGCTGCTCGCGAACGCCGGGCCGAGACGAACCGAGTACACCACGGCACTGCGTTACGCGGCGTCCTTGACCGATCAGCTGCGGGAGCTGCTCGACCGGGAGGGAGCCCAGGCGTTGTTGTCCCCGGCGACCGTGCTGCCCGCCCCGCACCGGGGCGTGGGCACCAGCGTCCCCCGACCGGCTGGCGAGGAATCGGTGTTCCTGACCTACATCCGCAACACCGCCGTCGCGGCCGTCACCGGAAGTCCCTCGGTGTCGGTACCGGCGGGCCGCACCGCGACCGGGTTGCCCGTCGGACTTCTCCTGGATGCCAGGCCTGGGGCGGACCTGACGGTGCTCGCTCTCGCTGACCACGCGAACCGGCTTCTCGACCAGGGGGATTGACGCATGAACAGCTCCCGATCGTCCAGACCGCCGAGCATCTGGAACTGTGAGCACGTAGATCTGGCCGTCTACGCCCGACGCATCGGGCTGCACGGCGCCGCGTGGCCCGTAGGCGCCGACGAACACGCGCTGCGTCTTCTGCACCGTGCGCATGTCAGCACCATCCCCTTTGACAACATCGATCTCGTCACTCGGGTGCCCGTCGCACTCGATCCGGCTGCCGTGGTCGCCAAGCTGTGCGGGCGGCCCCGTGGCGGCTGCTGCCACGAGCACAACCTGCTGTTCGGCTGCGTCCTGGAACGACAGGGTTTTCACGTGGACCGGCTCGCCGCGCGTGTGCTCCTGGGAGGTGAAGGGCCGCGCCCTCGCACACATATGGCGCTGCGCGTGCGGCACGGACACGGCAACTGGCTGTGTGACGTCGGCTTCGGCGTCCGGGGCTTTCTCGACCCTCTGGACCTCAGCGACGGCGCGGTGTCCGAGCAGTCCGGGGGAACCTTCCGGGTCCGTACTCTCAGAGAGCCGTTCTGGGCCGTCGAGACACTGCTGGAGGCCGGATGGACCGCGCTGTACCACTTCACGCTCGAGCCGCAGCAGCCCATGGACTTTATCGTGGCCCACCATTTCCTTTCCACCCACCCCCGGTCGATGCTTCGCCGGGCCCCGCTGCTGCAGCTGACCACCGCAGACCGTCGGCTGCATCTGCATGGAGTCGAGTTCTCCGAGGACAGCGGCGGAATGCGCGCCACCCTGACGCTGACCGCCTCGACGCTCGCCCACGCGTTGGCGGAATTCGGAATCCGGCTGCCCGCAGACCAGTTGCTCGACCTGACACGGCGTCTCTTCCCCCGAACCGAGGAGCGATGACGGCATGGAGCATCCCCGCAACGTCCTGGACACGGGACCCCTGCCGGCGAACCCGCCGGACGCCGACCTCGTTCGTCGCTACACCTCCCGGGGCGCGAACGCCTCGTCCCTCGTCTATCTGAGTCTCGGCGAGAACTGGCAGGGACCGCCGTCGGGCCTGGTGAGGGCGCTGCACAAAGCGGTGCCGTCCTACGCGCACGGCTACACGCTCTCTCCCTACGGTCTGCCCTTGCTGAGGGAGACGCTGCAGGAGTACATCGTGCGCAGCCATCACCTGAGCGACTCCGAGTGCGGGGAGACCGGGGTAGCGGTGAGCCAGGCGGGCACGCGTGCCGCGATGCACGACTTCGCCCGGCTGCTGCTCAGGAGGCCGGTGCCACCTGACACCGTGCTGGTGCCTGCCCCGGGCTGGGACTACGGCGGCGTCATGGCCCCCCTCCGGTACCACGTCGTCCCGTACCCCCTCGAAGTGAACGACGGCGGACAGCCCAACCTGCCCGTCCTGCGCGGGTTGCTTGCACGCCACCCGCGTGCCCTGCTCGTGCTGAACCCGCAGCACAACCCCACCGGAGTCGAGTGGACGACGGACACGGTGCGGGACATTCTGCGGGCCGCAGTCTCCGCCAGGGCGCCCGTCCTGCTCGACGACGCCTACTACGCCGTGGTCCTCCCCGGACGAACGCCAACCAACGCCTTGGGCCTACTTGCCGCCGAGACCCGGGACAGCGACGACTTACCGTGGCTCGCAGTGCGGACCATGGGCAAGCAGTTCAACTGCAACGGCTGGGGCATCGGCGCCCTGACCGCGCGCCCCGCCCTGCTGGCCGAACTGGCCGAGACCGCGCAGGAGCGCACGTTCGGCACCGGCATGCCCCTCCAGGCGGCGATGGCCGCGTGGCTGACCGACCCCGCCAGTGACGCCTTCGTCGCCGGACTGCGGCACGTCTGCGCCGGGCACCGACTGCATGTCACCGCCCGACTGCGCGCCGACCTTGGTTACCCTGCCGAAGCAGTACAGGTCGGCACCTGCACCTCCTACCTCCGGTTCCGGGTACCCCCCGGTTTGGCCCCGCGCGGCGGCGACGAGACGTACCGTCGCCGCGCTGCGGAAGCCGGGGTGGTGGTGGGGCGGGGCAGCATGATCCCCACTGCCGGTGGCACGGGCACTTGGGTCCGAATGCATCTCGTCCAGCACCGGCGCACCCTGGACCTCGCCGTCGACAGGCTCCTCGAGGCGGGGCTGGTGTGGCAGGCCGCTCCCGAGCGCTTCCCGGATTAGGGGTATTGCCGAGATGTGGTCTGACTGAGTGTTTAGCGCTGTTTCATGGCTGTCTGGCCAGGTTTTTTGCTGGCAATGGCGTGAGCCGGGAGGGGTGGACGAGGAGAGGAGAGTGGTCTGTGACGGACGAGGACTGCTTCGTCCCAACCTCTTCCGTCTCCTCCCAAATCACCCCGCCCCGGTGCCAGATGCCCCCTCGCCGGGCCGCGCCCACCGCGGTATTTCTGCAACATGGACCCGCACGACAGGTATCCCAATGACCTGTCCGACCAACGCTGGGCACTGATCGAACCCGTACTCACCGCCTGGCGAGCCGAGCGCCGCCGACACGCCCTGGACATCGGCCGCCCGCCCGAGCACGACCTGCGCCAAATCCTGAACGCGATCCTGTACGTGGACCGCACCGGCATCGCCTGGCGCTACCTGCCGCACGACTTCCCGCCCTGGAACACCGTCTACGGCTACTTCGCCCGCTGGCAGCGCGACGGCGTCTTCGCCCAGCTCACCGGCGTGCTGCGGCGCCCGGTCCGCGCACGCGAGGGCCGTGACGCCGAGCCGTCGGCCTGCGTGCTCGACTCACAGACCATCAAGACCTCCGCCAACGTGCACCTGGCCGACCAGGGCGCCGACGCCGGGAAACGGATCATCGGACGCAAGCGCCACCTGGGCTGCGACACCCTCGGCCTGCTGCTGACCGTCCTGGTCACCGCCGCCAGCGTCTCCGACACCGCGGCCGGCGTGACCCTGCTGTCCCGCATCGCCGCCACCCACCCCCGCATCACCAAAGCGTGGGTGGACGCCGGCTACCGCACCACCGCCATCGACCACGGCGCCCGCCTCGGCATCGACGCCCACCCCGTCCAACGCCCGCCCGACACCCGCGGGCCCACCATCATCCCGCGACGCTGGACCATCGAGCGCACCATCGGCTGGCTCATGCAGCACCGCCGCCTCGCCCGCGACTACGAGCGCCTTGCCCACCGCTCCGAAGCCATGATCCATCTCGCGATGATCGACCTCATGGCCCGCCGCCTCACCGGCGAAGCCACCCCCAACTGGCGCGGCACCTGACCCGGAACCAAACACACCCCACAGGCCGAAACACTCAGTCAGGCGTCGGCGAACTCGGCGAACCGATCGAGGGCGGCATGCCTCTCAGAAGCGGCTTCTTACGGAACGTCACTGATCACCGGTTCTGGCACAGCTTCTCAAGCTGCCGACGTCTGAGACGACGCCTGGGCTTCAGACCCCAAGGACGCCGGCCATGACCGCGCAGACCACGGCACCGAGGGCGCAGCCATCGGCGATCCACGAGACGGTGAACTTCTTCGTCACCGGGGCCTGTCGTGAGCCTTTGCGTCCGCGCCTGATCTGCCGCTCGATGCGCTCGCAGGCGCGGTCTGCTGAACTCACGAACCGGTCGATGATCGACCCGCCGAATGCTGTGCAGTAGATCTCGTCCCCCGCTCGTGTGACGAGATTGAGGGTTTCTCCGCCTCCGCCCCGCACTTCCGTCACGGCACCGTACGGCACGGTGAAGGTGATCAGTGGGTTGACGACGGTCAGGGCAGAGGAACCCAGAACGATGTGCGAGCCCATGATGCGTCGGCTGAGCGCGATGACGAAGAGACAGGCTGCCAAACCGGCGGTCGGCCCGCCTTCGAAGTGGTAAGTGAGGCTGATGACGAGGCCGACTGCCACCAACCCGAAGCCGATGGTGACGACCCACGACAGGATCGTGAACGATGTCCTGCGCAGGATTTCGTTCTCGCGTTCCTTCGACACGCTGTGCTCGTTTCCTTTTCTGTTCCGGGAGTACGGTGTGCGTGACGGAGCGCCGCAGGGGCGGAGGAGGACCTGTGCTTCCTTCGCCCCTGCGGCGGCTTTTGTCAGCAGTATCCGCGGTAGGCTCCGAGGCTCGCGTTCCCGGAGCCGCAGAACCCTGTGTTGAATCCCGCGTTGATGCTCATATTGCCGTAGGTGGTTCCCCAGTCGATGGCGCCCTTGGGGTTGTCAGCGGTGACCCAGCTCTTGGCTCCGCCGCCGACGCCGCGAACACCCGGCACCTTGGTCCGGTAGGCGCGTGGAACACGGGCGATCGCGTTGCCCCTGTAGGCGGCGCCCCAGCTCTTCGCTCCGCCGGCCAGCCGGCCGTAGACCGCCCCGCTGCCCCCTCCGACGGCTGTCCACGCCAGATCCTTGGAATAGGCGGCCACGTCCCAGTTTCCGTAGCCGACGCCGTCCCCGAGGAACTTCGCCGTGGCTATACCCGCACCGACCACGATGCAGGTTCCGGCCGAGGCGACGATGCACACCCCGAAACCGACCAGCGTGGAGTAGGTCTTGATGTCGTCCCAGTGGTCGCCGACCCACGATCCGAGACTTGAGCTTTTGGTGTTGTCCCAGGCGGCGCCCCAGTTGCCCTTCATGATGTTGCCGAAGATGCCGTCCTTCTTACGGAGCTCCGCCTGGGCACGCTTGATGGCCTGTGCCGCCTGACGTGCCGCCTCTGCCTTGCGGCGGTCCGCCGCCCACTTGCGCTGCTGGGCCTTGGCATGACCGTCGTCGATCATGTAGTGGGCCGGATTGGCTCGGTACGCCGCGTACTTCTTCCTGGACGTCTTGTCCTTCTTCGGCGTCTGCTTCCAGACCCATTTTCCGTTCTTGTAGACGTAGCCCGCGTTCATGCCCCGGTCCGCCGCCCAGCGGTCGTCCGTGCTCTGGCCGCCGTCCGTGGGACCCAGGGGCCGCAGTCCGTCCGGGTCCGATTGGCTGATCGGGCTGTTGTGGGCGTACGAGTACGCGTTCATCTGCGCCGGCTCGTCCGTCTGGATGACCGGGTCGACGGAGAGGAAGCGGCCCAGGGACGGGTCGTATTCGCGCGCGCCCAGGTGGGTGAGGCCGGTCGGATCGGTGGTGCCGCCCACGAAGCCCCGAGGGCCGGGGAGTTCGTCGCTCTCCTCCGAGCGCAGCTGCCCGAAGGGGAGCTGCTTGCGCCGGGTGACGACCAGCGTGCCGGCCGCCACGGCGGTCATCGCCGTGCCCTGGTGGTCGTTGATCAGGAAGGAGAAACCCTTGCTGCCTCGCATCGCCACGGTTTCGTCGCCGTGCTTGTAGTAGCGGGTGGCCTCCTTGACGCCGGCCGCGGTGACGGTGAGCTGGTTGTCGCCGGGCAGCGTCAGTGTCGTACTGCCGTCGGCCTCGTGGGACAGGAGACGGTTGCCGTCGGCATCGTAGACGTAGCTGGTGCTCTTGCCATTCTCGGTCAGGGACTTGAGGGCTCCCTCGTCGTCCCAGGCGAGCTTCTGCTGGCGGCCGTCCACCGTGCGGTCCGTCGTATTGCCGGCCGCGTCGTAGCCGAAGCTGTCCTCGCGGCCGTCGTTCGCGCCGCCCTTCACGGTCGCGCTCTGCACGGCGTGCGGGAGCGGCTTGCCCGCCGCGGGCTGGGTGTACGTGGTCGTGGCGTCGGCGCCCGCGAGGGCCCTCGTGCCATGGTCGGTCTGCCGGGTGCGGTTCCCGAGGGCGTCGTAGGTGAAGGACTGCCAGTAGGCGGACGGTCCGCCGACGGTGCTCGCGGACGGTTTCGCCGCGCAGTCCTTTGCCGCGGTCCACGCCTCGGTGAGGCGGCCGAGCGCGTCCTGTGTGAAGCACTGGGTGTCCACGGTACGGCTCGCGTCCTGGCCCGAGGCGGTGGTCAGCCCGGTGATGTTCCCGGCGTCGTCGTAGCTCCAGGTGGAGTCGTCGATACGCTGGGGCGCCAGGTCGCGGTCGGTGGTCTGCCGGGTGAGGCGACCGGTCTGGAGGTCGTAGGCCCGGCTGCGGTAGACCTTCTTGCCCAGCGTGCCGTACTCGGTACGGGTGGGGCGCGCCCACACGTCGTACACGCTGTTGCCGACGAGGACGATCGCTCCGGCCGTGGTCTTCAACGGCTGGTTGCCCGGTCCGTAGACCGTGGTGACGCGCTCACTGGGGAGGTTGCCGACGGCCGGCTGCTTCAGCCACTCCTGCTGGCCCGTGTACTTGTTGTAGCCGTAGGTCCCGGCGACGGAACCGGCCTCGGCGGGGATGGTGACGGTGCTGGCGGTGGGCTGATAGGCGTCGTTGTAGGCCGTGACACCGCTGGTGTACGCCTTGCCGTCCACGTAGCGGGTGCTGGTGGCGGGCTGGCCCTTGGCGACCGTGTCGTAGGTGTGCTCGGTGAGGGTCGTGCTTCCCTTCTTCAGGGCCGTCTCACGGCCGAGCGCGTCGTAGCTGCTGGTGAGCGTGGTCCCGCGCGCGTCGGTGACCGTCGAGGCGCGGCCGAGCTTGTCGTACGTGGTGGTGGTGACGCCCTTGTCCGGGTCGTCGGCGCGGGTCTGCTGACCGCGCGCGTCGAAGGTGTATGTCCAAGCGTTGCCGGCCGGGTCGGTGACCTTCACCGGCTCGTCGTACTTGCCGTAGGTGTACGTGGTCTTCTGCGAGGCGGTGCGGGCCGTGTCGGTGTACTCGAGCAGTTCGCTGGTGCGGCCGAGGGCGTCGGTGACCGTCGTGGTCGCCTTCCCGCCGGAGGGCGGGATCACGGTGGTGCGGTCACCTGCGTATTCGGTACGGGTGCGCCAGGTCTCGTCGCCGTAGGTGCGCGATATCGCCGCGGTCACCCGGTTCAGGCCGTCGTGGACGTTCTCCGTCATGGACGGGATCTTGTTGTCGGGAGCGCTGGTCAGCTGCGCGGAAGGAGCGCCCTCGGCGTAGTACGAGTCGTACGTCTTCCAGGTGTTGCCCCGGGTGTCGTACAACGTTTCGGTGACCAGGCGGTCCTTGGTGCCCAGCGCCCAGGTCTGCGTCTCGCGCGGGCGCAGCAGACCGTCGAGGATCTCGTAGGTGGTGGCGTAGGAACCGTCGTACTGGAGTGCCTTGGTGGCGATCACGTTGGCGGCGGTGGCCGACACGGTGTAGGCGTACTCGGCGGCGGGCTGTCCTGCGTGGGCGCTCTTGGGCCAACTCGGGGTCCAGGAGCGTACCGCGCGGCCCAGACCGTCGTACTCGGCGTCGGCCCGCTTGCCATTGGGGTCCACGACGGCTGTCGCGAGGGCGCGCGCGGGGTCGTAGGTGGTGGTCGTGGTGTGGCCGAGCGCGTCGGTCTCGGTGACGGAGATCGGTGCGGTCAGGGTCGCCGGGCTGTAGGCGGTCCTGCTCGTCTTGCCGTCCGCGTCGGTCTCGGTCAGCTCACGGCCGTGCTGGTCGTAGGTGTGGGTCGCGGTGGTGAGGTAGCCGGTGCCCTTGTCGTCCTGTTCGTCCAGGCGCGTCACGTCGCCCTTGACGGGCGCGGTGTCGAGACCGTCGGCGTCGTCGTAGTAATGGCGCTCGACGGACACCAGATCGGCGGGCAGGGACGGGGGCGTGCCGCAGGCGACCGCCGTGGTCCTGGCCTCCTTGACAAGGGTGAGGATGTTCCGGTCGGCGTTCTTCGCGTACGAGGTGGTGGTGCACTCCTCGTCGCCGGACTTGTCCGTGTCACCGAGTGCGGACTCGGTCAGCACCTGGCCGTTTGCGTCGAAGGTGCGGTCGGTGCGCGTGGTGCGCCACTTGCCGTCGCCCAGCGAGGTCCGGTTGGTCTCCGACCCGTCCCCGGTCGCGTAGGCGTACTGCTTGGGCAGTCCGGTGCGGGCGTGTGTCGCGGTGGCCGCCGAGCGCCACGGGGTGTGGCTGACGGTGGACTCCAGGGTGCCGCCGTCGCCGTTGTACGTGGCTTCCTCGCGGGTCATCCTGGCGAACGCGGGGTGGTCGGTGACCGAAGTGCCCTCGTGGTCCGTGACCTTGGCGCCTGTGATGCCTCGGAAGTAGCGGTACTCGGTGAGGGTCTGTTTGCCCTCGGCCGGGGCTCCGGTGCGGACCTGGACGCGACCGTAGCCCTTGCGGTCGCCGTAGGTGAGGTGCTTGGCCTTGGTGAACTCGTCGCCCTGCTCCTTGGCCCAGGCGAGCCCGTCGAGGTAGCTGTAGTCGGTCTCCTTGACCGGGGCGCCACCGGTGTTGTCGCTCTCCAGCACCTGCGTGACGACGTAGGAGTGGAACCAGTCCAGGTAGGGCTCGTAGTCGGCGGCCGGGGCGTCCGGCGGGGACCACATCACCGGATAGCAGCGCCGGGTGTTGGACTCCGGCTCGGGCATGCTGCCCGGCTTGCAGTCGGGGGCGGAGTAGGTGACGCCGACCGTCGAGCCCGACTCGGTGTTCACGGCGTAGACGCGGTAACGCACCAGCGGTGGCACGGGGTCGGGGCGGCCGCCGGTGGTGGCGCCCTCGACGCGGTTGGCGAGCTGCTGGCCCTTGAACGTCACCTTGGGCAGGGCGACGTCGCCGGTGCCGGTGTGCCCGGTGTGCTGGATCGAGGCCAGCCACAGCGCGGGCGAGGAACCGTCTCCCGTCGAGGGGAACTGGTGCGCCAGCGCCCAGGAGTCCACGGGTGCGTAGGCGTCGCCGACCAGGACCGATGTGTCGATCTTCGTGAGGCGCTTACGCGTCCAGAAGGACGGCGAGTAGCGGTCCTTGCACTCCTCGCCCGCCTTGCAGTACTGGTCGAAGGGAACGTCGGGCCAGTTCTTCGCGTGCGTCTTGTCGAAGGTGGCGCAGTCGCTCAGGCACCGCTCGGCCGTCGTGAAGGTCACCTTCGCGGCGGCCTTCTTGGCGTACATCGTGTTCGAGCGCAGCCCGTAGTCGATGTGGTCGAGCCAGCCGCCCCGGTCGTAGCCGGTAGCGGTGGACGCGCCGGTGTCCGGGTTGACGTTGCGGCCGTAGTAGTTGGTCTCCTTGTTCCAGTAGTAGGCCATGGCGTCGGAGTGCGGGTCCACGACGTAGTCGAGGTTCCAGCGCCACGCCTGCTTGCACCACGAGTCCTTGTAAGCGTCGGCGTGGCAGGGCTCGCCCTTCTGGTTGCCGAAGACCGGCACCGTCCACGTGGAGTTGGTCTCCGCCTTGCCCTCGGTCCAGCCCGGCAGGCGGTTGTAGCCGAAGTAGTAGCGGGTGCCGTCCGGGGTGGTCACCCGCCAGTACTCGCCGTCGTCGTCACCGTTGCCGCGGTTCGTACTGGCGAGCTTGTCGACCTTGGTGCCGTCGTCGCTCTCCAGGTGCCAGTCGCCGGTCTTGTCGTCCTTGACCAGAACGTTGGACTGGCCGCCCAGGTTGAGGACCGCGTTGTCGCTCTTCCAGCACTGGTCGCCGCTCTTGTCGGTGCCGTTGCCGTCCTTGGCGTCGTCCGCGCAGGAGATGTAGCGGCGCTCGATGTAGCCGGGCTCCATCGACCAGCCGTCGCCGATCCAGTTCGACTGGTTGTTGGTCGCGGCCGTGCGGCCGTCCACGGATTGCGAGTTGTAGCCAAGGGAGAGTTCCGGCTGCGCTCCGCCGGGCACGTCCGGTGTGTCGAGGTCGTACGACCACGAGAAACCGCCGTTGGAACCCCCCGCCGACCAGGTCGAGGAGGGGGCCAGTGAGGTGGCACCGAAGTCGCCCGCGGCCCCGTCGGTCGTCGCGGTCGCAGCCAGAAGCACCGTGCCGTCGGCCGCGGACAGGCCGGTAGCCGAACGGGCGGTGCGGGGAGCAGCGGTGACGGGATCACCGTCCGGGGCGTCGGTGGGCTCGCTCAGCGGCACGGCCGCAGTTAGGGTGCCCGCCTCGGTGTCGTTGACGACGCCGGCCAGTTCCTCACCCGTGCCGCAGCCCTTCGCGCTCTTGGCCCCCTTGGCTCCCTTCGCGCCCTCGGCTCCTTCGACGAGGACGCACGCGGGCAACCTGCGCAGGGTCAGGCGTGAAGCCCAGTCGCCGCCGAAGGCGTGGCGGATCCCCGCGTAGTCGAGGCGTACGTCGACCGCGGCAGTTACGTTGCGTTGAGTGCAACAGGACGTAGCGTCAAGCGATTTGGTCACAGGATCTGCACTGGAAGGTCACAAGGTGTCGCACAACCATGACATCAGTCACAGCTAACACACAGCATCAATAGGTGCATTGGGCACGTAGTGGTATTGCTGCCGTCCCCTCAACCCGCATAGAACGGCTGGCGGCGAGGACCGCACACTCGCCTCATCGTGAGGAGACCTGGGTTGAGACACAGACACATGAGCACGTTCGTGCGCAGGGCGGCCGTAGGTGCCGTTCTCGCTCTCCTTCTCGGTTCCAGTCCGGCTCTGGCTGCCTCTGGGTCCGACGTGAGCGCCGACCCGAACGCGGCTCCTTCCCGCCTTGCCGCGTCAGGCCCCGAGACGCGCGCCGCAGCGGCCAACAGCAGGCCGGTGTCCGGCCAGAATCCACAGGCCGGGCCTGAGTTCAAGCAGGCCAGCGGGATATGGAGCGTCACCAGCCCGGAGACGGTGCTGCGCAATACCGTCAGCGACGCGGACGGCGACAAGAGCACCGAGACCTTCGAGGTCTGGACGACTGACGCCAATGGCAAGGCGAAGGACAAGGTCAAGCTGGTCGATGACCAGTACGGCGTTCTCGTCTCTCCTGCCGTGGCCTCCGGCAAGACGGCCGAGGTCACCGTTCCGGCCGGCAAGCTGAAGCCGGGCGTCACCTACACCTTCCACACGTCCGCGTTCGACGGCCACCTGTACGAGACGGAGTGGTCTCCGTGGGCCAAGTTCCGCATCGCGGCCTACACGACGTTCCCGGCACCGCAGGCCAGTTCGAGCATCGACCCGGTGGCGGAGTCTCCGCAGGAGATCTTCCGCAGCGACCCCGGCGCGTTGGCGATCCGCAAGTCCGGAGGAAAGAACTGTTCGAAGCCCGATGACCAGGGCCGCCAGGTCTGCCTCAAGTTCCACCCTGCCTCTCAGAAGAGCCAGAAGTCTCTGTTCTCAGCGAAGGCGTCGGTGCCGGACCTCGTCTCCTGGTGCTCCGCCAAGCCGTCGGGCCACGACTACATCACCAGGAACGACGCCTGCCTCAATGACGTCGGCAGCGCCGAGCTGATCTTCACTTCCGGTGGCGACAAGGACAAGCCGCCCTTCGGGATGGCCACGTTCAACTTCCAGCAGCGGTTGAAGGCCTACCCGAACAAGACAGCCGGCGGCAGCGACTTCGCGGAGTTCGACCAGCAGCTCTTCGTCACGCCCACCTCCATCGACCCGCAACTGCTCGGTGTCCGCCTCACGTGGAACGCGGGAACGGTCTGCGACCACTGCACCAGCACGCAGGTGGCCTGGAAGGACTACCTGACCGGCGCGAGCGCCGGGGGCTACTGGCTGGACAGCGAAGTCGACAAGACTCAGGTCGCCAGCACCACCACCAAGTGGACCGGCACCGGCAAGGAAACCATCGACCTCACCTGGAACATGACCGCCGCAGTCGACGTCGATCTCGACCTCTCCGCGAAAGCCAACTTCGGCACCAGCGGCAATGAACTCAAGGTGCGCTGCGACGACCTGAGCACGGGCAGCCAGACGCCTGGGTGCGTGCTTCCGTACTACACGCCCACCTACACGGTCGACACGAACCTCTATCCGGCAGCCGGCGCCTACTACTGGTTCATGCAGCACCGGATGACCGGTGCACCCGGGACCGGAGATGCCCCCCTGCACTACCTCGGCCCCGACACCACCAAGACAAACAGCAAGGGCGACAAGTGGACAAGGGCTGACAGTCGGGCCGTGGTGTGCCCGAAAACGTGGACGCGGCACCCTCTCGACGCAGCCCTGGGCGAACCAACATGTGACGAGTTCTCGATGGCGTCAACGCACGAGAGCGGCGGCTACCCCGACGCCGGAAACAAGTATCAGGTGGCCGATGGCAACGAGTGCGCCCAACTCTACGCGGCCCCCTCCGGCAGCTCTTTCGGCATATTCGCCGATACTCGAACCGACAAGTCTGGCCCCTCGACCGCAGAAAAGTGCGGCCGCGCGACCATACCCGGAACCCAGAATGAACAGGCGTTCACGGACCTCCCCGCACCCTCATGGCGGATGCTGGACGGCGACGCCTTCTACCTGAGCAACCCCGGCTTCGAACACTGCACCTCTACCTCCAGCACCTGCGCCTGGAAGAAGATCAGCTAGCCCCTCGCGAGGCGTGGGGTGGCCTTCGGTGTCACCCCACGCGTCACCCGGTAAAGGGCTCCCACTGAGCCCGTTCGGAGGGATTCTCGGGTTCCCCCCACCAGAGTTGACCGTCCATCAAGCCGGGCCGATCCCCGACAGCCAGCGATGGCACTTCAAGGACGTCGGCCATCTCCTCGACGTATTCCGTCAGCGAGTCATACCGAAGTGTCCGCGTCGGAGTCTCGTCCCATTCCCAAATCTTGCCGGTCTCGGCATCCAGCAACAGCCCGGACAATGCATCAACGTCATTCGCGCCGAACGGAATCCAGGCAGCCCGCCAGATCGTCACCGGCTCGTGGCCGTCACTCACTCGCTCCGCTGCTGAACCCCGCCGCGTTTGCGCTGCCATTTTCCGCTGATATACCCGTTGCGCAACGTCAAGTGACATCAGCAAGCACGGGCCCGGCATGAATGGAATCATCAGATCCGGACCAGAGCCCGCCCGTTGCCTCCACAATTCCTTCAGTCCGACCGGGATCCGCACTCCTATGGACCCCCCAAAAGAGCTGAGTTGCGACTCCGAAGCGCCATCTATTAGCCGGTCAAGAGTTCCTGGGGCATGCACGCTCAGCCAAGACTCGATCCGCCGCCACGCATCACCTATCTGCCGCTGCTCGATATCCCGTTGCGTGATGTCATCCATGCCAGACACGTTACCCCCAGTTGTTCCCTGCTCACGGGGCGAGTGCCTCACTCAGGCGACCTCCTGCCGATCGACCGGATAGCCGCCAACCGCCCGTACTACTCCGGGAAACACAAACGCCACGGAATGAACGTGCAGGTCATCGCCGATCCACACGGCAAACTGCTGTGGGCCTCGCCCGCGCTGCACGGTGCCACGCACGACCTGACCGCCGCCCGCACCACGGGGATCATCGAGGCGCTGAGCACCACCGGGCTGACGACCTGGGCCGACCGCGCGTATCAGGCGGCGGGGCGACACATGCGAGTGCCGATCCGCGGCCGGAAACTCAAGCGGTGGCAGCGCCGCCACAACACCGACCACGCCACGATCCGCTGCGTCGGCGAACAAGCCGTCGCCACACTGAAGGGCTGGCGAGTCCTCCGCAAGGTCCGATGCAGCGGCAACCGAATCACCGACCTTGTCCGAGCCGTCCTCACCCTTCATCTGGCCAGGTCAACGCCCAGATGCAATGCGCTCAGTGGTGCGAGTGATTACCGGTGATCGTTGCGGCGGCCCGTTGTGTCTTGTCGACCACTACGAATTGTCCCATCATGCCGCCGTCCTCGTGGTAGAGCAGGTGGCAGTGGAACATGTAGGGCGTGCCCGGGTCGGCGAACTCGGGCCCGCCGTTGAAGCGCAGCGCCAGCTTCATCGTCGTACCGTTCGGGAGGAACACCGTGTCCTTCCGGCCGCGCAACTGCACCGGAGGCTTGCGCCCGTTCACTGACACGATCCTGAATTGCACGTCGTGGATGTGGAAGTTGTGCGGCATCCCGTTGCCGTTGTGCACCGTCCACACCTCGGTGGTGCCGCGGGTCACGGTCTCGTCGATCCGGTCCATCGCCATCTTCCGCCCGTTGATCCCGCTCTTGCGCAGCTCGAAGTACCGCTCGCGCACCGCGTCCGCGGGGTCGGGCAGCTCTTGGCCGGCCAGGCGGGAGGGGAGGCTAGGGGAGGGGCGCAGCGTGTCCGCCGCCCGTAGCTGGAGGACGTCGAAGGTGTCGTCACCACCGTTGAACCGGCTCTGCCACGCGTCCCCGTAGTTGCCCTGCGGGTAGCTGCGCAGCACGGTCCGGTCCCCGGGACGCATCCGCACGACGATCTCCGCGCGTTCACCGGGCGACAACTGGATCCGGTTCATCGCGGCCGGCCTGCCGAGCAGCCCGCCGTCCGTCCCCACCAGCGCGAACCCGCGCCCGTCGGTGAAGCCGAAGCGGTACGTCCGCGCGGTCGAGGCGTTGAGCAGGCGCAGCCGTACGCGCTCGTCGTGTACGACGGCATACGGGTCGAGGGTGCCGTTGACCATCGTGCGGTCGCCCAGGAAGCCCACGTTCTGCATGAGTTTGTGCCCGAAAGCGAGCTTCGCTCCGTCGAACCGCACGTCCTGCACGATCACTGGCAGATCGTCGACCCCGTACCGCCGGGGCAGCGCGAGCCGCTCGCTGCGGTCGTCGTCGACCAGGAACATCCCGGCGAGCCCGCGCCGTACCTGGCTCTCGGTCTCCCCATGCGGGTGGGGGTGGTACCAGAGGGTGGCGGCGGGCTGGCCAACGGTCCAGTGCGGTGACCAACTCCCGCCCGGCCCGATCATCCGGTGCGGGCCGCCGTCCATCCGGGCCGGCAGATGCATACCGTGCCAGTGCACGGTGGACGCCTCGTCGAGCCCGTTGCGGATCCGTACCTCGACCTTCTCGCCGCGCTTCGCCCGCAGGGTCGGGCCGAGATAGTTCCCGTTGAAGCCCGCGGTCGGCGTCTTCCGCCCGGGCCTGAACTCCGTCTCGCCGCTCTGCGCCCGAAGGTCGAAAACGCGTCGCCCGGTCCTGTTGTCGACGCGGGACGGCGCGAGCGGCGGCACCGCCAGCTCATTGCGGAACGTGTCCTCGCCCGCGGCGCTCACCTTCGCGTCGCTCCACAGCCACAGCACCCCGCCGCCGATCACGAGGGCGAGGATGACGACGAGCGAGCCGAGCACGATCAGGACGCGCCCGAGACGGGTCTTGCGGAATGTGCGGGACTTCGTGGTCATACCCATGAGCCTCGCGCCGGGCGCGCACCCCGCACATCGGGGACCGCCCCTGAGCCGCCCCCGACTCCAACTCCTGGGCGCAGGGAGGGTTTTCCCCTACGAATACGAAACTAAGCGGCCCCCGAGAGCCGTCCAGAGCCGTACTTCGCCACGTACTTACGTATGGGGTCGGCACAGGCTTCCTGACCCCGAACCTCGGCCTGTTCGCCACGCCGCGCGAGGCCGTCGGGCTGGCCGTATGTCACCTATCGCCCGAACCTGAACCCGACGAACACGAGCCCGATCCCCTAACCGACTGAGCGCGCTGCGCTGCCTGGCGAACGGTGCCCATGGCGTTGCCTCGCGCGGTGTTGCGCGGCCGCAGCGGTTCCCGGCAGGTGAGGTGCACCCGGTCCCGCCTCCCCGCGTCCGGGCGATTCTGCTGCGCCGAACTGGCCCGCGTTTTCCCCGGGGCGTGCGGTCTGCTGATCGCGGCCTCAGCCCTGACCCCTGCGGGTCTGCGGCCGTGGCTCAGGGAGTTCGGCTGGCGGATGGTTCCTCTGCCGGGAACAAGGCGCGCCCTGGAAGCAGCCCTCGACCAGGCCCGGCAGCACACACCGCCCCGGGCGAACACCCCGGCGCCGATGACGTCGGCACGCAGCACAGCCCACCCGGCGACCTGTCCTGCGGCGCCCAAGACGACCTGACTGCAGCCCCCAGGCTGAAGTGTCAGCGGGACACCGTCCTGCCGGGGCGCCGCGCCCAGTGTCGGGTCAGCGGGACCAATGCGGGTCGCGCCCGGTGAACGCGAGGAGCCGCTCCGCGCGGCTCGCGCTCTGTGCGACGGCCACCGGCGGCGCGTACTTGCCGAACGAGTCGCGCACGAAGTCGACGAGCCGCGACACGATCTCCTCCAGCGCCTGGGCCATCTCGTCGGTCAGCGGCAGGTCCTGACCGGTGGCCTTCGCGATGTCCCAGGCGTGGATTGCGGCGTCGAGCGCCGCGGCGGCGGCGCCGGCCCCGGCCGGCATCGGGCCCATCGGGGTGGGCACGCTCTCGGCGTCCCGCCCCGACTCCCATGCGGTAGCGGCCGCAGCCAGCACGTCCGCCAGTTCCGCGACCGGGTCGTCGGCCAGCGCGTCCTCGGGTTCGAACGGGTCGCCCGTGGGCGGCGCGTCCGTGATCTGCATGGTCAACGCCTGCTGGTCGAGTCTCGCGTGGTTGAGTACCTGACGCACCGTCCATTCCGAGCACGGTGTCGGATCCCCCCAGGCCCCGCCGGGTACCCCCCGCGCGGCGGTCAGCAGATAGTCGTGCGCGTCAGCGAGCAATTTGAAACCGTCGACGGTCATCCGTCGTCCTCCCCAGTTGCCGGATCGAGCCGTCACGATAGGGCGGTATCAGGCCGGGTGTCCGGGTTTTTGCCGACGGCGCCGCGGCAGTACACGGCGAGTCGGTTCACCAGCAGTTCCACCCTCTACTCGGCATCCCCCGGCGAGAGGCCCTTGGCCCTGGTCCTCGTGCCGACGCTGCTTCTCGTCCTCCGGCGCCAGAATTCCCCCGGATCCGGCGGATCCACCCCCGGGCAGCAGGCTCTACTGCCCGGGACGTTGCCGCCTGTGACAGCCCAGGGCATCGCTGGGACTCGTGGGGCAAGATGGCTGGTGAAGCACTACAGAGGGGAGTGCTCGTGGAAACCGAGTCGCTCCGCTCCGGGCGGACTCGGATGATGTGAAGGATTGCATTATGGCCAGCGGCACCGTGAAGTGGTTCAACAGCGAAAAGGGCTTCGGCTTCATCGAGCAGGACGGGGGCGGCCCCGACGTATTCGCCCACTACTCCAACATCTCCGGCGGCGGCTTCCGCGAGCTCCAAGAGGGCGAGAAGGTCACCTTCGACGTCACCCAGGGCCAGAAGGGCCCGCAGGCCGAGAACATCGTCCGCGGCTGAACTGCTTCACCCACAGCATGGGTGCACCCGCCGGAATCGGCGGGTGCACTCATCCTGTTCCCGCAGGGCAGGGGGTGGATTCACCGCGCGTTCGACCCCGCGATCAAGCGTCATACCGCCCGTGCTTCCCCGTGTATTTGGTACGTGTCGCCGAGGAGATGGCATGCGTGACTGTCCCGAGCACCTGAAGAGTCTTCACTGGTTCACGGCACAGGCGTCCAACGGCAGCGGGGCCTGTGTGGAGGTGGCGTTCCTGGGGGAGGGGAGCGTGGCCGTACGCGACAGCAAGGACTGCGAAGCCCGGCCGCTCGTCATGGGCGAACAGGGCTGGTCCTGTTTCGTCCAGAGCGCCGGCACCGGCATCCTCGCCCCCACCCGCTGAGCTGCGGACGACATCGAGGCGCTGGCCGTTCCGGAGCCGTGCGTGCTGTGCGGTTGCCCGGCCGGCCATCGCGTCTCGGGCATCCCGCACCACCTGAACGCAGCCGACTGCCAGCCCGGCCACACCGGTCCAGTCCGCTCCGCCCGCCGCATCATCGCAGGACCACCTTGGACGGAACTCGGCGCTCGTGTGATGGTCAGGGCTCGTTGACGGCGATTGGGGGAAAAGGGCCCCAGTCGATGACGCTGGCGGAGTGGATACGTGCCGCGTCGAGGTAGACCGTACCGCCGGAGAATACCGAGCCGCTGAAGCTGACCGTGCCGCCAGAGAACACCGAGCGGCCGAAGTCGACCGCGCCCCGGAGAACGTTGTGCCGCTGAAGTCGACCGCGCCGCCGGAGAACGTCGAGCCGGTGAAGTCGCCGCCGTCGAAGGTGGCTCCGTTGAAGTCGAGGTCAAGTCCACACCAGGTGGTGTGGGTTGTGGGGTTTTGGAGGTGGTCGCGGATGGTGCGGATGATAGTGAGGCGGACTTCTCGCTCGCCGTGCTTGAAGCCGGGTTCGGTGTGATCGGGTGTGTAGGGCATGCGGAGATAGGCGCAGAGAACATTGACGCTGACCTGTCGTTGTTCGGGCCAGTCGTCGGCGAGGCGGGCCATCGCGTAGACGCCGGCGAGTCGTACGGCGGCCTGGTCGTGGCCGAGCTGTTCGGCGGCTTTGGCGTAGCGCTCGGCGAGTTGGGTGGCATCGGCGCGGTGGGAGGCGCCTTCGTCGAGGAGCTGCTTGCGGTAGGCGTACAGAGCGGCGAGGACAGCACCGATCAGAGTGAGGACGGTGACGGTGGTCTTGATGACGTCCTGGGCGCTGACCGGCTTCTTGCCGGTGTTCTCGGATCCCAGGAGGGCTTCGGCGCCGTGGTAGAGGCCGTAGGCGAGAGCGCCGACGAGTATCAGGGCGGTGGGGGCGACGAGTCACACGGGCCACAGGTTGGGCGTGTGCCGGCCTTCTTGTCTGGGGCGGCGCTTGAGTGGGTTGCTCACGAAGACGAGCGTGACGCGTGCACCAGGGCCGGGAGCTGTGTTTCGCCGCTCTGTGATGCGGCCGTGAGCGGGTCGCCGCGGGGGTCGTCTTGGTGAAGGTGAAGCCCATGCCGTCCGACTCCGGCTACGTCGTACGCGAGCCGCGCCGGCGGCCGCCGTACCGCCCTCGACGCCGTCGCCGCGCGCGATGCCCTCGCGGCCTCCGGCGGCGACAAGGCGCCGCAGCCCTGTCAGGTGTGCAACCCGCTGCCCGCCCTGCGCCACCTGCCGCCGTCGACCGCCGACCCGTGGGCTGGCGCCTGAACTACGGTCCCGCTCGGGGTGGCGGTCTCACAGCAGATCGGGGCGCACCCGCTGCACGGCCGTGGTCACGTGTCGCGTAGTGCCTGCCTTCACCTCCGCCGCCGACGGCACGCACGCCGTGTACACGGCTCCGTCCAAGGTCCCGCGGCCGCGCTGCCCGGTCCGCCGCACATGCGCCGCCAATTCCAGCGACCGCGCTGCGGACAGCGGACGCGTGAACTGCCGGTGTCCGTAAGGCAGTTGCAACACCACCGTCCGCGGCCGCGCCACCGGTCGCGCGAACCCGACGATCTGCGCGTCCTTGGGGGTCGACGCGCGGACTTTTACCCTTCTCTGTACTAGGGGCTGTTTCTCGGATCTCCTGACTCGGGAGGGGTGTTGGCGTCAGGCTGGCTGTATGGGTCGTGGGGATCTGACGAATGCGGAGTGGGACCGGCTGGAGTCGTTCCTGCCGCTTGGCGGGACGCGTGGAGGCCGGTGGAGTGATCAACGGGGTGCTGTACCGGGTCCGCACGGGCGTGCAATGGCGGGACCTCCCGGAGCGGTTCGGGCCGTGGGAGACGGTCTGCAAACGGCATCGTCGCTGGTCGGCGGACGGAACATGGCAGATGCTGCTGTCGATGGTCCAGGCCGCAGAAGATGCCACCGAACGATTCGACTGGGACGTATCGGTGGACTCCACCGCGGTGCGAGCCCACCAGCACGCCGCCGGCGCCAGGAAAGCACCACCCCCGACGTCCCCTCAAAAAGGGGCTCCCCAGGGGACGGGTCAGGCCGATCCGGTACTGCACAAACTGGCCGTCCGGCTGGCGGAGGTGGTCACATCGGCGATTGCCTGGGACGTTCCCGCGGCGGATTCACCACCAAAATCCACCTCGCCGCCGACGGACGATGCCGCCCCCTCGCCTTCATCCTGACACCGGGTCACTACGGCGACGGCCCACAGCTCGAACCCGTCCTGCAGCAGATCTCCGTGCCCAGAGCGGGAGTTGGCCGCCCCCGCTCCCGGCCCGACCACGTGCTGGCGGACAAGGCCTACACCTCCCGCCACAATCGCCGCTACCTGCGACGACGCGGCATCCGGCACACCATCCCTGAACGCCGTGACCAGCAGAGACACCGACTCAATCGGGGCTCCCGCGGCGGGCGCCCCACTGCGTTCGACAGCGAGCACTACAAGAAACGCAACACCGTGGAACGTGCCATCAACCGCCTCAAAGGGTTCCGCGGCGTCGCCACACGCTACGAAAAGCGGGCCTACATCTACCTCGGCACCGTCACCCTCGCAGCCCTCATCATCTGGCTCCGCACATGATCCGAGAAACAGTCCCTAGCGCTGCCCGACCTAGCGCTGCCCGACCTCATCCTACCCGCCGCGCCACCAGATGACTGGGCCATCCCCGACGCCCTCAAGGCCCGCACCCGCCCCGCCGCACCACCCACCCACAGTGAGGAAGACACCTCATGACCGGCGGCCACCTGCCACCCGCCCCCACCGACCAGTACGTCGCTCTGCCCGACGCCCGCCTGGTGAGCACCCATGCCGTGCTCACCGCCCGGGAGAACCTCACCGACACCATCGAGGCCCGCGCGATGATGTGCGTCCACGACGGCGCCGGCTTCGGCAAGACCATGGCCGTCACCAGCTGCCTGCGCGCCCTCGAACCCACCGAGGACATCCGCCGCATCACCTTCCACGCCCGCGCCACCACCCGCGCCGTGCGCCACGAACTCCACACCGCACTCGACTTACCAGGCCCGCCCCCGCGCTATGCCAGCGAGTTCGACCACCTCCTCAAAACCGCACTCGCCACCCACCCGCGCACCCTCGTCCTGGACGAAGCCCAGTGGCTCCAAAGCGACCAGCTGGAATACGTCCGCTACCTCTGGGACGACCCCTACACCCAGCTCGCCGCCATCTTCGTCGGCGACGAAGGCTGCCACCAGACACTGACCCGAGAACCGATGCTCTCCTCCCGGATCTTCATCTGGCAGCGCTTCACCCGCCTCACCCCCAACGAGATCCTCCAGACGATCCCGCTCTACCACCCCATCTGGGCCGACGCCGACCCCGACCACATCACCTACGCCGACAGCCGCGCCGCACACGGCAACTTCCGCAACTGGGCCCGCCTAACCACCCTCACCCACACCGCCCTCAAACGCACCGGCCGCACCCGCGTCGACCAAGAAGTCCTTCGCTGGGTCTTCAGCAAGCTCACCTCACCGCACTGACCGCCGCCGCCCAACCACGCGCGAGCATCGCCCAGCCCTCAGTCGTCATAGACATCGGCGTCGCCTTCCCAACACGCGAAGACGCCGGCAGGGCTGTGCCCACGGTGCAACCCCACATGGTTCTCGCGAAGTTCGCAGATCCGCCCAAGACCTCCGTGCCTGGCCCCGCAACGCTGCTCATCACTCGCCGCGACGTCCTCCTCGTACTCCACGTCACTGCCACTGCCCGCCATCCCGGGTGCCGCGGACGACCTACCGGGGACGCGCCAGTGCGCAGGAACTTGGGCGAGCATCCGCTGCCGCTCCCGCTCATCCAGACTCCGCCGGCGATGACTGTCTCGTCCGTACCCCAGGGCAAGCAGCGCACGATCGCCCGCCGGCATCGTCTCCGATCCGTCCGCGCCCCCGGGCACAGAGTCCGACGCCGTCGTGTTCGCGGTAACCGAAGGCCCTGCATACGCACGCCGCTGTGGCGGCAACCCGCTCTTGCCCAACTCGCTACGCACCCAACTCGCCTCTGTACAAGCAGAGTTGTCCTCAAAGCTGAGCAGCCAATGCCCGCCGTCCGCCGTACAGGCCGCGATCGCGTCGAGGAGCCCTTGCGCGACAACCACAGGCAGCACGGAATCGGAGTAACGCCGCCGCTCCTCGTCGGTCAATCCCTCAGCCCGGTATGGAATACGGCCACGGACTTTCAAAGGCTCCCGCTCTCCAGTCACCCTGACTTGGAGATAGCGGGGTTCGCTGTCGTCCATTCCC